>NZ_JBHXSG010000020.1:0-146922 GCF_042714835.1 Streptomyces sp. NPDC058678 | reverse complement strand
GCGGCCAGGCCCTCGTCCTGGAGATGGACGTCGCCGACGCGGACTCCGTCAACGCCGGTGTCCGCAAGCTGGTCGACGCCTACGGCTCGCTCGACATCCTGTGCAACAACGCCGGCCTGATGCCCGTCTCCAACATCGACGAGTTCAAGACCGACGAGTGGGACCGCATGGTCGACGTCAACATCAAGGGCATCCTCAACGCCACCGCCGCCGCGCTCCCCCACATGATCGAGCAGCACTCCGGCCACATCTTCAACACCTCCTCCATCGCCGGACGCAAGCCGTCCGGCCCCGGCTTCACGGTCTACTCCGCCACCAAGTACGCCGTCACCGCCTTCTCCGAGGGCCTGCGCATGGAGGTCGGCAAGAAGCACAACATCCGCGTCACCTCCATCCAGCCGGGCGCGGTGGCCACCGAACTCGCCGACTCCACCAGCGATCCCGCCGTGCGCCAGATGCTGCACGACAGCGCGGTCGAGCTGCGGGCCATCGACCCTTCCGAGGTCGCCGATGCCGTTCTCTTCGCAGTTCAGGCGCCCGACCACGTCAACCTCGCGGAGCTGTTCATCCTGCCCACCGCGCAGGCATAACCCTTGCAGGCGCCTCAACGCCGTGGAGTCGCACCATGATCGTCCATTGCTCCCTCTGGAAGTTCAAAGAAGGCACCCCGCAGTCCGTCGTCGAGGAGGCCGTCCGCGAATGGCGCGCGCTCCTCGGCGGCGTCCCGTCGATCCGCAGAATCGAAGTCGGGCCGGATCTCGGCGATTGGCCCGAGAACTACGACATCGCGGCGCTGGTGTACTTCGACTCGGCCAAGGGCTACGAGGAATACCGTGACGACCCAGTACACCTGGAGTTCGGCTACAAGTATCTCGTGCCGCACGTCGAGGACCTTCACATGCGAGCCGCCGTGCAGTTCGAACTGCCCGCCGCCGAAGGCTCCGCCCACGGGTGATCGTCGGAGGCCGCACCGTAGCGCGGGCCGTGGCCGAGCGGGAAGAGCGAGTCTGCCACGTGCCGGCGTACGTCGGGGTAGCCCTGCTCGACCTGCTTCATCGAACGGGGAAGTGGGAACGGCAGGTTCCCGTGAGTCAGGGCGCGTCCGAACAGGACGTCGAGTACCGCCTCGTCACCGGCCCCGAAGCATGCGACCAGGGCTGCAGCCCGGTCGGCTATCTCGGGTATGACAGCCGGGCGCTTTAGATGGATGACGACCACAGTCGGCACCGTGTCCAGGAGCGCCAGGAGGTTCTTCAACTCATCCTCGGGGAAGTCGAGGCGGCCGGCGTAGAAGAAGGACTCGAACGCTCCGGGGCGCGGTTCGTACGGGGTGTTCAGGCGCAGCACTGCCAGGTCGTCGTCGGTGAGGTCGGCGTGGGCGGCGGCGACAGGGGGGTCGAGGTTGCGGACGCACAGCCGAGGTCGGCCGGTGAGCGGCAGCAGCGGCTCGGCTCCCGAAGCGCCGTCCTCGAGCACGGTGATTGAGCGGCGTTGGGCGTCCGCTCCGGCGGCACGGAAGTCGGCTCGGCCCACGATGTTCTCAGCCGCGTCGACGTCGACGTAGCGGCGCTCATCGAAAAGCCCCAGGCGGAACTTCTCCGCGAGCAGGCGGGCGACGGACATTTCGATGC
Source organism: Streptomyces sp. NPDC058678 (assembly GCF_042714835.1). Lineage (NCBI taxonomy): Bacteria > Bacillati > Actinomycetota > Actinomycetes > Kitasatosporales > Streptomycetaceae > Streptomyces > Streptomyces sp. NPDC058678. The sequence continues at coordinate 145,291 of NZ_JBHXSG010000020.1, read as the reverse complement.
GGGACTCCGGCAACCGTCCGGCGTGCACGAGGTCCACGACCAGCTCGGTGCAGTGCTCGCCGCCGAACTGGTCGACACCGACGTCCAGGGCCTTCAGCAGCCGCTGCGACGGGGAGAGGTGCTCGACGCCCCAGGCGCGGGCGGGGTGCGGCTCCCCCATGATGTCGCTTTCCGTGATCAGACCCCAGTCGGCGACCACGAGGCCAGCGAAGCCGAGTTGCTCGCGCAGCAGGCCCGTGATGACGTCCTTGTTGAAGTCGAATCCGACCTCCTCGTAGGCCTGGCCGACAGGCATGCCGTAGTACGGCATCACCTGGGTGGCGCCGGCGGTGATGGCCGCCTTGAACGGCTGAAGGTGGTAGTCGAAGAAGCCGCCCGGATAGACCTGTTCCTTGCCGTAGGCGAAGTGCGGGTCCTCGCCGTCCTTTTGCGGACCTCCGCCCAGGAACGGCACATCATGCCGACGGATGCCGCCAAGCCGGACGTGCAGACTCCGCGCACGCGCCCTGCCCATGGCAGACCCCGGAGTCGACGACCTCAGGTAGGGCGCGGTCGCGGCCACTCCCACCACCATCCGGCGTGTGATCACGGGCGGGGTACCCTCACTACCCCGGTGGCCGGGCGGCCTCAGGACGCACCCGAGGCCCATCGTGCCGTCAGCACTCCGGCGGCGCGTCGGAGTCATGCCGAAGGGCTGCGGCAACACGGGGGCGGCCCCGCACAAGCCGGCCGGCGAGACTTCCGAGGCGGCGGCAGTCATCCCCCGGGCGCCAATCCACAGGTCTCGCCAAGGCGTGGCACAGAAAGCTCCAGGCAAACCCGACAGGATCGAAACATGTCTGCCACTTCCGGAAGCCACGAGGACCTGATCCGCGTACTGATCGTCGATGACGAGCCCGGGCTCGTCGAGACGCTGTCCGTTGCCGTCAGCGAGGCGGGCTGGCGGCCCTACGTGGCGGCCGACGGGGAGAGCGCGCTGCGCACCGCACGCGGCTGCGCACCGCACGCCGTCGTCCTGGATGGAATGCTGCCCGGCCTGGACGGCGTCCAGGTGCTCCGGCGTCTGCGCTACGAGAATCCCCACCTGCCCGTTCTCATGCTCACCGCCCGGGACGCGCTGGAGCACCGGATCGACGGCCTCTCCGCGGGTGCGGACGACTATGTGACGAAGCCGTTCTCGTTGGAGGAGGTCGTGCTGCGGCTGCGCGGTCTGCTGCGCCGGGCCGGTGTCGAGGACGCGAAGACCGACAAGTCCGTCCTGACCGTCGGGGATCTGGTCCTGGTCGAGAAGACGCGGGAGGCGCACCGCGACGGGGCGCCCATCGAACTGACCGCCAAGGAGTTCGACCTGCTGTGGCTGCTGATGAGCCACCCGCGCCAAGTGCTCAGCAAGGCCCAGATCCTCGACCTCGTGTGGAGCAGTTCCTTCGATGCCAGTGGAAACCTCGTGGAGGCGTACATTTCCAACCTGCGCAGGAAGATCGACAAGGGCCGTCCTCCGATGATCCGCACGCTGCGCAGGATGGGCTACACCATCAGGCCGGCCGGGGAGGACAGATGAGACCCCGGATGCCCGGACACTCCCTGCGCACACGCCTGCTGCTGTCCATCAGCCTCACACTCGCCGTGGTGTGCGCCGCGATGGCGCTCACGACCATCTACGCCCAACGCGCTTATCTGCTGGGCAACCTGGACCAGCGGGTCAGCGACGCCGCCGAGCGCAGCCAGGGCGGTCTCCAGCGCCGGACGGGGGACGCCACGGATCTGGGGTTCCTGAACGAGCGGGGGCAGCCGGCCGGCACGATCGCCGCCCGACTCGACGCCGAGGACGATGTCGTCGCCGCCGAGTACGTCGACCAAGACGCCGTGCCACAACCTCTCACGACGGCCCAGGTCGCCGCGCTGGACGGCATCCCCACGGACGGATCCCTCCACACCCGGGCCGTCCCCGGCTTGGGCACCTACCGTGTGACCGCCATCGACGGCGAGGGCCTGCCCGTCCTCGTCGGCCTGCCCATGGACGATGTACAGGACATGATCAACGGCCTGGTCGCGGTCGAGGCCGGTGTGGCGGCCGCCGGGCTCGCCGTCGCCGGGTGCGTCTGCGCCATCGTCATCCGGCGCAAGCTCCGGCCGCTGAGCAGGGTGGCCGCAACGGCGGTCGGGGTCTCCCGTGCCCCGCTGGGCCATGGCAAGGTCACCGGGCTCCTCCGGGTGCCCGAACGCGACACCGACTCCAGGACCGAGGCCGGACAGGTGGGCGCCGCCCTCAATCGCATGATCGACCACGTCGAGTCCTCACTCGCCGAACGCCAGCGCACCGAGGAACGCATGCGCCGCTTCCTCGCCGACGCCAGCCACGAGTTGCGCACACCGCTCGCCTCCATCGTCAACTACGCGGCCCTGATGGACCGCGGCACCGACAAGATCGAACCAGCACTCGCCTGGCGCCGTGTCTCCGCCGAGTCCGTACGCATGACTGCTCTGGTGGAGGACCTGCTGCTGCTCGCCCGGCTCGACGAGGGACGGCCGCTCAAGCAGACAGAGGTGGATCTCACCACTCTGGTCGCCGAGGCCATGTGGGATGCGCGGGCCGGCAGCAGCGAACACGAGTGGCAGATCGAGGTGTTCCTCGACGCCCCCGCGGTGGTGATCGGCGACGCGGCACGACTGCATCAGGTGGTGGCCAACCTGCTGGCCAATGCCCGTACGCACACGCCGCCCGGAACCACGGTCACGGCCACCGTCGAGGCGACGGAGCGGTCGTGCGTCGTCCGGGTACGCGACGACGGGCCCGGCATCCCACCCGACCTCCTCCCCACGGTCTTCGAACGCTTCACCCGCGCCGACACCTCCCGCTCCCGCACCACCGGCGCGGAGGGCGGAACCGGCCTGGGACTGGCCATCGTCACCGCCATCACCTCGGCACACGACGGTCGCATCAGCGTCGAGAGCGAACCCTGCCGTACGGTGTTCACGATCGAACTACCGCCCGCAGCCACCTCCGAGACGCTGCCGCCGCAAGAAGGCTGAACCGCGCCCGGCCCGGGCCCCAAACAGCTCCAGGACCGCGCCAAGGCCCGGCGAATACTCGCCCACGAACTCTCAGCAATCTCACATACACCCAGGTCACCCCCCGGTTCCAGGACAGTCCACGCGACGTTGCCCAGCCCCTGGAAGCCCTAATTCAGTTTCAAATCAGGTTGCTCCGCCAGAGTCGTTCTCGCCCGGCCGTCCGACATGGACGCGCCAACGACGAAGGGAGCCGGCGACGATGTCCGATCTTGACACCAGGGAGTCCGCGGCGCACGAGCCGCAGTCACAGACCGGCCGCCGCGCTCACGCGAGCCGCCGCAACTTCATGCGGAAGGTCTTCTTCGCCAGCGGCGCCACGGCCGTCGCAACGATGGGCGGAGCCGGCGCCTGGGCCGCGCTGGCCGACGACACCACCGGCACGGCCGACGCCACCGCCTCCGCCACGCCCAGTGGGGCGCCCAGCGGCGGCCCGGACGGCGGCGCCGCCGGTCCCGGCACCCAATCGATCACCGAGGACTTCTTCGGTCTCACCACCGACGGCAAGCGGATCGATGACCTCTTCACGATCCACTCCACCGGCGTCCAGACCGCTCCGGTGATCGCCGCCGCGAACGCCTTCCTGGCCGGGCTCACCGACACTCAGAAGTCCTCGACACAGTTCACCGTCCACTCCACCGAGTGGCGGCTCTGGAGCAACATCGACTCCTACGATCGCCAGGGCGTCTCCCTCGCCGACTTGACGGATGACCAGAAGGCCCTGGGTACCGCGCTGTTGAAGTCCGCGCTCAGCGCCGACGGCCTGGAGACGACGGAAAAGATCCGAAAGATCAACCAGGCGGCCGGCGAGGCCATCGGCAACACGAACGCCTTCAATGAGGACGCCTTCTACTGGACCGTGATGGGCACCCCGTCCGACAGCGAGCCCTGGGGCTTCCAGTTCGACGGCCACCACCTGGTCATCAACTACTTCGTCCTCGGCGACCAGGTCGTCATGAGCCCCTGCTTCTGGGGCTCCGAGCCGACCTCCATGGAGATCGACGGCGAGACCGTCACCGTCTGCCACGAGGAGGTCGTCGCGAGCCTCGCCTTCATCAACTCCCTCACCGAGGCCCAGCAGGCCGTCGCCATAGAGTCCTCGACCAAGTCGAACGAGTCGATGAAGGCGGGCGCCTTCTCCGACAACGTGGTCCAGGCGTACACAGGCCTGCGCTGCAGCAAGCTGACTGCCGCCCAGAAGAAGAAGCTGCTCGGCATCGTCGAGGCGTTCGCCGGCCGCGCCAAGGCCGACGTCGCGAAGGCGCGGATGGCGGAGGTCCGCAAGCACCTCAACGACACATACGTCACCTGGGCAGGCGGCACCGGCGACGATGACGCCTTCTACGTCCGCGTGCACAGCCCTGTCGTCTGGGTCGAGGTTGACTGCCAGGGACCGGGACCGCTGGCAGGCGCGTACGGCGCGACCCAGGGCGGCTCCCCGACCCAGCTGCACGTCCACTCGATCATCCGAACCCCCAACGGCAACGACTACGGAAGGGAGCTCCTCAGGCAGCACTATCTGACGTCACCCCATCACAGGTGACCTGACATCCCGTCATCTCGCGGCCCCTTCATGTTCTTGTGGAGGGGCCACGTGCTGTGCCGGTACTGAGAGGCCCCCGTGCAGTTGGGACCGCGCAGCGATCCGCTGGCTCTGGCACGCAGCCAGCGCAGCCACCACATCGCCGAGAACTGCATCCACTGCCAGTTCGCGCCGACGGTGCAGGTAGGCCGGGTTCTGTGGCCTCAGAAGTCGGTGCCTCATCACCCTCGCATCATCGATGGCGATTTATTGCCCTAGCCGTCGTGACCAGTTCCCCGGACTGCGGCCCGAGCAATGTGCGCAAACTCCAAGCCGGACGCCATGCACGCCAGGCGCAGCCAGACGTTTTCCATGGTCGGTGGACCAGCATCGGTGCCACTTGCCCAGGATGCTGCTGGGGCCCTCGCTTCAGATCATGGGAGCTGGATGGTTCTCAATCCACGAGAGCCCTCCGAGGTCGAGGTGACAGCGGGCGCGCGTGACGGCTACATATGCGAGGCGCGCATCGGTTGTATTCACGGGTTCTGGGATTGGACGGCCCAGGTCGTCGAGGTCGTCGGTGTCTGGGGGCGGCGGGAAATCATCGGCGAACTTTACTTTGGGCCATTCTCGGCCTTTGGCCTTGTGAGCGGTGGAGACGGTGACGTCGGCCTGGCTCTCGTCGGTCAGCGCATCGACCGCAGCGATGATGGCCTCTGGGCCGTAGGTGTCGACGAGTTCCACGAACGGCTGCAGGTCACGACCGGCCGGATCGTGCTCGGCGTAGTCCTGCAACTCGCCCCACGAGGCGAAGAGCACCAGTTCGGGGTGTGACGTGCGCCGTCCGCCCTTGAGGTCCCGGGCAGCAAGAGCCAGCGCAACGAGCGTTTGGCCTCCCCGAGCCAGGGCGACGCGGTGGCCGCTCGAGAGCAGTCTCATGACCTCCGTCATGGCCCCGATGTTGGTACGGCACAGCACGGCGTCCGGAGAGCTGACCAGGCCGATTTTCGTGGAGATCGTGTCGTTGACCCTGAATTCCGGCAGCTTTTTTGCCGTTTCCCCGAGAAATCGCACCTCTACGTGCGGAAGGTGTCGTCAGAGCCAGCCGCCGAGCGTGATCAGCCCGCGGTGCACCAACGGCTCAACGTAGGGGTTGGGCCGGAGCGAAGGGCCGTACGCCAACTCCGCCACGTCCATGCGCCAAGGCGTACGCCGGTGGTCGAGGAACCGAAGGTCGGCGATACAGTCAGCGACTTCGTCGACCGAATACCTGCGGCGCAGAAACCAGTCCGAGGCACACACGGAGGCCGCCACCCGCAGCGAGTCGGTCCATGGCCTTCTGCCCTTCCTCTGCCGTGTGGAGGTGCCCCTGGGAGAGCGCACGGCGTACCGCAGGAGGGGATCACCCCGCCGGATCATCGACGGAGACAGGAGCGGAATCAGCACGGCTGCCAGCGCCACGAGCTGCCTGTCCTCGTGCGTGGGCGTCCCATCGAGCCATGCGTTGACACGGGCCTGCAAGACCAGAACGGAGTCGTCACTCACCGGCACCGGCTGGCACATGCTCAGCGGGAAGCCGCAAGGTTCCCCGAGGTCGTAACTCCACTCACCCTCGTCGGTCCAGTTCTCACAGATTCGCTCGGGCGGCGCGTCATGCCGGAACTGGACTGTGTCCCAGCAGGCCTGGCACTCCGTCACCATGTACACAGCGTGGTCAACGCACGCGAACGACCAGGGAAGTTTCCACCGCAGAAGCCAGCGCGGACCGTCGTCGCCCCGCAGACACTTCGGGCACCAACGTGCCTGCGAGTGGTGGAACCACGCCCCCTTGTGCCATTGCTGAACCGCCACACCGTCGGTCGAGAACAACGGCAGATGCGGTAGGGCGTTGCCGGCGTAGCGGCCCAGGGTCATCGCGTGCAGGCGTTCGGTGTCGATCCCGGTCAGCTTCTCCATACGCCGAACGACGGGATCGGACAAACGAAGTTCGGCCCCAGAGAGGCCGCCGAGCCGATCGAGGTAAAGCTCCCGGAGAAGCGGCTTCATCTCGAAACCCTGTTGGTGGGCGAGCGCACCGACCCAGCTGGTCAGGGACTCCCCGGGAATCGGCTGAACCACCGGGCCGGCCAGGGTGCGGCGCGGTTGGCCACGCTTCTGCGCCGTCTTCTTCGCAGTACTCACGAGGCGAATCCTGCGACAGGTGCACCCTGACGAACCGTGGCTTGTGAGCGGACCACCGATGTGGGTGATTCAAAAATGCCCGCGTTTACGAAGCCCGGTCCGTCGAGTGTCACCCATCCGGATGCGTGGGAGTGTTATTCGAATAACATTACGGGATGGTTGACGCATGGACGATGCCCACTCGGACGGCTGTGACGTCGTACGTCCCGTCATCATCGATTCCCGGAAACGCCTGCTTCTCCTCATCCCGTCCACGCCCGACAGCGAAGACTGCTGGACCCTGCCCACCATCCCCATGCGCCCCGGTGAGACCATCCGCCGCGCGGCAACCCGGCATCTGCGCCGCGACGTTCATCTCCCCGCGCTTCGTATCCCGCCCCTCATCGGCCGGCTCTCCCGCAGAGACGCACCGGAGGGCGTCCAGTACGTCGTCGTCGTGCGCCCTGCGGCAGAAAGCTGGTCGCCGTACGTCCGCTTCGCGCTCGCCCCGGAAGCCCAGTGGTGGACGACGACCGAGCTGCGGTCAGCCCAAGTGATGGTCGAGCCCGCAGAATTGCTCGACTTCATGGACGGCTACTGGGACGGGTGGCTCCCGGACGGAGAGGTCTCGCTCGAGTGAGAGTCCCGGCCTCGGCATGCCCGGGGACTGAGCCCGCTGGACCCAACGTCTCGGACCACCCGAACCCACCGCAGGAGTACGAACAGTGACCGTGCACGCCATCGAGATCACCCTGACCCGCTCCATCGACGCCGTGGAGTTGAGGGCCGCACAGCAGGAAAGCGCCCTGCTCATGGCGGCTGCCGACGACCGGAAACGGCTCGTCGTCCTTGTGTCAGCCAAGAACGAAGGCAGAGCCATAAGAAAGATCTGGAAGCGACTGGCGGACGTGCTCCCCATCGACGTGCTCTGCGGCCTGTTCCCAGGTCCTGACGGCAAGTACCTCATGAGCATCCCGATGAGCGAGGAACTTCACGAGCGGATCCGGAACTGCGCGGCAGTCGAGCAGAAGACCCCGGAGGAGTACCTCCAGGAAGCAATCGCGCAAGCACTGGCCCGTGACCGGTCCACCCGCCGAGCACAGCTGGAGTGCTCGCTGAACGAGCTGCTGCGGACCTACAGCCCTGGAGAGATCACCGGGGCGGCGGCTCGGAGGATCACGGGATGACGTGTTCGGTCGGCGGTACTTAAGGCTGTTGCGTCTCCACAGCCAAGCGAATCGCCTCGCGAATGCCAAGGTCCACGGTTCCGTCTTGCGCCAAGCCGGAGAAGTGCCGCGCAGAGCGCGGGTGATCACGTAGAACCGCTGCAATGAGTTGCGCTGCCTGGCCCGACAGAGACGCAGCCAGGGCGCGATTCGGTCTTGGGCGCTCCACTGGTCCCACGCGGCGTCCCAGATGCACATCGTGCGGGCAGCCTCGTCTAGAAGTTGCTCCCTTGAGGGTTACGGGACAACCAAGGGCCTGCCTTCAGTTGGTGGAGGCCAGGGCCGTTGAGACGGTGCCCTCAACGGGACCGTGGCCTGTTCGCGACATGCGCAGACCATTGTCTCCGGATCAATGCTGAACGCGGTTGGTCAGCTTGTTCTCATCGGGATCGGTAGCCCGCTCTGCGGGCGCGGTCGACTCGTCCGACGGCGCCGGTCATGTTCAGGCGGTACTGGATCATCTTCTCGCTGACGCCGAAGCGTGCTGCGGCTTCGGGCTTTGTGAAACGTCCCCTTGCGATGGCGAGGGTCGCGTCCTCCGGGACGAGCAGGGCCCCGGCGAGGAACTGTGCTTCATCCTCGATGTCCTGATCCCAGAGACGGCAACCGCGGTCGTCCAATGCCGGGGTGGGGCGGTGATGAAGGAGGCCGTGTGAGGCTTCGTGAGTGATGTTGCTGCTGATCCTGCCGTTGGAGTGGCCGTCGTTGTGCACGATGGTCCGCCTCGATCCCGCGAAGACGGTGACCGCGGAGAAGGAGTCGGGCTCCTCGTTGAGCAAATGGTTGGCGCCGCGTGACGTTGGGGCCATGGTGGAGAGCGGGATGACGGGTATCGCCAAGTGATCTGCGAGGACGAAGGGGTCGAGACGGTCGAGAGCTCCGAGGTGGAGCTCTGACCGAACTTCGAGGGCGAGAGAGTTGGCTTCGGTCTTGAAGCCCCGTCGATACGCCATGGTGCCTTAGTCCTTTTGACGCAGCCGTTCGTAAGTGATCTTGATGATTTCCTCCAGCGCGGCGGCCGACTCCGGGGAGAGGTTGCGGTCGCTGCGGAGGTACGTGGAGATCATTGCCAGCGGCTCCGCCGCCGGCCGGTCCTCGTCCTCGGAACGGACGAAGTCGTCCGCGTCGAGACCAGACCACGCGCACAGTGCCGCGAGCCCATCCACGTCCGGTCGTTTGCCCTGGGCCATCCGGGTCAGGGTAGAAGCGCTCACCCCTGAACCCGCAGCCACCTGCTTCCAGTTGAGCCCTCGTGCGACCCGTGCGGCGTCCAGGGCCGCATAGAAGCCCTCAGCATCGAACCATCCCTTTTTACCCATTGGAGTCTCCTGCCGATTGCAATATCGCAATCGAGCGTCTATGTTGATACTGTTCGACTCTAGCAATCGAACGCCGATGGTGCAATTTTGATCAAGGAGCGTTGAGTATGAGCAGCACAGTAGAGCAGGCAGATCCGCAGACACCGGGCAAGGGACACACGGTCACCATCACGGTCAACAACAAGGCCGTAGAGGTCACCGGCCCGAGAGTCACCGGCCTGCAGATCAAGGAGGCCGCCATCGCCCAGGGCGTGCAGATCGAGCCGGACTTCCAGCTCTCCCAGGAGCTGCCGTCAGGCGAAACCCGCATCGTCGGCGACACCGATGTGGTGACGGTGAACAAGAACTCCGTCTTCACCGCCGTCGCCGGCGACGACAACTCCTAACGACGTCACAGCATGACTCCCGCGGTGAGTAAGGCGATCGACGAGGTGCGCGCCGCCTTCCCGGACGCAGCAGTCCGCGTCCGGGAAGAGTCGGACGGCGGCGCAGTCGTCTTGGTCGAGAACGTCGATCCCGGCGCGCAGTACCAGCAGAGATCCACCTGGATCGGTTTCCGGATCACGTTCCAGTACCCGTACTCGGACGTCTACCCCCACTTCGTACGCGGGGACCTCGCTCGTGTCGACGACGCTCCCCTTGGAGAGGCCATGACCGCGACCGTCTTCGAGGATCGTCCCGCAGTGCAGATCTCCAGGCGTTCCAACCGACTGAACCCCGCCACCGACACCGCCGTCCTCAAACTCCACAAGGTGCTGACATGGCTCCGCACGCGATGACCGGCCCCTGGACGCTGCGCATGCCTGCCGCCATGGCGGCCACACTCCGCGAGCACCTGTTCCCCGGCGACGGCGATGAGCACGGCGCTGTGATAGGAGCGAGCGTCGTCACCACTGCTCGCGGTACCCGCCTGCTCGCACGCAGGCTGTACCTGGCCGAGGACGGTGTCGACTATGTGGCTGGACAACGCGGCTACCGAATGTTGACCGCCACGTTCGTACGTGACCGCGTCCGAGACTGTCGAACTCAAGGGCTCGCCTACCTGGCCATTCACTGCCACGGCGGAACCACACGCGTGGGCTTCTCCGGCACAGACCTCGCATCTCACGAACGCGGCTACCCCGCCCTGCGCGACATCCTCGGCTCGACTCCGGCTGGAGGCCTGGTCTTCGCCACCGATGCGGTCGCGGGAGACCTGTGGTTGCCCGACGGCGGGCGTGCGGAACTCGAGCGGGGTGTGATCACTGGATGGCCGATCAAGAACCTGCACCCTGAACCCCCGCCTTCTCCGACCTCAGATCCAACGTACGACCGTCAGAGCCGCGTCTTCGGGGACCGGGGGCAGGCCATCCTCGCAGCGCAAAAAGTGGCCGTCATCGGTGCCGGAGGGGCAGGCTCCCTCGTCATCGAGTACCTTGCCCGCCTCGGAATCGGCGAGGTCGTGATCGTTGATCCCGACCGGGTGGAGCGGTCCAACCTGCCCCGCCTTGCCGGAGCCCGGGCCCGCGACGCCCACTCGTGGATGACCGACCTTGCCAGGCCGAGATGGCTCCGGGTCCTGGGGCACAGGTACGCCACTCCGAAAGTGAAAGTGGCCCGTCGCGTGGCATGTCAGGCAAACGGCCGCATCCGCGTCCGCGCGCTGCAGGCGGACGTCACGCAGAACGCGATTGCCACGAGCCTCGTCGACTGCGACTACATCTTTCTTGCCGCCGACTCGATGCAGGCGCGACTCGTTGTCAACGCACTCATCCACCAGTACCTGATCCCTGGCGTACAGGTCGGCGCGAAAGTCCAGGTCGGACCCGGAGGAGTTGTTACCGACGTCTTCAGCGTTGTGCGGCCGGTCGCCCCCGGGTTCGGATGCCTCTGGTGTAACGAATTGCTCAGTCCGGCCAAGCTTCAGGAAGAGGCTCTTACGGCTGAACAGCTTCGCCAGCAGCGGTATGTCCAGGATGAAGCCGTCCACGCTCCCAGCGTCATCAGCCTCAATGCAGTCGCTGCGGCCCACGCAGTCGACGACTACCTGCACGCCGTGACTGGCCTTCTGCCCACCACCTATGAGCCGCGCTGGCGCCGATTCCACCCCCTGGTGTCGACCGCACCTCAACGCGTCCGATGCGACGTTCCCCGGGTTGGGGCGGACTGTACTGAGTGCTCGGATACGGGCCGCCTAGGCCAAGGGCACAACACCCCGCTGCCAACCAAGTAGGTGGCATTGCTCACAAGCCGGTCGTTGCAAGCGACGAGTGTGGGCAGGGGGCGACGATGATCGTGGGCGCGGTCGTGCAGGCCGGCGCAGTCTGACCCGGTCGACGTCGCCACCTGCGCGGTGGGAAACGATCATCATCGTCGCGGGAAACGATCTTTGGGCGGTCTGCATTACTGCTGACCAGCCCATTTCGTCGGTTCCCCACAGCGAAGAACCGATGAACGGGTCTTCACCAGTGACGAAAGTCACGGTGAGGACCCGTTTCTCGTTGTGGTGGCGAGGGTCCCGCGGTGAGGTATCTCACGGTCTCTCGCGGTCGCGATCGGGATCGACGACCGGTCAGTGCTGGGTCCGGCCTCAGCCGTTGGTGCGCAGGTTTCGTAGGACGGCTTCCGCCTCGGGGCGTGTCCTTCCGGCGGCGAGCAGGACGGTCGTGGCGGCGGCGGGGGCGGAGATCTCCCAGGTCTCGTCGTTCACCGACTCCAGCATCGAGACGACGACCGACTCCAGTACGTGGGCCAGCACCGGCGCGGGCAGATGGTCGGCGAACACCCCGTCCCGCTGTCCCTGCGCGAGCAGCTCACCGGCCAGGTCCCGTACGGGGGTCAGGGCGCCGCGGATGTCGCCGTCGAGGTCTCGGCGGCCGAGCGCGATCAGCATGCGGAAGCGGTCGCCGATGCCCCAGACGGCCAGGATGTAGCGGGCCAGGGCCAGATCGGAGGGCTCGGCGGGGTTGCGCTCCTCGACGAACGCCTGCCGGAGCGACTCCACCGCGTCGTCGGCCAGGGCGTTGACGAGTTCCTCCCGGCTGGCGAAGTGGCCGTAGAGGGTGCGGCGGGCGACGCCTGCGGCGCGGGCGATGTCGTCGATGGTCGTTTCCGGGTCCGCGCTCAGCGTCTCGCGTGCCGCGTCCAGAATGCGTCGCCGGTTCGCCTGCGCGTGCCGCCGGCGGGGCGCCGCCTTCGCGCTCTCGGTCATCGCGTGCTCCTCATGTTGCTCCGGCGAAGACTTGCACACGGAGGAGGGCCGGGGACGGGAGGGGCTCAGGGTGGGCGGGCTGCCTGGTCGGCCGGTTGAGGCGGCCTGTCCGAGTCTCTTGGCCGGGGTGGCCCTCGGGGTTGCGGTTCTTGTTCTTGCCATTCGTGAAGCAGTCCTGGCGAGCGGCCGGGTGGGGGAGGTGTCCCGCCCCCCTCCCGGCCCGCAGGCCTACGCCGCGAGGCGCTCGGCCACTTCCTTGGCCTTGGCGGACGCGTCCTGGAGGGCGCGCTCGCGGGAGGCCTCGAAGAGGGGGACCAGCTCGGTCATCGCCGGGTTGTGCGGGGCCATCGTGAGCTCCGGGACGATGAAGTGCAGGTCCACGGCGAGGGTGTCGGTGAAGATCGCCTTCAGGTAGGTCTGCACGTACTCGTAGCCCTCGCGCGGGGTGCCCGGCGCGTACGAGCCGCCGCGGCTGGCGACGACGGTGACCGGGGTGCCCTTGACCTTCGAGTCCTCGGTCATGGCGGTGCGGCCGATGAGGACCACGTTGTCGAGCCAGGCCTTGAGGGTCGACGGGATCGAGAAGTTGTACATCGGGGCGCCGATCAGCACCGCGTCCGCCTGCTCCAGTTCCTCGATCAGCTGCACGCGCGCGGCGAAGGCGTCCGCCTGCTCCGGGCTGTGCGCGGCGGGGTCGGCGAAGCCGGCGGTGTGGGCGTCGGCGGTGATGTGCGGGACGGGGTTCGCGGCGAGGTCGCGGTAGATCACCGTGCCCTCGGGGTGCTGCTCCTCCCAGGCCTTGCGGAACGCGTCCGTCACGGCACGGGACGTGGAGGCGCCGGCGGGGAAGACGGAGGAGTCGATGTGCAGGAGCGTGGCCATGGGGTCTCCAGGGGCGGTGGGAAAGCCCACGGGACGCTCGTTCCGCGGGCTGCTGATTCGTACTCGACTATGGATAACACAGTCACTTACTTTTTTTCACCTACATGCGGAAAGGCAGTACCCTGAGGGCATGGCGGTCGAGCGGACTCATGACCTGGCGGCGTGCAAGCAGGTCGACGACGGCATCACGCGCGTCTTCCAACTGCTCGGTAAGCGGTGGACAGGCCCGATCGTGTCCGTCCTCGTCAACGGCGGACCCGCGTACTTCGTCGACCTGCGCCGGGCCGTTCCCGGCATCAGCGAGCGCATGCTCTCCGACCGCCTCACCGAACTCGGTGCGGCGCGCCTGGTGGTGCGCGAGGTCGACGAGGGACCGCCGCTGCGGGTGTCGTACCGGCTGACGGCGGCCGGGGCCGCGCTGGCTCCGGCGCTGCGACTGCTCGGGGACTGGGCGAAGGAGCATCTGCCGGAGGGGGAGCGGCCGACGGGATGCTGATGGCGTCCTGCCGGTGCGGGGCGCAGTGGTGCCGGTGTGGTGCCGGCGGGGCGGGTGTGGTGCCGGTGTGGCGTCGGGCGGTGTGGTGCCGGCCGGTGTGGTGTCGGCGCGCTGCGGGCTCGGCGTTTTCCACAGTTGTGGAGTTGTCCACAGGGTCTGACGCGTTTCGGCCACCCGCTGTACGGTCGGCACGAGTTGATGTTCGTGCGGGTGCGGGGGAGGCGGTCGCTGTGACCGAGTTCGGTGCGGAAACGGTTGTCGGGGACGCTGTCCCCACTCAGCAGGCGGAGAAGAAGGCCGGTGGCGCCCGTCGGCTCCCCCGGGTCCCCGGCTTCGCCGACTGGCCCGCCGAGGGCACGCCCAAGGAAGAGGGCAAGGCGCTGCGGCGAAGCGTCCCGCGCAGCGCGCACGCCGCGCTCGACCTGGACGGCGACCGGCCCGACGCGGTGAGCGCGGTCGAGGAGTCCGGCCGGGGTCGTATCCCCGAGCTCACGCCGATCCGGGTCGGCCGGATGGCGGCCACGCCCTTCGCCTTCCTGCGCGGTTCGGCCGGTCTCATGGCCTACGACCTGGCGCGTACCCCCATGACGAGGATCCGCGCCCAGATCTGCGGCGACGCCCACGCCGCCAACTTCGGTCTCTACGGCGACGCGCGCGGCGGCCTGGTCATCGACCTGAACGACTTCGACGAGACCGTGAACGGCCCCTGGGAGTGGGACCTCAAACGGCTCGCCGCCTCCCTCGTGCTCGCCTCACGTGAGGCCGGCGCCGACGAGGACATCTGCCGCAAGGCCGCGCGCGACGCGGCGGGCGCCTACCGCCGCACCATGCGGCTGCTGGCCGGGCTTCCGGTCCTGGACGCGTGGAACGCCATCGCGGACGAGGAACTGGTCTCCCACACCGACGCCCACGACCTGCTCGGCACCCTGGAGCGGGTCTCCGAGAAAGCGCGGGCCAACACCAGCGGGCGGTTCGCCGCGAAATCGACGGAGTCGACCGAGGACGGTGGCCGCCGCTTCGTCGACGCCGCGCCGGTGCTGCGGCGCGTCCCGGACGCGGAGGCCGCGGCGGTGGCCGCGTCCCTGGAGGGGTATCTGACCTCGCTCTCCGAGGACCGCCTCCCCCTGCTGGCCCGCCACGCGGTGCACGACGTCGCCTTCCGCGTCGTCGGCACGGGCAGCGTCGGCGCCCGGTCCTATGTCGTCCTGCTCCTCGACCACCGCGGTGAACCACTCGTCCTCCAGGTCAAGGAAACCCGCGCCTCGGCGCTGGTGCCGCATCTGGTGAGTGCCGGGTTCGAGGCGCCGGAGGTCGGCCACGAGGGCCGGCGGGTGGTCATGGGGCAGAAGCGCATGCAGGTGGTCAGCGACATCCTGCTCGGCTGGACCTCGGTCGACGGGCTGCCCTTCCAGGTACGGCAGTTCCGCAACCGCAAGGGCAGCGTCGACCCGGCAGCCCTCGCCGCCGACCAACTGGACGACTACGGCCGGATGACCGGCGCGCTCCTGGCCCGCGCGCACGCGCACAGTGCCGACCCGCGCCTGATCGCCGGTTACTGCGGCAAGAACGAGGAGCTCGACGAGGCGATCACCGCGTTCGCCGTCGCCTACGCCGACCGCACGGAGGCGGACCACGCACAGCTGGTGGCTGCGGTGCGCTCGGGGCGGATCGCCGCGGAGCTGGGGGTGTGAGGAGGCGGGTGCGCTACGGAATGGGGGGACGGGGGCGCTTCGGGAGTGAGGACGGGTCTTCTTCGGGGGTGAGACGGGTGTGCTTCTGGCGTGTGGACGGGTGCGCTCTCGGTCGTCGCTCACTGTCGTGAGGACGGTGTGCTCGGGGAGCTTCTTCCGCCGTGGCCTACGCTGGTCGGGTGACGACCCCGGAAGCTGAACAGGGTGGTGTCGCCGGTGAGGACCGGCCGACGCCGGACGCCGGTGTGCCCCGGCCCGAGGAGCGGCTGGAACGGGCCGTACGGGCCGCCGAGCAGGCGTTGATCGAGTACGAGATCGCGGTGGAGACCTTCCGTATCGAGGTCGAGAACTTCTCCCGGCTGCACCACCAGAAGCTGGGCCCGATGTACACCCGCCTCGATGAGCTGGACGCCCAGATCGCCGAGGCCCGGGCCGCCCGCACCGGCGACCCCGAGGACCTCCGCAAGGCGGACGAGGCGCGGGCCCGGGTCATGCCGATGCCCGGTGTCGAGGAGCTCTTCCACGGCTGGATGGACGGCGAGGGGCTGTTCCCGGAGGCCGAGGCGATGCTCAACAATCAGCCGGTACAGCCCCCGCAGCGGGTGCGGCCCCGTGAGGAGGTCCGCAAGCTCTACCGCGAGCTGGCCCGCAAGGCCCACCCCGACCTCGCCCAGGACGACACGGAGCGGTCGCGGCGCGAGGAGTTCATCACCCGGGTCAACGCCGCCTACGCCCGTGGCGACGAGATGCTTCTGCGGGAGCTGGCCGAGGAGTGGGCCGCCGGGCCGAAGCCCCCGGAGCAGGGGCCGACTCCCAGCGAGGAGCTCTACGCCCGCCTCGAATGGCTCGCCCAGCGCAAGGAACTGCTCAGCGTGGTCGCCCGGGAACTGGAGGAGAGCGCGATCGGCTCGATGCTCCGGATGGCCCCGGAAGACCCGGACCGCCTCCTGGACGAGGTCGCCGAGAAGCTCCTGGCCGACGTCGCCGCGCGCGAGGCGGAACTGGCGGGGCTGGTCGGGTAGCGGGCGGCCGGACCGATGCGCGCCCGCGTCGGGTAGCGTCGGAGGTATGCAATTCGGAGCTGGTGTGCCCACGGTCGAGGTCACGGACCTCAAGGACAGTGACTTCCTGCTGGACGTCCGTGAGGACGACGAGTGGCAGGCGGGTCATGCCGCGGGGGCGCTGCACATCCCCATCAGCGAGTTCGTCGCCCGGTACGGCGAGCTGACCGAGGCCGCGCCGCAGGACGGCCGGGTCAACGTGATCTGCCGCTCCGGCGGGCGTTCGGCCCAGGTCGCGACGTACCTCGTCCAGCAGGGCATCGACGCCGCGAACGTCGACGGTGGCATGCAGGTCTGGGCCGCGACGGGCCGCCCCGTCGTGACCGACGAGGGACAGCCGGGCTTCGTCCTTTAGTCCTCTAGTCCTCCGGTCGGGGCCCACTGGACCGCCGGCCGGTATGTGGCGGTCAGCCCAGGGGGTGGGCCGCCAGCAGGTCGCCCAGGGTCTCCTCGTGCGCCGCCGCCGGGCCGAGCGACAGTTCCAGGTGCTTGGCCCAGGCGTGGTACCGGTGCAGGGGGTAGTCGACGTCGGCGCCGAACCCGCCGTGCAGATGCTGCGCGGTCTGCACGACCCTCCGTACGCCCTCCGACGCCCAGATCTTGGCGACGGCCACGTCACCGGAGGCGGGCAGCGCGCCCGGCGCCCCCGAGGCGATCCGCCACGCGGCCTGCCACAGGGTGACCTCCATGGCCCGCAGATCGATGTAGCGGTCGGCGGCCTGTACGGCGACGGCCTGGAACGTGGCCACCGGGAACCCGAACTGTTCCCGCTTGCCGGTGTATTCACTGGTCATCCCCAGCACCCGCTCCCCCAGACCGAGCGCCAGCGCACAGGTCCCGGTGGCCAGCAGATCCCGCAGCCACTCCCAGGCGCCGTCGGCGTCGATGACGTCCCGGGCCGCGATCCGTACGGCGTCCAGGCGCAGTTCAGCGAGGCGCTCGCCGGTCGTGGAGATCTGCTCGGCCAGTTCGACCCCCGCGTGCACCCGGGGGACCAGGGCGAGCAGCGTCCGGTCGGCGGCGGTGTGCGCGGGGACGAGGACGAAGTCGGCGCCGTACGCCCACGGCACCGCCGTCTGCACCCCGTCCAGCACCCACACCTCCCCCTCCGGCCGCGCGGTGACCGCGAGTTCGGCCGGGTCGTGGCCGGTGCGGCCGTTCGCGGCGACGGTCAGGACCACCTCCCCGCGGCCCGCCCGCGCGGCCAGGCCGGCCGTCAACTTCGCACCGCCGAAAGCCTGTACGGCGGCCAGGGCGGCGCTGCTCTCCAGCAGCGGCACCCGCGCCAGCACCTTCGCCGCCTCGCGCAGCACCAGGCACAGCGCGACGGCGTCCAGGCCCGCCCCGCCGTACTCCGGGGCCAGTAGGAGGCTCAGCAGGTCCGCGTCGGCGAGCTGGGCCCACAACGCACGGTCGAAGTCGTCCGCGACGGCGCCCGCGGTGAGGGCCGGACTGGGCACCGCGTCCGGGGCGACGCCGGCCAACACCCCCCGTGCCGCCTCGGCCGCCGCCTGCTGCTCCTCGGTGAAGGTGAAGTCCACGGTCCTGTCCTTCCGCCCGGGCCCGCTGATCTGACGGTCCGTCAAGATAGAACAGGTTCTAGAAGAAGGGAACGCTGCCGACGTCCACCTGCCGACGTCCACCTGTCGGCGGGCGGACGCTCCTCGGTTCCTCATCTGTCGAAGTCCAGCTCCACCTTCTGCGTCACCGGATGGGACTGGCACGCCAGCACGTACCCCGCCTCGGTCTCCTCCGGCTCCAGCGCGAAGTTGCGGTTCATGCGCACCTCGCCGGAGACCAGGAAGGCCCGGCAGGTCCCGCACACGCCGCCCTTGCAGGCGTAGGGCGCGTCGGCGCGGTTGCGCAGTACCGCCTCCAGGAGCGACTCGCCCTGCTGGACCGGCCAGCTCCCGCCGCGGCCGTCGAGCCGCGCGGTCACCGTACTGTGCGCGGGAGCGGGCGTGGTGGTCACCGGGGCGGCGGCGTCCACATGGAAGATCTCCTCGTGGATACGGGTCCGGGGAACCCCCAGCTCGCGCAGTGCCCGCTCCGCGCCCTGCACCAGTCCGTACGGCCCGCACAGGAACCACCCCGCCACCCGGTCCACGGGCAGCAGTGCCGGAAGCAGCCCGCCGAGCCGCTCCTGGTCGAGCCGCCCGGACGGCAGCCCCGCCTGCTGCTCCTCCCGGGACAGGACCGTCACCAGGTGCAGCCGCTGCGGGTAGCGGTCCTTCAGGTCGGCGACCTCCTCCAGGAACATCGTCGAGGCGGACGTACGGTCGCTGCGGATCAGACAGAACCGGGCCTCCGGCTCGCGCGCCAGCAGCGTCGTCACGATCGAGAGCACCGGGGTGATGCCGCTGCCGCCGACGATCGCGGCGTACAGACCGGGAGCCGGGTCGAGGGTGAAGCGGCCCGCCGGGGTCATCACCTCCAGCTCGTCGCCGATGTTGATCTCCTTCAGCGCGTACGTCGAGAACGCACCGCCGTCGACCAGCCGCACTCCGACGCGCAGGGTGCGCGGCCCCTCGTCGTCCGGCGCCGGTGCCGGGGAGCAGATCGAGTAGGTGCGCCGGATCTCCGTACCGTCCGCGGTGCGCCGCAGGGCGAGATGCTGGCCGGGGGCGTGCCGGTACTCCTCGCGCAGTGCCTCGGGCACGGTGAAGGTCAGGGCCACGGAGTCGTCGGTGAGCCGGTCGACCGCGGCCACGGGGAGCGCGTGGAAGCGGGCCATCACAACTCCTTGAAGTGGTCGAAGGGTTCACGGCACGCAAGGCACCGCCGCAGCGCCTTGCAGGCGGTGGAGGAGAAACGGCTGAGCAACTCGGTGTCGGCGCAGCCGCAGTGCGGGCAGCGGACGGGATCGGCCAATTCCTCGGTTCCCCGGCCGAGTGTGCGGGTGGGCCCCAGTTGCAGGCCGACCGGCCCGGCTGTCCGCCCCGTGCGCGGTGGGGCGATGCCGAACTCCAGGAGTTTGCGCCGCCCTTCGTCCGTGATGTCGTCCGTCGACCAGGCGGGCGCGAGCACGGTGCGCACGGTGACGTCCCGTACGCCGTGTGCGTGCAGCACTCGCTCTATGTCCAGGGACATCGCCTCGACGGCCGGGCAGCCGGTGTACGTCGGGGTCAGCTCGACCTCGACCGAGTCGGGGCCGTGGACGCGCACCGCGCGCAGGACGCCGAGCTCCTGGAGGGTGAGCACGGGCAGTTCGGGGTCGGGCACCGCACCGGCCACCTCCAGGAGCTCCGCCTCCAGCCGAGTGGTCGTCACCATGACGCCCCCGGGTGGCTGCGGTGCAGATGCTGCATCTCGGCGAGCATCCGCCCGAAGGACTCGGTGTGCAGGCCCTGACGACCCGCCCCGGCTGCCCATGCCCCGGACCGCGGGCCCTCGGGGACGGTCAGGGTGGCGCGGCGCAGAACGTCCCCGACGGCCTCGGTCCAGGTCGACTCCATGCCCTGCGGGTCGGCGTCCAGCCCCGGCACGGGCTGGAACATCTCCCCGGTGAACCGCCACAGCGTCTCGCACGCCCGCTGCATCCGCTCATGGCTGACGTCCGTGCCGTCGCCGAGCCGCAGGGTCCACTGTTCGGCGTGGTCGCGGTGGTAGGCGACCTCCTTGACGGCCTTCGCGGCGAGCGGGGCGAACGGGCCGTCGCCGGCGGCCAGTTCGGCGTAGAGCAGATGCTGGTAGGTGGAGAAGTACAGCTGGCGGGCGATGGTGTGGGCGAAGTCGCCGTTCGGCTGCTCCACCAGCTGGAGGTTGGTGAAGGCGCGCTCCTCGCGCAGGTATGCCAGGTCGTCCTCGTCGCCGGCCAGCGACAGGAGCACCCGGGCCTGGCCGAGCAGGTCCAGCGCGATGTTGGCGAGGGCGACCTCCTCTTCGAGGACGGGAGCGTGGCCGGCCCACTCGCCGAGACGGTGCGAGAGCACGAGCGCGTCGTCGCCCAGGGCGAGGGCGGCTGTCCTGGGGACGGTGGCGGTGGCCGCCTCGGGAACGGCGTTCGTGGTCGTCTCGGTTGCGGTCACAGGTGCTTCACCCCCTCCGGGATCTCGTAGAACGTCGGGTGCCGGTACGGCTTGTCGGCGGACGGCTCGAAGAACGGGTCCTTCTCGTCGGGCGAGGACGCGGTGATCGCGGAGGACGGGACGACCCAGATCGAGACGCCCTCGCCGCGCCGGGTGTACAGATCGCGGGCGTTGCGCAGGGCGAACTCCGCGTCCGGCGCGTGCAGGCTGCCGGCGTGGGTGTGCGAGAGGCCGCGGCGGGAGCGCACGAAGACCTCCCACAAAGGCCAGTCGGTGTTCGTCATGCCTGCTCCACTTCCCTTCCGGCACTGCCGGCACTGTGCTTGGCCGCGTAGGCCGAGGCCGCCTCCCGCACCCAGGCGCCCTCGTCGTGGGCCCGCCTGCGCTGGGTTATCCGCTGTTCGTTGCACGGGCCGTTGCCCTTGAGGACGTCCCAGAACTCCGTCCAGTCGATCGGGCCGAAGTCGTGGTGCCCCCGCTCCTCGTTCCACCGCAGGTCGGAGTCGGGGAGTGTGAGGCCCAGGGACTCGGCCTGGGGGACGCAGATGTCGACGAAGCGCTGGCGCAGGTCGTCGTTCGAATGGCGCTTGATCTTCCACGCCATCGACTGCGCGGAGTGCGCGGACTCGTCGTCGGGCGGGCCGAACATCATCAGGGACGGCCACCACCAGCGGTCCACCGCGTCCTGCGCCATCGCGTGCTGCTCGGGAGTGCCGCGGCTGAGGGCCAGCAACAGCTCGTACCCCTGGCGCTGGTGGAAGGACTCCTCCTTGCAGATGCGGACCATCGCGCGCGCGTACGGGCCGTAGGAGCAGCGGCACAGGGGCACCTGGTTGGTGATCGCGGCGCCGTCCACCAGCCAGCCGATCGCGCCGACGTCCGCCCAGGTCAGCGTCGGGTAGTTGAAGATCGACGAGTACTTCTGGCGGCCGGTGTGGAGCTTGTCGAGCAGTTCGTCGCGGCCGGTGCCGAGGGTTTCGGCCGCGCTGTAGAGGTAGAGCCCGTGTCCGGCCTCGTCCTGGACCTTGGCCATCAGGATGGCCTTGCGGCGCAGTGAGGGCGCGCGCGTGATCCAGTTCGCCTCGGGCTGCATGCCGATGATCTCGGAGTGGGCGTGCTGCGCGATCTGGCGGACGAGGGTCGCGCGGTAGGCGTCGGGCATCCAGTCGCGCGGCTCGACGCGCTCGTCGGCGGCCACGGCGGCGTCGAAGGCCCTCTCGTACGCCGCGGTGTCGCCGGCGCCGGTCTGTGTGCCGGCCCGGCCGTCGTACGTCTGGGTGTGCGCCGTCTGGTGCGCGGCTGCTGTCGCCATGAGGTCCCCTTCGACCTGGGCTCTGCCGGTACTTGCTCCCGACCGATCGTTCGGTTCGTGCGATTCCATGGTGAGACGGGCGCCGTAAGGTGTCAACCGCTGTGGATAACCTGCGGGCGTCCCCGGGCACCGCCTGTGGACAACCGGAGTGGCTTCGCAGCGGGTCCATTGGGGGCTGTGCCGGGCGCACGGGCCTGAGTACCGTTCCGTTCGAGCGGCGCACGGGTGGCGCTGCTGCCCTGCCTGGGGCAACCGGAATACGGACCGGAATCGGAAACGGGGCGGAATGGACGTGCACGACCAAGGCCCGAACGCCCCGCGCGGGCCGGGCGAGCCGGGCGCCGCGCCCGCCGTTCCGCACACCCCCGAAAGCTCCTCGCCGGGCCCGGACACGACACACGGCAGCTCGGCCGACGCTGCGGCCCACGAGCCGCCGACCGTCGCCGAGCCGCACACCGCCGCCGTGTCACCGCGCGCCGTCGAGCCACCGGCCGCCGGCGAACGGCTCGATCTCGCCGAGCCGGTGTCCGTCGGCGGGCCGGTGTCCGGGCCGCCCCTGGCCGCCGCGTGTGCGGCGCACGCCCCCGTCGGCCCCTCCGCCCCCCGCACCGGCGTCGCCGCCCTCTCCCTTCGCTACCAGATCGTCGTCGCCGTGACCCTCGCGGTCGTCGCCGTCGCCGTCTGCGTGCACATCGGCATGGTGTTCCTGCACGTCGCGCCGTCGAACACGGTGACCAAGCAGCACGGCAGGGCGATAGACGACTGGATCTACCCGGAGTTCGAGCAGAACTGGAAGCTGTTCGCGCCGAACCCGCTGCAGCAGAACATCGCCGTCCAGGTCCGTGCCCAGATCGACACCGGGGACGGCGGGACGCGGACGACCGGCTGGTACGACCTCTCCGCCGAGGACGGGCGGGCCATCGACGGCAACCTGCTGCCGAGCCACACCCAGCAGAACGAGCTGCGCCGGGCCTGGGACTTCTTCGTCGCCACGCACGGCGGCGACAACCGCCCGGTGGGCCTGCGCGGCTCCCTTTCCGAGACGTATCTGCGCCGCATCGTGCTGCTGCGTCTGGAGCGTGTGGACGCGGCCGGCAAGGGAGGTGCGATCGACCTCGTACAGATACGCACCCGCACCACCAACGTGCGCCCGCCCCGGTGGAGCGAGGAGAAGGTGTCGGACCAGCCGGTGTACCGGGTGCTGCCCTGGTGGTCGATTCCGGCGGACAGCACCGAGGGGGACACCAAGTGAACCGTTTCGCGCTCTGCGTCTCCGCCACCATCGCCCGGGTCACCGAGTCCCCTCTCGGCCCCTACCAGACCGCCGTGATCCGCGTCGGCTTCAGCGTGACCTGGCTGCTGTTCCTGCTGCGCGAGTTCCCCCACCGCGAGGAGATGTACGGGCCGGGCGGCCCCTGGAGCTGGGACCTCGCCCAGCAGTTGCTCTCGGCCAACGGCGCCTTCACGGCCCTGATGTGGTCCGACGGCCGGTTCTGGTTCGAGACCGTCTACGCGCTGGCCGTCCTGACGAGCGTCCTGCTGCTGCTGGGCTGGCGCACCCGCACGATGTCCGTGCTGTTCATGGTCGGCGTGCTCTCGCTGCAGAACCGCAGCATCTTCATGGGCGACGGCGGCGACAACGTCCTGCACCTGATGTGCATCTACCTGGTCTTCACCCGCTGCGGCCAGGTGTGGTCGCTGGACGCGCGGCGGGCCCGGCTCGGAAGCGAGGCACGCGCGCGTGGAGAGCACGTCGCCGACCGGGGCGGGCCGGCCCTGTGGGGCGTGCTCGGCCTGGCGCTGGCCGCGGTGACCCTTTCGGGCCGGCTGTTCGACGGCGAGGAGTTCGTGCCGTTGCTGCTGTGGACGATCTGGTCGGCGCAGGCCTTGTGGTGGCTCATAGGACGCCGGGCCAAGACCGGCCAGCCCCGGATCCTGCTCGACGTCGTCGCCAACATCGTCCACAACGGCGCCCTGCTCGTGATCATGGCCGAGGCCTGTCTGATCTACGCCACGGCGGGCTGGTACAAGATCCAGGGCTCGCGCTGGCAGGACGGCACCGCCGTCTACTACCCCCTGCACCTCGACTACTTCTCCCCGTGGCCCGCCCTCGCCGACGTGCTCGCGGCCAGCGGCACGATGGTGATGCTGGTGACGTACGGCACGGTCGCCGTGCAGGTCGCCTTCCCCTTCACCCTCTTCAACCGGCGCGTGAAGAACGTTCTGCTGGCGGTCATGATGATCGAGCACGCAGCGATCGCCGTGCTCCTCGGGCTGCCGTTCTTCTCGCTGGCGATGATCGCCGCCGACGCGGTGTTCCTGCCGACGTCGTTCCTGCGCCGGCTCGGCGGCTGGGCGGCACGCGCGCGTGGGCGCCTGGTCACGGGCACCGCCCGTACGACGCTGCCGAAGCCGCGCGCCCCCGAGAGCGCGGCGGACGTCACGGACGTGGGGGACGTGGGCGACGCGCCCGTAGGCTCCAGGGCATGAGCGCCCCCGATCCCCTCGACGTCTGGCACCGGCTCGCCGACACCTCCGTGCTGCTCGACGGCTTCCACACCCTCAAGCACGCGCTGCGCTTCGGCGCCGAGGTACCGGTGGCGGTCACCGCCGACCGGGCCGCCGCGCTCGCCCTCGCCGAGGAACTGGCACCGGACGTACGGGACACCCTGGACGCCCTCCTGACCCAGGTGCCGGAGTCGGCGTACCGGAGTCTGGTCCCACGCCCGCACCCCACCGCGGTCGCCGCCCTGGCCGTACGGCCGTCCCGCGCGGCCAACCTGGACAAGCTCGCGCACACCCCCCGTATCGCGCCCGTCGTCGTCCTCGACGATCCGCGCAACCTGGGCAACGCGGGGGCCGTGATCCGGCTGGCCGCCGGTTTCGGCGCGACCGGGGTGGTCACCACCGGCACGCTCGACCCCTGGCATCCCACGGTCGTCCGCGGCGGAGCCGGGCTGCACTTCGCTACGGCCGTGGAACGGCTGAGCGTCGACGAACTGCCGCCCGGACCGGTGTTCGCCCTTGACCCCGAGGGCGACGACATCCGCGGCACCAAGCTCCCGGACGACGCCGTCCTCGCTTTCGGCTCGGAACGCAGCGGGCTCTCCGCCGGTCTGCGCGCGCGGGCCGACCATCTGGTGGCGCTGCCGATGCGCCCCCAGGTCTCCAGCTACAACCTCGCGACCAGTGTCGCCATGACGCTGTACCACTGGAGCGTCACCGGGAGCGCACCACACGTCCCCTAGGGCCTGTCCGGCGGATCATGCCGCAGACGCGGGGCCTGGTGCGTCGATCTGCGGCGTTGTCGTCGGTTGCCGACTCCCCCACTCTCGACTTCGCTCGAGCGGGGGGACCCCCATCGCGTCGACGCCCTCCTCCGCCTTGCAGCTCGACGCACCAGGCCCCGCTCACCTGCGTCGATGAGCGCCGCGGATTTCCTGTGACTTGATCCGCCGGACAGGCCCCAGGCCACCCCCAGGCCCTGTCGGCTCAGGCCTCCCGGCGCACCTCGACCACCCGGAAGCGGTTGGCCACGAACGCGCCGTCGGTGAGCGCCGCGTTGGCCGCCGGGTTGCCACCCGAGCCGTGGAAGTCGGAGAAGGCGGCGGTCTGGTTGACGTACACCCCGCCCGTGAGGTTCAGCGACAGCTGGGCCGCCTCCTCCAGGCAGACCTCCTTGAGGGCCTGTTCGACCTCCTCGTCGGTGGTGTACGCGCCGACCGTCATCGCGCCCTTCTCGCGGATCGTGCGCCGCAGCAGCTCGACCGCGTCCGCCGCCGAGTCGACCGCGACGGCGAAGGAGACCGGCCCGAAGCACTCGCTCATGTAGGCCGCCTCGTCGTCCGGCTTGGCGCCGTCCAGCTTCACGATGACGGGAGAACGGACCACGGCCTGCGGGAACTCCGGGTTGTCGATCTCCCGCGAGGCGAGCGCGACTTCGCCGAGGCCGGCCGCGGCCTCCAGGCGGGCCTTGACGTCCGGGTTCACGATCGCGCCGAGCAGGGCGTTCGCACGCGCGTCGTCGCCGAGCAGGCCGTCGACCGAGCGGGCGAGGTCGGCGACCACCTCCTCGTAGGTCCGGGGACCCTCCTCGGTGCGGATGCCGTCACGTGGGACGAGCAGGTTCTGCGGGGTGGTGCACATCTGGCCGCTGTACAGGGACAACGAGAAGGCCAGGTTGGACAGCATCCCCTTGTAGTCGTCCGTGGAGTGGACCACCACCGTGTTGACGCCGGCCTTCTCCGTGTAGACCTGCGCCTGGCGGGCGTTGGCCTCCAGCCAGTCGCCGAACGCCGTCGAGCCGGTGTAGTCGATGATCCGGATCTCGGGGCGGGTGGCCAGGGTCTTGGCGATGCCCTCGCCCGGCCGCTCGGCGGCCAGCGCCACCAGGTTCGGGTCGAAGCCCGTCTCGGCGAGCACCTGGCGCGCGACCCGCACGGTCAGCGCGAGCGGCAGCACCGCGCGCGGGTGGGGCTTCACCAGGACCGCGTTGCCGGTGGCCAGGGAGGCGAACAGGCCCGGATAGCCGTTCCACGTCGGGAAGGTGTTGCAGCCGATGACCAGCGCGATGCCGCGCGGGACCGGCGTGAACTGCTTGGAGAGCGCCAGCGGCTCGCGCTTGCCCTGCGGCTTGGTCCACTCCGCCGTGTCGGGGGTGCGGACCTGCTCCACGTACGCGTACGCCACCGCCTCCAGGCCGCGGTCCTGCGCGTGCGGGCCGCCCGCCTGGAACGCCATCATGAACGCCTGGCCGGAGGTGTGCATGACCGCGTGCGCGAACTCGTGCGTCCGGTCGCTGATCCGCTTGAGGATCTCCAGACACACCACCGCGCGCATCTCCGCGCCCGCGTCCCGCCAGGCCTTCTGCCCGGCCTTCATGGCGGGCAGCAGCGCGTCGACGTCCGCGTGCGGGTAGCTCACGCCCAGCTCGATGCCGTACGGCGAGACCTCGCCGCCCACCCAGTCGTCCGTGCCGGGCTGGCCGAGGTCGAGGCGGGTGCCCAGGAGGGCGTCGAAGGCCGCCTTGCCCGCCGCCATGTCCAGACTGCCGTTCTCGCCGTAGGCCTTGGGGTGTTCGGGGTGCGGGGACCAGTACGCGCGCGTGCGGATCGCTTCCAGCGTCTGGTCGAGGGTGGGCCGGTGCTTGGCGATCAGATCGTGCGCGGTGAGTTCGGCGGCCATGCGGGACCAACTCCTCGTCTCAAGAACTCTTCGTCGAGCTCATGACCTGGGCAGAAACATGGGCAGGAACAGCCAGTCAGAGTTAGGGTAACCGAACGATCGGTCGGGACAAGGGGGTCCGCCGCATCTGTGGAAAACCCCGTGCGGGAGGATCGCGCACATGACAGCACTCGACCTCAGCAGCCCCGTGGCCGTCGTCGGCACCGGCACCATGGGCCAGGGCATCGCCCAGGTCGCGTTGGTCGCCGGCCATTCCGTACGTCTGTACGACGCCGCCCCCGGCCGGGCTCAGGAGGCGGCCGACGCGATCGGCGCCCGCCTGGACCGGCTCGTCGAGAAGGACCGGCTCGGCGGCGCCGACCGGGACGCGGCACGCGCCCGCCTGCTGCCCTCACAGAACCTCGCCGAGCTCGCGGACTGCGCCCTGGTCGTCGAGGCCGTCCTGGAGCGGCTGGACGCCAAGCAGGAGCTGTTCCGCGCACTGGAGGACATCGTCGGCGAGGACTGTCTGCTCGCCACCAACACCTCGTCCCTGTCGGTCACCGCCATCGGCGGCGCCCTGCGCAACCCGGGCCGCCTGGTGGGCCTGCACTTCTTCAATCCCGCACCGCTGCTGCCCCTCGTGGAGGTCGTCTCCGGGTTCGCCACCGACGTCACGTCGGCCACGCGTGCGTACGAGATGGCCCGCGCCTGGGGCAAGACCCCGGTCGCCTGTGCGGACACCCCGGGATTCATCGTCAACCGCATCGCCCGGCCCTTCTACGCCGAGGCCTTCGCGGTCCACGAGGCCCAGGGCGCCGAACCCGCCACGATCGACGCGGTCCTGCGCGAGTGCGGTGGCTTCAAGATGGGCGCCTTCGAACTCACCGACCTCATCGGCCAGGACGTCAACGAGTCGGTCACCCACTCCGTGTGGCAGGCCTTCTTCCAGGACGTGCGCTTCGCGCCGTCGCTCGCCCAGCGCCGCCTGGTCGAGTCGGGCCGACTCGGCCGCAAGACCGGGCACGGCTGGTACGACCACTCCGCGGACGCCGACCGTCCCGAGCCGCACACCGCCGAGCCGGCCCAGCCGCCCGCGTACGTGGTCGCCGAGGGCAACCTGGGCCCCGCCTCCGAACTGCTCAACCTCATCCGCGAGGCGGGCATCCCGGTCCGCGAGGACGACGAGGACCACGGCACCCGCCTGGTGCTGCCGAGCGGCGGCCAGCTCGCCCTCGCCGACGGGCAGACCTCGGTCGAGTTCCGGGACGTCGTCTACTTCGACCTCGCGCTCGACTACCGCCGGGCCACCCGCATCGCCCTGTCCGCCTCCCAGGACACCTCCCAGCAGACCCTCGCCGAGGCCACCGGCCTCTTCCAGGCGCTCGGCAAGCAGGTCAGCGTCATCGGCGACGTCCCCGGCATGATCGTCGCCCGCACGGTGGCCAGGATCGTCGACCTCGCGCACGACGCCGTCGCCAAGGGCGTGGCCACCGAGGAGGACATCGACACCGCGATGCGACTCGGGGTCAACTACCCCCTGGGCCCCTTCGAGTGGAGCCGCAGACTCGGCCGCAACTGGGCCTACGCCCTCCTCGACGACCTGCACATGCGTGACCCCTCGGGACGCTACGCGCCGTCCCTCGCGCTGTACCGCCACGCGTACGCCACCGACAAGCGGGAGGGCAGCACCTCATGACCACCGCCAAGCGCGACACGTACACCCCTCAGACGCTGCTCTCCGTCGCCGTCCAGGTCTTCAACGAACGCGGCTACGACGGCACCTCCATGGAGCACCTCTCCAAGGCGGCCGGCATCTCCAAGTCGTCGATCTACCACCACGTCTCCGGCAAGGAGGAGCTGCTGCGCCGCGCCGTGAGCCGCGCGCTGGACGGCCTCTTCGAGATCCTCGACGAGGAGCACGCGCGAGTGGGGCGCTCGGTCGAGCGACTGGAGTACGTCGTACGGCGCATGGTCGAGGTGCTCATAGCGGAGCTGCCGTACGTGACCCTGCTGCTGCGCGTGCGCGGCAACACCGGCACCGAGCGGTGGGCCCTGGAGCGGCGCCGCGACTTCGACCACCGGGTCGCCGAGCTGCTGAAGGCGGCAGCCGCCGACGGTGACGTGCGCGGCGACGTGGAGGTACGGCTCGCGACGCGGCTCGTCTTCGGGATGATCAACTCCATCGTGGAGTGGTACCGGCCGGACGGGCGGGGCATGAACGAGCGCGAGGTCGCCGACGCCGTCGCGCGGTTGGTGTTCTCAGGTCTGCGCGAGGAGCACTGACGTCAGCCCTGCGGCTCCAGGTCCTCCTCCTCGAAGACCAGCAGGGTGCGCGTACTGAGCACCTCGGGGATCGCCTGGAGCCGGGTCAGCACCAGCTCGCGCAGCGCCCTGTTGTCGGACGTGTGCACCAGGAGCAGTACGTCGAAATCGCCGCCCACCAGGGCGATGTGGGAGGCGCCGGGCAGCTGTCTGAGCTGCTCCCGGACCGTGCGCCAGGAGTTCTGGACGATCTTCAGGGTGATGTACGCCGAGGTGCCCTGACCGGCGCGTTCGTGGTTGACGCGGGCCCCGAAGCCGCGGATCACGCCGTCCTCGATGAGGCGGTTGATGCGGGCGTAGGCATTGGCGCGCGAGACATGGACCCGTTCGGCGACCGACCTTATGGACGCGCGGCCGTCCGCCTGGAGCATCTGCAGGATGTCCAGATCGATCGCGTCGAGCGGACGCGCGGGCGGCAGGAGGCCGTTGCCCTCCGGGCTCTCGGCCATTTGTTCAGATGCCACGCGCCCCTGCCTCTCCACCATGGACGTACTGCGTTCATTTGAGGCTGTGCAGAACCGTTTGTCCACAGCCTGAGGGGGCCTGTAGCCAAAATGTGCCGACGACCGAACAATCGGTAGGTGAGGCGCATCACACCCGTGGCGCGCCTGAAGCCGCTCCCACGAGGAGGTGCCGTCATGACGGTCATGGAGCAGCGGGGCGCCTACAAGCCGACCCCGCCGCCCGCCTGGCAGCCGCGCACGGACCCCGCGCCGCTGCTGCCCGACGCACGTCCGTACCGCGTCCTCGGCACCGAGGCGGCCGCGCAGGCCGATCCCGGCCTGCTGCGCCGGCTCTACGCGGAGCTGGTGCGCGGCCGGCGGTACAACGCGCAGGCCACCGCCCTCACCAAGCAGGGCCGCCTGGCGGTCTACCCGTCCAGCACCGGCCAGGAGGCCTGCGAGGTCGCCGCGGCGCTGGTCCTCGAGGACCGCGACTGGCTCTTCCCCAGCTACCGCGACACCCTCGCGGCCGTCGCCCGCGGCCTCGACCCCGTGCAGGCCCTCACCCTGCTGCGCGGCGACTGGCACACCGGCTACGACCCGCGCGAGCACCGCGTGGCCCCCCTGTGCACCCCGCTCGCCACCCAGCTCCCGCACGCCGTCGGCCTCGCGCACGCCGCCCGCCTCAAGGGCGACGACGTGGTCGCGCTGGCGATGGTCGGCGACGGCGGCTCCAGCGAGGGCGACTTCCACGAGGCGCTGAACTTCGCCGCCGTCTGGCAGGCCCCGGTCGTCTTCCTCCTCCAGAACAACGGCTTCGCGATCTCCGTCCCGCTCGCCAAGCAGACCGCGGCCCCGTCGCTGGCCCACAAGGCCGTCGGCTACGGCATGCCCGGCCGCCTGGTCGACGGCAACGACGCCGCCGCCGTGCACGAGGTCCTCGCCGACGCCGTACGGCACGCGCGCGCGGGCGGCGGTCCCACCCTGGTCGAGGCCATCACGTACCGCGTCGAGGCCCACACCAACGCCGACGACGCGACCCGCTACCGCGGCGACGCCGAGGTCGACACCTGGCGCGACCACGACCCGATCGCCCTCCTGGAGCAGGAACTCACCGAACGCGGTCTGATCGACGACAGCGGCATCCAGGCCGCGCGCGATGCCGCCGAGGCCATGGCCGCCGACCTGCGCGAGCGCATGAACCAGGACCCGCAGCTCGACCCCATGGACCTGTTCGCCCACGTGTACGCCGAGCCCACCCCGCAACTGCGCGAGCAACAGGCCCAGTTGCGGGCCGAGCTGGCGGCGGAACAGGAAGGGCCGCACCGATGACCACCGTCGCCCTCAAGCCGGCCACCATGGCGCAGGCCCTCACGCGCGCCATGCGCGACGCCATGGCCGCCGACCCGACCGTGCACGTCATGGGCGAGGACGTCGGCACGCTCGGCGGAGTCTTCCGCGTCACCGACGGACTCGCCAAGGAGTTCGGCGAGGACCGCTGCACGGACACCCCGCTCGCCGAGGCCGGCATCCTCGGCACGGCCGTCGGCATGGCGATGTACGGGCTGCGCCCGGTCGTGGAGATGCAGTTCGACGCGTTCGCCTACCCGGCGTTCGAGCAACTGATCAGCCATGCCTCACGGATGCGCAACCGCACCCGCGGCGCGCTGTCGCTCCCGCTCACCATCCGCGTCCCCTACGGTGGCGGCATCGGCGGCGTGGAGCACCACAGCGACTCGTCCGAGGCGTACTACATGGCGACCCCCGGCCTCCACGTCGTCACGCCCGCCACGGTCGCCGACGCCTACGGTCTGCTGCGTGCCGCCATCGCCTCCGACGACCCGGTCGTCTTCCTCGAACCCAAGCGCCTTTACTGGTCCAAGGCCTCCTGGAACCCGGACGACCCGCAGACCGTTGAACCGATAGGCCGCGCGGTGGTGCGGCGCTCGGGCCGGAGCGCCACACTCATCACGTACGGGCCGTCCGTGCCCGTCTGCCTCGAAGCCGCCGAGGCGGCCCGGGACGAGGGCTGGGACCTCGAAGTCGTCGACCTGCGCTCCCTGGTGCCGTTCGACGACGAGACGGTCTGCGCCTCGGTACGGCGGACCGGGCGAGCGGTCGTCGTACACGAGTCGGGCGGGTTCGGCGGCCCGGGAGGGGAGATCGCGGCCCGTGTCACGGAGCGCTGCTTCCACCACCTGGAGGCGCCGGTGCTGCGCGTGGCAGGGTTCGACATCCCCTACCCGCCGCCGATGCTGGAGCGTCACCACCTGCCCGGCGTGGACCGGATCCTGGACGCCGTGGGGCGTCTGCAATGGGAGGCCGAGGGCTGATGGCAGCTTCTGACATGCACAGTCTGGAGTTCAGGCTCCCCGACCTCGGGGAGGGCCTCACCGAGGCGGGAATCGTCCGTTGGCTCGTCGAGGTCGGGGACCTCGTCGCCGTCGACCAGCCGGTCGTCGAGGTCGAGACGGCCAAGGCGATGGTCGAGGTGCCCTGCCCCTACGGCGGTGTCGTCACCGCCCGCTTCGGCGAGGAGGGCACGGAACTGCCCGTCGGGGCCCCGCTGCTGACGGTCGCGGTGGGCACGCCGGCCTCCGGGGGCCAGACCGAGGGCTCGGGCAATGTGCTGGTGGGCTACGGCACCTCGGAGGCGCCGGCGCGCAGGGGCAGGGTGCGGCCGGGCCGGCCGGCCACGACGACCGCCGCGGCGAACGGCCGGGGGAGCGCGTCCGAGACGGCGGACGGCCCGGTCCCGGTGATCTCCCCGCTGGTGCGCCGCCTCGCCCGCGAGAACGGCCTCGACCTCAGGGAACTGACCGGGTCCGGCCCCGACGGGCTGATCCTGCGGGCCGACGTGGAGTACGCGCTGCGGGCGGCAGCGACCCAGGGGCGTACGACAGCGCCGGCCGCCGAGGCGCACGCGCCCGTGGCGCCGAGCCCCACCGGCCCGACTCTCTCCCCGGCAACCGGGGGATCCACCCGCATCCCCCTCAAGGGCATCCGGGGCGCCGCGGCCGACAAGCTCTCCCGCAGTCGCCGGGAGATCCCGGACGCCACCTGCTGGGTGGACGCCGACGCCACGGAACTCATGAAGGCACGGGCGGCGATGAACGCCGCCGACGGGCCGAAGATCTCCCTCCTCGCCCTGCTGGCCCGCATCTGCACCGCCGCCCTGGCCCGTCACCCCGAGCTCAACTCCACCGTGGACATGGAGGCCAGGGAGATCGTCCGGCTGGACGACGTGCACCTCGGGTTCGCCGCGCAGACCGAGCGGGGCCTCGTCGTGCCCGTCGTACGGGACGCGCAGGCGCGGGACGCCGAGGCGCTGACCGCGGAGTTCGCCCGGCTGACCGAGGCGGCCCGCCAGGGCGCCCTCACCCCACGGGACCTCACCGGCGGCACCTTCACGTTGAACAACTACGGCGTGTTCGGCGTCGACGGCTCCACGCCGATCATCAACCACCCCGAGGCGGCCATGCTCGGCGTCGGCCGTATCGTCCCCAGGCCGTGGGTGCACGAGGGCGAGCTGGCGGTGCGCCAGGTGGTCCAGCTGTCGCTCACCTTCGACCACCGGGTGTGCGACGGCGGCACGGCGGGCGGCTTCCTGCGGTACGTGGCGGACTGCGTGGAACAGCCGGCGGTCCTGCTGCGCACACTCTGATCACCCGGTGATCGTGCCGCCCGTCCCGCGTTCCCTGTGATCGGCGTTCCCTGTGATCGCGGCGGCACGCATACTCGGGGGGTGACCGCAAACGAGCCGCCCCCCGCTGTCGCCGCGTACGACGCCGTCGTACTCGCGGGCGGCGCCGCCCGGCGGCTCGGCGGTGCCGACAAGCCCGCGGTGCGGGTGGGCGGACGGGCGCTGCTCGACCGGGTGCTGGCCGCCTGCGCCGACGCGCGCGGCACCGTCGTCGTCGCCGCTCCGCGCCCCACCGCGCGCCCCGTGACCTGGGCGCGGGAGGACCCGCCCGGCGGCGGGCCGGTGGCCGCACTCGACGCCGGGCTGCGCCGCACCACGGCCGACGAGGTCGTCGTCCTCTCGGCCGACCTGCCGTTCCTCGGCGAAGCGACCGTACGACGGCTGCTGACCGCCCTGCGGGCCACCGGCACCGAGGGCGTGCTGCTCACCGACGCCGACGGCCGCGACCAGCCTCTGGTGGCCGCCTACCGCGCGCCCGCACTGCGCCGGGAGCTGAGCACCCTGGTCGCAGCGCACGGCAGCGCCACGGGGCTGCCCCTGCGCCGGCTCATCGCCGGTCTCGACCTCACCCGCGTCCCCGACCCCGTCGCGTCCTTCGACTGCGACACCTGGGACGACATCGCCACCGCCAGGGCACGTATCAGGGAGCATGGGCTCGTGTTGGATGAATGGATTTCCGCAGTCAAGGACGAGCTGGGCATCGACCTCGACGTCGACACCGGTGTGCTGCTCGACCTCGCCCGTGACGCCGCCCACGGCGTGGCGAGGCCCGCGGCACCGCTGACCACCTTCCTCGTCGGCTACGCGGCCGCGCAGGCCGGGGGAGGCCCCGAGGCGGTGGCCGAGGCGTCCCGCAAGGCCGCCGCCCTCGCCCTCCGCTGGGCGGACGAGGACACCGCCGACGCCAAGCCGGACGTGGCCCCCGATGCCACGCCCGACACCCGCCCGGACGCCGGATGACCGCCCGCGCCGCCCGAACCGGCGAGGACGCCGACGACGCCGAGGACTTCGACGTCGAGGAGGTGCTCGCCCTCGTGAAGGAAGGCAACGGCCACCCCGCCGGTGATCACGTGCCCGCCCCGCAGGCCGGCCACCACGAGCCCGCCCACCAGCCGGACCCCCGCCACCGGGCTACCCCCTGGCCCGAGGCCCGCCGGATCGCCGAGCGCGCCGCCCGGTCCGCCGGCCGCAGCGCCCACCGCGCCCCCGTCTCCGTCACGCTCGACGACGCCCTCGGGCTCACTCTGGCCGCCCCCCTGACGGCTCTCACCGACCTGCCCTCCTTCGACACCTCCGCGATGGACGGCTGGGCGGTGGCCGGCCCCGGCCCCTGGGCCGTACGGGACGAGGGCGTACTGGCCGGGCACGCGGAGCCCGAGCCGCTCACCGACGGCGAGGCCGTCCGGATCGCCACCGGCGCCCGTATCCCCCTCGACACCACCGCCGTCCTGCGCAGCGAGCACGGCCGCACGGACGCGAAGGGGTACCTCCACCCGACCCGTGAGATGGCCCACGGACAGGACATCCGCCCGCGCGCACAGGAGTGCCGCAGCGGCGACCAGCTCCTGCCGGCCGGCACCCTCGTCACCCCGGCGGTGCTCGGCCTGGCCGCGGCCGCCGGATACGACACCGTCACCGCCGTGCCCCGCCCCCGGGTCGAAGTCCTCGTCCTGGGCGACGAGTTGCTCACCGAGGGCAGACCGCACGACGGGCTGATCAGGGACGCCCTCGGCCCGATGCTCCCGCCCTGGCTGCGCGCGCTCGGCGCCGAGGTGACCGCCGTACGCCGGCTCGGCGACGACGCCAAGGCCCTCCACAAGGCGCTCACCACATCCAAGGCCGACCTGATCGTCACCACCGGCGGCACCGCCTCCGGCCCCGTCGACCACGTCCACCCCATCCTGAAGCGCATCGGCGCCGACCTCCTGGTCGACGGCGTGAAGGTGCGCCCCGGCCACCCCATGCTGCTGGCCCGCACCAAGGGCGACCAGTACCTCGTCGGCCTGCCCGGCAACCCCCTCGCGGCCGTCTCCGGCCTGCTCACGCTCGCCGAGCCGCTGCTGCGCACCCTGGCGGCACGCCCCGCGCCGGAGCCGTACACGCTGCCGCTGCGTGACGAGGTGCACGGGCATCCGCACGACACCCGGCTCATCCCCGTGGTCCTGCGCGGTGACCGTGCCGTGCCCCTGCACTACAACGGCCCGGCGATGCTGCGGGGCATCGCGGCGGCCGACGCCCTGGCCGTCGTACCTCCGGGCGGGGCGCGGCCCGGTCAGGAGACGGAGCTGCTCGACCTGCCCTGGGCCACCGCCGGGATCGGGGTGTGTTTCACGTGAAACTTCCGGGCCAGGACGCGATCGCTCGGCAGGCGGACGAACATCTCGTGACCCATCGGGTGCTGCTCCCGAGGAAGGTGGTGGAGCACCCGTTCCGGCAGGTCGCCAAGAGGGTGCTCATGGCTCTGTTCCTGCTCGTGGCCACCGCGATGATCGTCTACGCCGACCACGACGGCTACAACGACAGCTCCGACGGCTCGGTCGACTTCCTCGACGCCTGCTACTACGCCACCGTCACCCTCTCCACCACCGGCTACGGCGACATCACCCCGGTCAGTGACGCCGCCCGGCTCACCAACATCTTCGTCATCACGCCGATGCGCGTGCTGTTCCTGATCATCCTGGTCGGCACCACGCTCGAGGTCCTCACCGAACGCACGCGTGAGGAGTGGCGTCTCAACCGCTGGAGGTCCACCTTGCGTGACCACACCGTCGTCATCGGCTTCGGCACCAAGGGGCGCTCGGCGATCCAGACCGTCTGCGCGACGGGGCTGAGGAAGGAGCAGGTCGTCGTCGTCGACCCCAGTTCCAAGGTGATCGACGCGGCCACCGCGGACGGGTATGCCGGGGTCGTCGGGGACGCGACGCGCAGCGACGTCCTGATGCGGGCCGAGGTGCACCGGGCCCGGAAGATCATCATCGCGACCCAGCGCGACGACACGGCCGTCCTCGTGACGCTCACGGCCCGGCAGCTCAACAAGCGCGCGAAGATCGTGGCCGCGGTGCGGGAGGAGGAGAACGCCCCGCTGCTCAAGCAGTCCGGCGCCGACGCGGTGATCACCAGCGCCAGTGCCGCCGGGCGGCTCCTCGGCCTGTCCGTCCTGAGCCCCGCGGCCGGCATGGTGATGGAGGACCTGATCCAGCAGGGCAGCGGCCTCGACATCATCGAACGGCCGGTCATAAAGGCCGAGGTGGGCATGCGCCCGAAGGAGACGGCCGACCTGGTGGTGAGCGTCGTACGCGGGCATCGGGTGCTCGGCTACGACGATGCGGCCGTCGGCACGCTGGAGCTGACGGACCGGCTGATCACGATCGTGCGGGCGACGCCGGGCTCGCAGATCGCGCCCGACGTCCGCCCGCTGCCCCAGGACTGATCGCGGTGAAGAAGCGGGCTACTTGCGGTTGTACAGCCGCATCGTGATCGGCCCGAAGACCAGCACGAACAGGCCCGCCCAGCCCAGCGACCAGGCGACCTCGTCGGTCGGCCAGTCGCCCGCCATCAGTCCGCGCACCGCCGACGCCAGATGGGTCACCGGGCTGTTGTTGACGAATGCCTGCAGCCAGCCCGGCATGGTCTTCGGGTCGACGAAGACGTTGGACAGGAAGGTCAACGGGAAGATCACCATCATGCTGACGCCCATCACCGACTTCTCGGTGCGCAGCATCAGTCCGAACATCGTCCAGATCCACGAGAACGCGAACGAGAACACCACCAGCAGCGCGATCCCGGCGAGCACTCCAGCCGCCCCGCCGTCCGGGCGGTAGCCGAGGATCATGCCGACCGTGAGCATCACGACGGACGCGATCGTGTAGCGCAGCGCGTCGCCGAGGAGATAGCCGACCATCACCGACGGCCGCCAGATCGGCAGGGTGCGGAACCGGTCGAAGACGCCCTTCTCGATGTCGGTGTTCACCGAGACGCCGGTGTACATCGTGATCATCACGACCGACATCACCAGGATGCCGGGCAGCAGGAACTGGATGTACTCCTTCGGGGACCCGGCCAGGGCGCCCCCGAACAGGTACGTGTACATCAGCACCATCATGATCGGGAACGCCGTGACGTCGAAGAGCTGCTCCGGCACGTGCTTGATCTTGAGGACGGCCCGCCAGCCGAAGGTCAACGAGGCCGACAGGGCGCTCGGGCGCGGCGGCCGCTCCCCGGCGACGAGCAGCGCGGCGAGGGATTCGGCACTGACCGGGGCGAGGTCCTTGGTCTCCGTGGTCGTCGCGGTGCTCATGCCGCCACCTCGTCCTTCGCGTCGTTCGAGTCGTCAGAGTCGTTCGGGTCCTGGCTGTCACGGGTGTCATGTCCGGTGAGGGCGAGGAAGACCTCGTCCAGGCTGGGCTGCCCCAGGGAGAAGTTGTCGACGACGACCCCGGTTCGGGCCAGCTCGGCGAGCGCGCGGGCCGCCCGCTCGGCCGCACCCTGCCCGTTCGCCGCCCCGTCCCCGACACGGGCCGTCAGCGCGACCGGATCGGGCTCCAGCTGCACGTCCGCGCCCAGGGTCAGCCGCAGCACCTCCTCGGCCTGCGGCCGCTGTGCGGGATCACGCAGTCGCAGATGGACGGACCCGGCGCCCACGGACGCCTTCAGCTCGCCCTTGGTGCCCTCCGCGATCACCTTGCCCTGGTCGATGACGGCGATCCGGGACGCCAGCTGGTCGGCCTCGTCCAGGTACTGCGTGGTCAGCAGCACCGTGGTGCCCTGGGCGACGACCGCGCGCACGATGTCCCACACCTGGTTGCGGCTGCGCGGGTCGAGGCCGGTCGTCGGCTCGTCCAGGAAGAGCAGCTCGGGGGTGTTGAGGATGGATGCGGCGATGTCGATGCGGCGCCGCATGCCGCCGGAGTAGTGCTTGACCTGCTTCCCGGCCGCGTCCGTGAGGCCGAAGGCCTCCAGCAGCTGCGCGGCGCGCTCCCGCGCGGCGTTCTTGTGGTGACCGAGCAGCCGGCCCAGCAGGACCAGGTTCTCGGTGCCGGTGAGGTCCTCGTCCACCGACGCGTACTGGCCGGTCAGGCTGACACGGGCGCGGACCTCGTCGGCCTGCCGGACGACGTCGTGCCCGAAGACATGGGCCTGACCGCCGTCCGGCCGCAGCAGGGTGGCGAGCATCTTGACCGTGGTCGTCTTCCCCGCGCCGTTCGGACCGAGAACGCCGTAGACGGTGCCGGCCGGTACCGAGAGGTCGACTCCGTCGACGGCACGTGTCTCGCCGAACGTCTTCACCAGGCCTGCGGTCTCGATGGCCAGGCCGGACGTGTGCTGGCTCATGGTGGGTTGTCCTTCCGCGTACATGGGTTACGCATGGGGAGACCTTTACGGTCGCGCAAACTCATCGCTCGCGCACAGGAATTTCCGGGGGACCGGTCGAAGGACCGACGAGGATCCGACCAAGGGCCGACGGGGGTCCGACAGAAGACCGAGGAGGGTGCGGCCAAAGGCCGAGGACGGTGCGGCCAAGGGCCGAGGAGGGTCAGGCCGAGGGCCGCCGGGTAGCGTCCCCTTCATGCATGCGATCACGATTCCCGAACCTGGTGGGCCCGAGGCGCTGGTGTGGGACGAGGTCCCGGATCCCGTGCCCGGCGAGGGCGAGGTGCTGGTCGAGGTGGCGGCCAGTGCCGTCAACCGCGCCGACATCCTGCAGCGGCAGGGCTTCTACGACCCGCCGCCCGGCTCCTCCCCCTACCCCGGCCTGGAGTGCTCGGGACGGATCGCCGAGGTCGGCCCCGGTGTCACCGGCTGGAGCGTCGGCGACGAGGTGTGCGCGCTGCTCGCGGGCGGCGGCTACGCCCAGAAGGTCGCCGTGCCGGCCGGCCAGCTGCTGCCGCTGCCCAAGGGCATGGACCTCACGCGGGCCGCCGCGCTGCCCGAGGTGGTCGCCACGGTCTGGTCGAACGTCTTCATGATCTCCCACCTCCGCCCAGGCGAGACCCTGCTCGTGCACGGCGGCTCCAGTGGCATCGGCACCATGGCGATCCAGCTCGCCAAGGCCGTGGGCGCCAAGGTCGCGGTCACGGCCGGCAGCAGGGAGAAGCTGGACCGCTGTGCCGAACTGGGCGCGGACATCCTGGTCAACTACCGCGAACAGGACTTCGTCGTCGAGGTCGAGCAGGCCACCGACGGGGCCGGCGCCGACGTCATCCTCGACAACATGGGGGCCAAGTACCTCGACCGCAACGTCAAGGCCCTCGCCGTCAACGGCCGGCTCGCGATCATCGGCATGCAGGGCGGCATCAAGGCCGAGCTGAACATCGGCGCCCTTCTGCGCAAGCGGGCCGCGATCAGCGCGACCTCCCTGCGCGCCCGGCCCCTCGGCGAGAAGGCGGCGATCGTCGCGGCCGTGCGTGAGCACGTCTGGCCGCTGCTCGACGCCGGTCACGTCCGCCCGATCGTCGACCGCGAGTTCCCGATGAGCGACGCGGCCGCCGCGCACCGGGTCGTGGAGGAGAGCGGCCACATCGGAAAGGTCCTGCTCGTCACGCCGTAGACCTCAGGAGGCGGCCCGCCGTACCCGGAGCGCCACGAAGGCGAGGCCCAGACCGAGCCCGACGAGGATCAGCCCGCCGCCGAGGGGCATGATCGGCAGTCCGGGCTCGGCGGGGCGGGCGGCGCTCTGCTTCGCGGGGCGCCTCGGGTGTCCGGGGGGCAGCCCAGCGGTCTCGCGTGGCGGTTCCGGTACGGCGGTGACATCGCCGTCCCCACCACCGTCGACGGTTCCGTCCGCGTCCTCGTCCGCCGTGTCCTCGTCCTCCGGCACGGCGGCTTCGGTGTCCACCCGCTCCGCTTCCTCCGCCTCGTTCCGCCGCCCCGGCCGCTCCCGCCCCTCACCCGGCCGGCTCCCGGCCCGGGAGGGCTCGACGGCGGACGCGGGTGCGGAGGCGGGCGGGGAGGCGCGTGCGAAGGCGGGCGGGGTCGCAGGGGGCGACGACTCGGCCGCGTGGGCCCACTCACCCCCGTACGGCGGCACGACCGTCCCCGCCGCCACCACGATCAGCAGCCCCGTCACGCGCAGCGATCGCAGCAATGAAGTCACGGAACAAGCCTGACATTCACCAGCACTCCCGGCATTCCGGGCTGGTCCGTAGGGTCTATTTCCGGGTCGATGTCTGTGTGAACGGTGGATCAGCCCTTACCGGGGGCACCACGGTGATGAGGTGTAGGGGTGCGAGAGAATGGCGGCATGGAGATGCCGAGGAACGAACGGTCGCCGGAGAACCCACAGATCCTGGTCGTCGGGCAGGACGGGATGGCTCTCGGCGGCGGAGGCGACGAGGACTCCCGCGAGGTTCCCGTGACGGAGATGGTCGAACAACCCGCGAAGGTCATGCGGATCGGAAGCATGATCAAGCAGCTGCTCGAAGAGGTCCGCGCGGCTCCCCTGGACGAGGCGAGCCGGGTCCGTCTCAAGGAGATCCACTCCAGCTCGGTGAAGGAGCTGGAGGACGGTCTGGCCCCGGAGCTCGTCGAGGAGCTGGAGCGGCTGTCGCTGCCGTTCGCGGACGAGGCGACCCCGAGCGACGCGGAACTGCGGATCGCGCAGGCCCAGTTGGTCGGCTGGCTGGAGGGGCTCTTCCACGGGATCCAGACCACCCTGTTCGCCCAGCAGATGGCCGCGCGCGCCCAGCTGGAGCAGATGCGCCGCGCCCTTCCGCCGGGTGTCGGGGGCCACGAGGACGGTGACGACCCGCGTACGGTCGGCCGCTCGGGCGGCCCCTACCTGTAAACCCGGGGACAGCCGGCCCACCGGCCACGGAAGGGGGGGGGGCCGGGGCCGGGGGGGGGCCGCCCCCCGGCGGGCGCCCCCCCCGCCCACCCCCCGTCCGCGGACACTGATGGCCCCCGCGGGTCCCGGGGGCGGGCTCATGCCCGGCGAGTCCCGCGAAACCGGTCGACGGACCGATGCGGTAGCGCCGGCGACCAGGCTTCTCCTGGTACGCGCCGCACTGGTGCTGCTGTCCCTGGGCCAGGGGGTGCCCGGAGCGTGGGCTCTCTTCGCGCCACGATTCTTCTACGACGGGTTCCCGCTCCCGGCTCTCGCGTGGGTGACCAAGTTCCCGCCGTACAACGAACACCTGGTCCGCGATCTCGGCGCCCTGTCGCTCGGTCTGACGACGGTCCTGCTGATGGCCGCTGTTTCCCCCGAGCGGCGTCTGGTGCGGGCGGCGGCCTTCGGCTGCCTCGCCTTCACGGTTCCGCACCTGATATTCCACGCGGCGCATCTCGGACGCTTCGACACCGTGGACGTGGTCGGGCAACTCATCTCCCAGGTGGCCCCGATCGCCGTATCGGGACTGGTTCTCCTGCTGAGTCGGAAAAGTCATCGGCCGGGCGCATCAAGGGACGCGCATAACAAAGAGAAATAGCTTTCTCCCACGGTCGTGCACAGGTATTTGTAGCCGCTCCGGATCCAGTAGTCCGGGGCGGCTTGAATGCGTGTTCTCCCGCCGCCCCGGAAGGTGTTCCGACCATGCGTAGAATTTTCTGGCGCGATTCTTTCTCACTCGTAAGAGTGGGTTAGCGCGGCCTGTTCCGGTAAGTATCTGAATCGCAGGTCCCGAGAAGGCAATACGAAAGGAAGAAGCGTGAGCACTTCCGTACAGGAGCAGCGACTGCGTCGCCGTTTCGACATGTGGGACAAGAACGGCGACGGCACCATCGATCGCAGTGACTGGGCAGGCGAGGTAAAACGCATCCTGCTCTCCTTCGGGGAAAACGAGAGTTCCCCGAAGGGCCGGGCTCTCGCCGAGGCGTACCTCGGTATGTGGGAGTACCTGGCGGGCCAGGCCGGAGTCGGCGTCGACGGCGCGCTGGGCTTCGAGGAGTTCAGGGGCGTGGCGGCGGAGCAGGTGCTCGACCGCGGGCAGGCCGGCTTCGACCAGGTGCTACGTCCGACGATCAGCGCGATCGCCGGCCTGTGCGACACCGACGGTGACGGACAGGTCAGCCCCCAGGAGTTCCAGCGCTGGATCGGTGCCATCGGCAGTGACGAGTCCACGGCGGACACGGCGTTCAAGTTGATCGACACGGACGGCGACGGTCAGCTGTCGGTCGAGGAGCTGATCGCGGCCGTACGCCGCTACCACTCCGGTGAGCTGGAGTTCTCCCTGCTCTGACCGTCTGTGATCCACCCGGTCCTGCGTCCGGCGCTCCCCGGCACACGGGGGGGAGCGCCGTCGTAGCCCGCCCGCCGAGGCCCTGATGGCCTTCGCCACCACCGCCACGAGAGGACACATGCACAACGCATCCTTAGGACAGGGGAACGGTGGGCACGGCATGGCGACCGAGGACGGCACCTCGGGCCCGGTGCCCTTCTTCACGCAGGCCCGGACCTTCGAAGCGCTCTGGCCGGACATCCGGGCCCGGCTGACCGAAGTCATCGACAACGGCAAGTTCTCGCACGGCCGGCAGGTCGCCCGCTTCGAAGAGGCACTGGTCCGGTGGACCGGCGCACGCTATGCGGTGGGCGTGAACAGCGGCACCGACGCCCTCGTGCTGTTGCTGCGCGCCTGCGGCCTGCAGTCCGGCGACGAAGTCATCGTCCCCGCCTTCACCTTCGTGGCCTCGGCTTCCTCCGTCGTACTGGCCGGCGGCCGCCCGGTCTTCGCCGACATCGACCCCGTCACCTACACGATCGACCCCAAATCAGCGGCCGACTCGGTCACTTCACGCACGCGCATGATCATGCCCGTCCACCTGTTCTGCCAGATGGCCGACATGGACGCGCTGCTCGAAGTCGCTCACCGTCACCGGCTGACCGTGGTGGAGGACAGTGCGGAGGCCATCGGGATGCGGTGGGGCGGCGTGCACGCCGGGCTGCTCGGAGCCGGTGGTGTGCTCTCGTTCTACCCCACCAAGACGCTGGGGGCCATTGGCGATGCCGGCGCGATTCTGACCGACGACCGTCAACTCGCCGAGGCGGCAGCGGCCTTGCGCCACCACGGGCGCTACGGCCGGACGCTGGCTCACTTCCCGGGAATCAGCAACGAGACCACCGTCAACGGCGTCAACAGCAAGATGGAC
Source organism: Streptomyces sp. NPDC058678 (assembly GCF_042714835.1). Classification (NCBI taxonomy): domain Bacteria; kingdom Bacillati; phylum Actinomycetota; class Actinomycetes; order Kitasatosporales; family Streptomycetaceae; genus Streptomyces; species Streptomyces sp. NPDC058678. Next base: position 101,618 of record NZ_JBHXSG010000020.1, on the reverse strand, counting down.
GACATCCAGGCGGCCGTCCTCCTCGCCAAACTGACCCGGCTGCACGAGGACATAGCCCGCAGGTCCCGACTCGCCGCCGCCTACACCGAACGGCTGGCCGGCATGCCCGGCGTACTCCGGCTGCCCACCGTCGTGCCCCGCACAGCGCAGACCGACCCCGTCTTCTACGTCTACCTCGTCGAGGTCGAGCGGCGTGACGAACTGGCCGGGTTCCTGGCCGAGCACGGCGTGGGCACCGAGACGTACTACCCGGCCCCGCTGCACCTCCAGGAGTGCTTCGCCCATCTGCGATACCGCCGGGGCGACTTCCCGCACGCCGAGAGGGCCTGTGAGCGGACGATCGCCCTCCCGCTGTACCCCGACATGAGCGTCGACGACGTCGACAGGGTGTGCGACCTCGTCCGCCGCTTCACGACGAGGGGGCCGGCGTGACGGTTCCCTTCTTCCCCCCAGACCTCTTCGAGGACGACCGGCAGGTGCTCATGGACCTTGTCCACGACATCGGCACCGCACCCGAGCAGAGGTTCCTGCTCGGCGAGCACACCGCCCGCTTCGAGGAGGCCCTGCGCGCCTCGCTCGGCGCCGCCGACGTCGTGGCCTGCTCCAGCGGCACCTCCGCGCTGACCCTCGTCCTGCACGCCATGGGGGTCGGACCCGGCGACGAGGTGGTCGTACCGGCCTACGGCTGTGCTCCGCTGGCCAATACCGTGGCAGGGCTGCGGGCGACGCCGGTGTTCGCGGACGTCGACCCGTGGACGATGGTGGTCGACCCGGACGAGGTGGAACGGGCGATCACCGATCGGACCAGGGCCATCATGCCCGCGCACATGTTCTCGGTGATGGCCGACATGCCTCGCATGCGTGAGATCGCCCGGCGACACCGCGTGCGCCTCGTCGAGGACTCGGCAGTTGCCCAGGGCGGCGTCCTCGACGGCCGCCCCGCCGGGACGTGGGGCGAGGCCGGCGTGTTCTCCTTCGTCCAGGTCAAGACCTTCGGAACGGCCGGCGAGGGCGGCGCCGTCGTCACCATGGACCCCGAACTCGCAGGCGTAGTGCGAACGTTGCGCAATCACGGGCAGAGCGAGCGGTTCATCTACCCGCGCACCGGATACAACAGCCGGTTCGACGAAGTGCTCGCCGCCTTCCAGCTCCACCGACTCCCCGGCTTTCCCGAGCTGCTGGAGCGCCGGGCTGGCATCGCCGACTACTACACCGAACGCTTCACGCCGCTCGGCGAGCGTGGTGTGCTGCCCCCTCCGCCGGGCCGCAACGGCCGCTGCTTCTACGTGTACTCGCTGCTCGTGGACGAGCGGGACGAACTGAAGCGGTATCTGGCCGACCGAGGGGTCGAGAGCCACGTCTACTACCCCCTCCCGCTGCCGCACCAGGCCGCCTTCAACCGGTTCGCGCCCGCGGACCGGAGCTGGCCGCACGCGGAGAGCGCCAGCCGACGCCAACTGGCCATCCCGGTCCACCCGCGCCTCACCGACGCCCAGGTGGAGCACATCGCCGACACCGTCTGCGCCTACGCAGGGCTGAGCGACAGCCGCTGACCGAACACACTCGAAGGAGTGGAGCAGATGACGATCCGCACTGAAACCGGACCGTTCACGTCCGGAACGGCACGTCCCGAGAGCAAGCTGCGCAGCTACGCCCGGCTGGGCAAACTCGACGTCTACGACTACTACCCGAGCGTCGCCGTGGCACTGTCCGCGGTACTGCTGCCCGTCTCCCGTCTGCAGCCCGCGACGATCGTGACCCTCACCCTGTTCCTCTTCGGCGCGGTCTGCGTCATCGTGGCGATGGTCGCCCTCGACGACGTGACCGGCTATCGCGACGGCAGCGACGCCGCGAACTACGGCCCGGACGACCCGCTGCGCAACAAGCTGCGCAAGCCTCTCGTGGCGGGGACCCTGACACTGCGCGAAGCGCTCGGTTTCGGGTGGGCCACTGCCACGGCAGGCGCCGTCCTGTGGGCCGCCGCCGTGTCGACCGCCCCGCACCGGCCCACCTGGACCGTTGTGCTGATCGTGGTGCTGTTCGTGGTCTCCGTCCAGTACTCCTACGGTCTGAAGATCAGCTATCACGGTTTCCAGGAGATCTTCATCGCCGGGCTGGGCGCGGCGTTGGTGGTGGGGGCGTACGGGCTGGCGGCCGGGCAGTTCTCCGGATTCGTGTTGGTGCAGGGCGTGCTGTTCGGTTTTGGACCGCTGTTGTTCGGCGTGTACTCCAACACCAACGACATCCCCGGCGACCGGGCCGTCGGGCGTCGGACCGTGGCGTGCCTGGTCTCGCCGAAGGGCAATGCCATCTTCATCGGTTCGCTCTCCGTGGCGGAGTTCCTGACCGGCGCGGTCGCCTCCGCCGTCGGCATCGCCCCGTGGTGGTTCGTGTTCCTGATGCTGCCGGTCACCGTCCTGCGCGTACGGCAGTACCGCACCGGCTTCCGCGAGGGGGACATCATGCGCGCCCGCAAGCTCGGGTTCCCCGCGCACCGGGTCAGCACCGTGCTGTTGATCACCGCGAACCTGATCGTCGGCGCGGGGGCCGCCGGATGAGCCCTGATCTCGACGTGGCCGTGGTCGGCGCGGGCATGGCCGGGCTGACCGCCGCACACGAACTGCGGCGCGCGGGCCTCGAAGTGCGGGTCTTCGAGCAGCAGGAGCACGTCGGTGGCCGGATGCGCAGCTTCAGGCATGACGGCTACACCATCGACGAGGGTGCCGAACAGATCTCGGAGCAGGGCTACCGGGCGACGTGGGAACTGCTCTCGCGGCTGGGCGTGCCGGAACACGACGTGCCGCGCATCGGCAAGTCGGTCGGGGTGTGGCGCGGCGGACGGGCCCACCCCGGCGTGGCGGACCCCTCCGCGGTGCTCACCGGTGCCGGGCTGTCGCCCCGTGCCCGGTTCGATCTCGCCCGGATCCTGGCCTGGACGGGGTCGCACCGCCGGCAGTTCGACGCGGACCACCCCGAGCGGACCCCTGCAGGGACCCTGACGGTCAGGGAGTTCGCGCGTCGGTACCACCGGGACGTGCACGACTACCTGCTCCAGCCGGTCGCCGGCAGCTTCTTCGGCTGGGACACCGCGCGCTCCGCGGCGGCGCCGATGCTCAGTCTGCTGCTGGCGGTGGGTCCGGCTGCCGGCTGGCGGACGTACCGCGGCGGCATGGACCTGCTGGCCAGACGGCTGGCCGAGGGACTCGACGTGGTCACCGGCAGGCAAGTGCACGAGGTCGTCACCGAGGAAGGCCTCGTGCGGCTGCGCGTCGGGAGTGACAGCTTCACGGCGCGCTCGGTGGTCCTCTGCGTGCCCGCCCCGGTCGCGGCGCGCCTGCACGTCAACGCCCCCGCCGACGAGCTGCCGTTCCTGTCGGCCTGCACCTTCACCCCCACGCTCAAGGTCAGCTGCCTGCTGGACCGGCCGCTCGCGCCCCCGACCCGCAAGCCGCTGTACGTCCTGCTGACGCCGGACGCGGAGGACGACGTGCTCTCCGCGATCATCGTGGACCACGCCAAGTATCCGGACCGGGCGCCCGCGGGCAAGGGACTGCTGACTCTGATGGCCGACGCCCGCAGGATCCCCGAACTGCTGACCGCGCCGGAGCGGCAGACGGCCGACCGGCTCGTGCGGGCAGCCACCCGGTACGTCCCCGGTCTGGAGACGACCGCCGGCCGCCACTTCGTCCACGCCTTCACCCACGGCCTGCCCGAGGCGACTCCCGAAGCCCTGCGCAGACGCGGGCGGTTCATGGCGCGTGCCGCACGGCCGGTGGAGTACGCCGGGGACTGGGTGATGCTGCGGCCGGCCAGCGAAGGCGCCGTGCGCGCGGGCGCGCTCGCGGCCTCTCGCGTCCTCAGCCGGCTGCGGCCACCGCGGCCGGTCGGACGGACGCGCCCTACCTCCCGCCCCACCGAGGAGAACGTCTCGTGAAACCGCACGACATGGGCGTCCTGTTCGACGAGTGCGCCGAACACGGGGTCGGCACGCAGGTCCACCTGGACCGGCCGTTCGGCATCGACGCGGGAGCCCGGACCCACCACACGCTCCCTCGACTCGCCGCGCTCGTACGGGAGGCGGCCGGCTGGCTGGCCGCCGCCGGTGCGGGCCCCGGCGACCGGGTGGCGATCGTCAAGGACAACCACTGGGACTACGACCTGCTGGCCTGCGCCGCCGTGCGCGTCGGCGCCGTGCCCGCGCAGTTGTCCGCGCACCTGTCCGGTGAAGTGCTGGGGACGCTGCTGGCCCGGCTCGGCCCCGCTCTGCTCGTCACGACGGCACAGGTGCTGGAACGCGGCTGTAAGGAAGGCGCCGACCTGGCCTCGACCGCACAGGTCACCCTGGTGCTGGACGGCGCCGTGCCGGGCACGCTGGGCATGGACGACGTACGCGGACACACCGCCCCCGGGCCCCACCGCAGACACGACGACGAGCCCTTGGTGATCAACCACACGTCGGGTACCACCGGTGTGCCCAAGCTGGTGGTGCACTCGACCCGCACGATCATCGGGAAGCTGGCGCGGTTCGAGAGCGTGCGGTTGCCGCGGATCGGCCTGCGCCGCGGCGATGTCCTGGCCAACGCGAGCGCGTTCGCCCATGGCAGGACGTTCTGCTGGACCGCGAGCGCCCTGTGCATGGGCCCCGCCGTGATCTCGATCATCACCACGCAGGATCCGAACCTCGCCGACCCCGTGCTGCGTGCCCATCCACCGACCGTCCTGGAGGCGCTGCCCGCCTCGTTCGTGCGCCTTCAGCCGCTGACCGAAGGGCTGGACAACCCGTTCCGGCGCGTCCGCATGGTCATCAGTACGTACGACGCGGTGCATCCCCCCACCGTTCGTGCCTACCTCAGGGCGAGCCGGCACCGCAGTCCCGTGTGGGTGGAGGGGTGGGGGCAGACCGAGACGGGACCGCTGACCTTCCGCTTCCACACCCGGCAGTCCGTCCACAAGGCGTCGGATGGGACCGGCACCCGGAACCTCGGACGTCCGGTGCCCGTGAAGACGCGGCTGCGGGTGGTCGATCCCCACACCTACCGGCCTCTGCCACGGGGGCAGGCCGGCCTGGTACTGGCCAGGACCGCCGCCTGTGCCCTGGGCTACGTCGGCGAGGAGGACCGCTGGTCGGCCAAGCGCCACGGCACCTGGTGGAACACCGGCGACATCGGCGCCCGCAACCGCGACGGAAGCATCGAGCTGCTCGACCGCGAGGTGGACCGCGCCCCGCAACTCAGCTGTCTGCGGACCGAGGACCTCCTCGAGGGCCGGCTGCCGCAGGCCCTGGAGTGCGTGGTCCTCGCCGAGCCGGGCCGGGCCCCGCTGCCTGTCGTGGTCACCGACGACGGCGTGCTGGACCAGGCCCACTGGAAGGAAGCGGTGCGCGACCTGCCACCCCTGCGCGAGCCGGTCGCACTCACCTGGGACGAGGTGCCGCGTACCGGCACCGGCAAGGTGCGGCGCAGGGAGCTGCTGCACCGTCTCACCGGACGAACCGACACCTACGGCTCCGGCCGGTGGACCTGAGACCGGACAAGGGGGAGACGACATGCGCGAGAGCCAGGGCCGCGCCCCGGGGTGCGCCTTCGACAACGACAGCGAGCACAGCGACGAGCTGCACCGCTGCCTCACCGACGCCTACGACACCATGACCTTCGACAGACTCGCCGAGACCGGCGTCACGACCGGGTGGCGGTGCCTGGACATCGGCTCCGGGAGCGGAAGCGTGGCCCGGTGGCTCGCCGAACGCGTCGCTCCCACCGGCGAGGTCGTAGCCACCGACATCAAACCGCACCACATCCAGGAAGGGCCGTGCCTGACCGCGGTCGAGCACGACGCGGTGACCGATCCGCTCCCCGAGGCCGCCTTCGACCTCGTCGTCGCCCGTCTTGTCCTCCAGCACCTGCCCGAGCGGCTCGCCGTCCTCGACAAACTGGTGCGCGCCCTCAAGCCCGGAGGGTGGCTGCACATCGAGGAGTTCGACGCCTCCTACGAACCGCCCCTGCTCACCCCGGACGAGGAATCCGCGCGGCTCTACACGGCCTTCCTCGACGCCAAGTGCGCCGTCATGCGGGCCGGTGGGGGAGATCCCCACTGGGCCCGGAACGCGCCGGCCGCCATGCGTGCCGCGGGGCTCGTCGACATCGACCCGCGACCCCGCATCGAACTGCGCACCACGGGGTCGCCGGGCCTGCGGATGCAGCTCAACCACACGTACCACCTGCGGGACGGGCTCCTGGCCGCGGGCATGACCGAGGCGCAGCTCGCGGACGTCCGGGCGCTGATGCGGGATCCGTCGTTCTGCGCCGCGTCCAGCGTCGTCTACTCGGTACACGGCCGGCGCCCGTTGACCGGCGAGCAGGAAGGCGCCCGATGACGGTCTGCGTGCCGCGCGCCGGGGTCCCGGCCACGGCGCCGGTGGCCGCCGGGGTCGCGGCACACCTCCTCGACCTGGTGGGCGACCCCGCCACCGCCACCGTCGGCTGGGACATCGACTGGCAGGGCCCGCTCTCCGTCCCCCTGGCCGACGAGCGTGGCGTCCAGGCAGCCTGCGGGATCATGCACGTCCACGGCCGGGCGGCCGGACACCCGGTCCCGCTCGCCGTCGACTACGCCTCCACGGTGGCGGGCGTCCTCGCGGCCCAGGGAGTCTGTGCGGCACTCCTCGCGCGGGCCGCCGGCGCCGACGTGACGCAGGTGCGGACGTCGGTGAGCCAGGCCGCCCTGCTGGCCCTCGCCCAGTACCTCGCGGCAGCGACCGCCGACGGCGACGACCCGGAGGACGGCCTGCTATCACGTCCCGGCACGGAGGGAGAGCCCGTGCCCGTCGGCTGCGCGTTCGTCTCCGCCGACGGCGTGCGCTTTGAACTCGAAGCCCTCGACGCCGAGCGATGGCTGGACTTCTGGCAACTGCTCGGCGCGGACCGTGCCGACACCGGTCGCGGATGGCGGTCGTTCCAGCGGAGGTTCGCCACGGCCGTCTGCGCCCTGCCTCCGGCGCTGTCCGCGACCGCGCGGCGCACCCCGTTCACGGCCATCCGGTCGGCGGCGGACCGGTCGGGAGCCGCCGTGCTGCCCGTACGGGAAGACCCCTTCCCGCCAACGGTGACACCGCTGTGGACGCTCACGCCGTTTCCCGAGCCGGGCGGCATCAGGATCGGCAGGACGGCCCGGACGAGCGACGCCCACCGCACGGCCGGGGCACCCCTGGAAGGCCTGCGGGTCGTCGAGTCGGCACGACGCGTCCAGGGGCCCATGGCCGGACATGTCCTGCGACTCCTGGGCGCCGACGTCGTACGGGTCGAACCGCCGGGCGGCGACCCGATGCGCGGCATCCCCCCGCTCGCGGGCGCCTGTTCGGCCCGCTTCAGCGCCCTCAACGCCGGGAAATCCGTCACGGAGATCGACTTCACCTCGTCCGCGGGACGGCGGGCGGTCCGTGAGCTCGTGTCCGAGGCCGATGTTTTCCTGCACAACTGGGCGCCGGGCAAGGCGGCCAGGCTCGGGCTGGACGCCGAGGACCTGCGGCCGGCACGCCCCGGGCTGGTGTACGCGTGGGCGTCCGGCTGGGGCGACGCCCTGGGGCCGGCACCGCCGGTGGGGACCGACTACCTGGTCCAGGCGCACGGCGGTTTGGCCGCAGCCCTGCGCACCGCGAACGAGCCACCCGCGCCCTCGCTGATGACGCTCACCGACGTCCTCGGCGGGCTGGTCTGCGCGCAAGGCGTACTGGCGGCACTGCTGACTCGGCTTCGCACCGGAAGAGGGAGCCGCGTGGACTCGTCCCTGTACTCCGCCGCCGGGCTCGTTCCCCGCGGGCGGCGACGGCACGAAGCGACGGACCGTCCGCTGCGTACGCGGGACGGATACCTCTCGCTCGAACCGCAGGCCCGCGAGCGGCCGGACCGCCTCGCGCGGGCGCTCGGCCTCGGCGTCTCGGCGGGCGAGGACGCGATCGCCTCCCGGGCCAAGACGCGGCGCACCGCGGCCTGGCTGCCCAGGCTGGCGGCAGCGGGCGTGGCCGGCACGCCGGTGTGCACCAGCCTCGCGGACCTGGCCCGCGACCCACGGTTCGCTCCGGCGCTGTCCATCGGGCAGTACGCCGCCCCCCTCGCACCCTGGGAGTTCTCATGAGGGCCGGATGGACATCGAACGCCGGCGTCGAGATCCGTGACCCGGTGCCCACCCCGGTGCGGCGCGCCTGGGCCGAACAGGGCCACTGCCCCGACCGCGACCTGTACACGCTCTTCTCCGGACACGTACAGAGTCACCCCGGCCGGACGGCCGTCATCGACTCGGCGGGCACGGTGGACTACGCCGGGCTCGACGTCCGGGTACGGCACATCGCCGCCCGGCTCGCCGAACGCGGCCTGGGCGAACGGGACATCATCGCCGTACGGATGCCGAACGGGCGCGACGCGGTGGCCGCGGAACTCGCGGTCGCCGCAATCGGCGCGGTGGCACTGCCCTATCCGCCGGGGCACGGCAGCCGGGGCCCGGCGAGCCTGCTCGCCCGCGCCCGCGCCCGCGCGGTCATCGTCACCAATCCCTCCGACGCGGTGTCACACGCTCACCTCCCCTACCTCGAAACGGTGTTCACCTTCGGGGAGGGCCACCGGACCGCGCAGTCACTCGCGGCGCCCGCGCGGCAGCCCTTCGTTCCCCGTCCCGTCGCACCCGAGGCGCCCGCCCGGATTCTGGTCTCCTCCGGCTCCGAGGCCGAACCCAAGATGGTCGCCTACTCCCACAATGCGATGGCCGGCGGCCGCGCCACCTACGTACGCGCCCTGCATGCCGGGGACGGCCCGATGCGCAACCTCGTGCTGGTCCCGCTGGCTTCCTCCTTCGGCTCCTGCGGCACGTCGGTCACGCTAGCCGCCCTCGGCGGCACGCTGCTGCTGCAGGAGTGCTTCGACCCGGCCGCGGCGCTCCGCGTCATCGTCGAGCACCGTCCCACGCACGTCTTCGGCGTGCCCACGATGCTGCACCGCATCGCCGAACAACCACCCACACCCGGGGAGGACTTCACCGGTCTCCAGGCCGTCGTCTCCAGCGGCGCGGCCCTCCCGGACGCCACCGCCGAGGCGTGCCGCGACCGGTTCGGCTGCCGTGTCATCACCGTCTACGGATCATCCGACGGCGTGAACTGCCACACAGCCACCACCGGGCTCAGCCCCGAGGCGGGCAACGGACGTCCCGACCCGGCCGTGGCGCGGATCCGCATCATCGACGACACCGGTGCCGCCGTTCCGACCGGACAGTCCGGCGAGATCTGTGCCAGAGGTCCGATGACACCGCTGTGCTACGTGGCCGACCCCGGTCTTGACGCCCGGTACCGGACTCCGACCGGCTGGGTCCGCACGGGCGACCGCGGGCTCCTGGACGAACACGGCAGGCTCCACGTACTGGGCCGCATCAAGCAGATCGTCGTGCGAGGCGGCTACAACATCAGCCCGGCGGAGGTGGAACGCGAACTCGCTGCGCATACCGCCGTGGCCGAGGTGGCCTGCGTCGGTGTGCCCGACCCGGAACTGGGGGAGCGCCTGTGCGCATGCGTCCGAGAGATGCCGGGCGCGCCCGCACCGGACCTGCAGGAACTCACTGTGTTCCTGGAGTCCCAGCGCGGCCTCGAACGCCGAAAGCTCCCCGAACTCCTGTTGCGCGTCAGGGAAATGCCCCTCGGCCCCACCGGGAAAATCTGCCGCAGGACCCTTGCCCTGCTGGCTGCCCGTGAGACCTCCGACATCCGCTGACCGTCCACGACCGAAGGTTCTGCCCGCATGACGACTACGACCGGAGAACAGAACGCGGTGGTCCGCAGTGACTACGAGCGCCTGCTGAAGAGCTACCGGGGCACCAAGACCACGGACGACATCAACTGCTCCCGGGGGCGGAGGACGGTCTCTACCACCATCACTACGGCGTGGGCGACTACGATCCCCGGGTCCTCACAGCAGCCCCGAGCACCGGGACGCGCTCATCCTCCGCGAACTGCACCGCATGGAGAACGCGGAGACCGAACTCGTCCTCGACGCACTCGGTACCGTTCCCGACGCGCGCGGCATGGACGCCGGGTCGGGGCGCGGGAGCACCCCCTTCGTGATCGCCCAGCGGTTCGGCTGCCGTATCGACGGCATGAACTTCTGTGAGCATCACATCGAGTTCGCGGAGCGGGTGGCCAAGGGGCGCGGCTGGGACGGCAGTGTGCGCTTCCACTTCGGCAACATGCTGGAACCGCCCTTCGAGGACGAGACCTTCGACTTCATCGTCAGCAACGAGACGACGATGTACGCGGACCTCCGCGACCTGTTCCGCCGGTTCGCCCGGCTGCTGCGGCCGGGAGGACGCTATGGGTGGTGGTGACGTGGTGCCGCAACGACTCCGTCGATGCCCGCTCGTCCGCCTCGCACGGCATCGACGACCACTACGTGTGCAGGATGCACAAGCCCAGCACCTACGTCGAGGCGCTCGCCGCCAACGGACTCGCCCCCTACCGGGTGAACGCGTCACACCGATGAGGCCATCCCCAGATTAGCCGGTGGCCGTTCATCTATGCGGGCACCATCCCGATGCCCGGAGCAGACCCCCGGATCAGGTCGAACCCGTACACCATCTCCGTGGACGCAACCTGTGACCACGCGCGAAGCAGGTGAGTCAGCACCGAGTCGGCATGCCACCGACCCCGGTGCTGGTTCCGTGCTGACTTCGGCGGCTGGAATCATGGAAAACCGCAGGTCCTAGCTCTGTTCGAGTGGGTGGTCGTATACCAGTCGATGGTGGTGCCGACGAGGCTGGCGGCGAGGCGCTTGAGGCTGGCGGGGGGATGGGGTAGCGGTCGCGGGGGAGGACATCGGCACCACTTCCCATTCCAAGCGGTTGGCGGGGACGTTCGTGTCGCCATACCGTAGGAATCCGCAGGTCAGTGGCACATGTGGTGGGACACCATAGTTCTGCGTGCGTGCGGGCACCCTGATGGCGCCGTCGGGACCTCTACTGGCACCGCCAAGTGCGGTCTCCGCCGCGAACACGCTCGTGTCGCGAGGACGGATGAGGTGGCCCGTAGTCGTTACAGCTTGCGGAAGTCCCAGGAGGCTGTCTTGGACGGTGTCAGGCGGATCCACGCATGCCGGCCATCGTGCGGCATTGCCTCCAGACCGAAGTTCTTGAGGGCGAACAATGGTTCCAGCGCGTCGAGTTCGCTGCATGGTTCTCCGATTCGGGGGGCCTCGCCCACGAACTCCGCAGTGCCCGACAGTTCGACCCCGCGCAGTTCCCCGTACCCCTCGCCGGAGTCGACGACGATCGCGACGCGTGGGTCGTGACGAAGGTCGGCCCATCGCTTGCTGCGCACGAGGGAGTACAGCCACAACGAGGTCCCATCCCATGCGAACCAGAGGGCACTGACATGCGGGGCGCCGTCGCTCGAGACGGTGGCGATCCGGCACGTGCGCTGGGTGGCGAGGAACTCGTCCAGTTCGTCCGGAGTCATCATGATCTTCCGGCTCCTGCGCTGAGTTGCAGCCATGCGGGCCCTCTTCTCTTGCGTCAGGGGAAGGGTGGTTTCTGCCGTAGCGGCAGAAGCATGGGCCGTTTTCCATGAGTCTGCAATGGCTGAGGGCTTTCCTTCCGGCCTCGACGTCGATCACCGTGGCTGGAGCACCACTGCGCCGGTATCGGCATGGTGCCGGGGTCGCTGGTTGCCGGTGCTCCGGGCGCGGTGCTGGACCGGAGCTGAAGAATCCGGCGAAGGGGTGCAGCGGTCCTGGCCGCTGTCCCATGCCCAGCTCGACCGGAAAGGGCCCGGTCATGCTGCGGAAACGCGCGGCGAGGACGGTGACTCGGCATGCTTGAAGGCGTCGACCTGCAACCGGGTGTCCTCGCAGCTGAGGAGATTCCTCGGGTTCGTCCGGCGGATCACCGGCTCAGCCGACGGGGTGGGCGACGGCCTTGGGGGAGGGGCCGTACCGGTTGGCGTCCGGGGTACCGTCCACTGTCATGCCCACGAGGTAGGCGATCGGCCCGACGACAGGGATCAGGGCGATGAGCATCCTCCAGCCTGATTTGCCGGTGTCGTGCAACCGGCGGACGGAGACGCTCAGCATCGGCACGACGAACGGCAGCAGGAGGACGCTCAGCAGCGGGGCACTGAACGCGAAGCTGATCCCGACGAGCGCGACGGTGGCGCTCATGTACACCGCCGAGAACCACCAGTACTCCGCGCGCCGGGCGCGACCGGAGAACGTGGCGTACTTGGTGGTGAGGCACGTGCGTGCCGCGTCGGCGAAGGACAGGTTGGTCATGGCGATCCCTTCGTAGAAACGTCATGGGGCACACGGGGGATCGGGCGGCGACGGGGCGCGGCCGTGTGGACCACCGAAACCCATTGGGATAGGTCTATCTATTTGGCCGATCCGGATAGCGCCTTCCGGTTCCAGGTGGGCCACCGTACCACCAAAATTGGATAGGTCTATCCGATTGCTATACTGGCCGGTATGACCCTTGGTGCCCAGGACCCCGACGACATCGCCGCCCAGCCGCTGCGCAGCGACGCCGAGCGCAACCGGGGGCGGATCATCGCTGCCGCGCGCCGGGTGTTCGCGCGTGACGGTCTGAACGCCTCCATGGCTTCCGTGGCCCGTGAGGCAGGCGTCGGGATCGCCACGATCTTCCGCCGCTTTCCCACCAAGGAGGAACTGGTCGCCGCCGTCTTCGCCGACCGCATGGACGCCTACGCCGACGCGGTCGCCGTCGCGCTCGACGACCCCGACCCCTGGCACGGTTTCGTCGGCTACATCGAGGCTGCCTGCGCGATGCAGGCCGCCGACTACGGCTTCGCCGATGTGCTGACCATGACCTTCCCCACCGCCAGGTCCATGGAAGAACGCCGCGACGAGGCATACCGGGGCATGGTGGAGCTCATCGGCCGCGCGAAGGCGGCGGGGCGGCTGCGGGAGGACTTCGACCCCTCGGATCTGGTGCTGATCCACATGGCCAATGCCGGTGTCGTCAACGCCTGCGGCGATGCCGCCCCCGACGCCTGGCGACGCGTCGTCGCCCTGACGATCCAGTCCTTGGAGGCCCCCGCCCGCGGCCCTCTGCCTGACTCGCCCGCGCACGACGCTCTCTACAAGGCCATGCGCCGCGCCAGTCCGGCGGGCCCCACCGGAGCGGAGCCGGACGCGAGCGACTGACCTCAGGATCGAAGCCACACCACCTCACCCCACACCTCCCGCCGTGGCACGTCGGCACCAAGTCGGGGGTGGGCGGCCCGGGCAATGCTTCCCGGATCGGGGATCATCTTGGGGGATTCGTCCGTCAGGCCGCTTGCGTGCCCGTCCCGGAATGCAGAACCCGCCCGGCGGGCGCGGCTGCTGTGCGGCGAGGATGCGGTCGACGCCGAGTGGCGACGTGCCGCGTCCCCCGGGCAAGGCCGAGCGGCCTGCGGGAGCTCCCGCAGGCCACCGGACGGAAGTTCGTCGAGCTTGTCGCGGTAAGTCATGACTGTACACGGAGGCTGGTGGGGCCTTGCACACGCCCGAAGCGGGCAGAACGTCGACTGCCTCGCCGTCGGCTACAGGCGGTGATCTGACACGGCATCACAAAAGGCCTCGTCGGGGGCCGAGCCTCTGGGTGGGCTTTCGGTGGTCTGGCTGGGTGCGGGATCGTGGTGGCGTCGGTCGCTGAGTGAGGGGTGCGGGGTGAGGATCGCTGTTACAGGGGCGTCCGGGTTCCTGGGGCGTCTGTTGGCCGAAGCGCTGCTGAAAAGGCGGGTGTTCGCCGGCGTGCCGATCACCCGGCTCGTGCTGGTCGACCGTGTCGTGTGGCCCGACACATGGTGGGCGGCTGATCCGCTCGTGGAGGTGGTGCACGGTGACGTGGTCGACCGCCTGGCCGAGGTGTTCGCGGCGCCGCTGGATGTGGTGTTTCACCTTGCGGCGGCGGTGTCGGCCGAGTGCGAGGCCGACTTCGACCTCGGCATGCGTGCCAATGTGGATGCCACCCGGGCGGTGCTGCAGGCGGCGCGGGCGCAGTCGGCGGCCGGCGGCCCGGTGGTGCGGGTGGTGTTTGCCAGCAGTCTCGCCGTCTACGGCTCTCAGCCCACAGGCGGGTCGGCGCCCGTGGTGAGCGAGTCGACGCTGCCGATGCCGCGATCGAGCTACGGAACGCAGAAGCTGATGTGCGAGTACCTGATCGCGGACCTCACGCGCCGCGGCTTCATCGACGGGCGGGTCGCCCGGCTGATGACCGTCGCGGTACGGCCGGGCAGACCGAACGCGGCCGCCTCCGGCTTTGTCTCCGCCATCATCCGCGAGCCGCTCGCGGGACTGCCGGCCGTCTGCCCCGTCGACCCCGGCCTGCGGGTGGCCCTGTCCTCGCCGCGACGCACCATCCAGGCCATCCTGCGCATCGCCGAGGCCGAACGCGGCACCGGGCCCGGGTGCCTGGACAGCACGATGCCGGTCAACCTGCCCGCCCTGACCGTTTCGGTCGCCGAGATGCTCGCCACACTGCGGCAGGTGGCCGGCGACATGGCCGCCGACCTGGTGACCATCGTCCCCGACCCGGCAGTGCAAGCCGTCGTCGGCTCGTGGCCGGCCGTCTTCGACAACCGGCGCGCCGCCGGGCTCGGTCTGCAGCCAGACGCCAGTTTCGTGTCCGTGATGCGGAACTACCTCACCGATCACCCCGACGCGGTCACCGGCGCGGCGCATTGATGGCCGGCGGAGTGCGTCTCGGGGCTGTAAGGCCACCCTGCAGGAGTGCGCGTTCGCCTCGCCCGCCGGCACGTGCGGGTCCGACCTGCGCCACACTCGCACGACCACTGGCTGAACAACGGTGCCGGGCCGGTCCAGGTCGCCGCGTGGGCCGGTATCAGCGTCCCCGTTCTGCTCGCCACGCATGCCCTCTGTGCCACGGGCAGGCTTCCCGTACTCCGGGCTGTCGTCCAGTCGTCCAGTCGGCGACGGCAACCCCGTATCCGCGTGCGAGGGCGTCGAGGCCGTGGTCGGAGCCCTGGCCGACGGCGCGTAGGCGCCAGGCTCGTGCCGGTCTGGTCGTGCCGGTCGGGTCGGTACCGCATCCGTCTGCGGGCGCCGGCCGCGCCTCGGCCGCAGCGGCCGGCGGCTGTGTTCCGACCGGCGTGATCGTCACGTGTCGGGAACCGCAGATGCCGTCGAGCCGCCCGTGCCCGGACCGGCGCGATGCGGGCGCCCTGGTGACGCGGAAGCCGTTGATCGGCAGGCAGCGGGGTGTCGGAGCGGTCGCGGGCCCGTTGTGACTTCTCCCACCTGCTCTTGCCGGAGTGAGGACGGCTTACCTACGTTCGGTCGCATGTCCTCCCCTGGCCCCGCCTTTTCCGGCGAACCGGACGAACCCGCCGCAGCGAGCAGGCCCGCAGCGGACCGCCCGAGCGCCTCCGCACCGTTCGACCTTGCCGTCGACCTGAGCGCCCACGAAATGCTCCGGCGGGCCCATGTCCTGGCCGCTCTCGGCCCCGACTGGGACCCCGTCGCGGCGCTGCGGGGCGAGGAAGAGGCGTATGAGCTGCTGTACTCCGGCCTCAGCGCGGAGCAGCAGCGCCTGTACGACGAACTCGTCTCGGCCGGTGTGCTCCCGCGCAGAGGGGGTGGCCATGCTGCCGCTTGACCCGCAGGCCGACGTCGGGCGCCGCGCCTGGGTGGCCTGCCCGAGCTGTGCCGACCACCGCGGCTGCGCCACCTGCGAGCAGCGGCGTACCTGCTCCGAGCACTGGCGCTATCTGCTCTCCAACACCGGCAGCCTGCTCCACCTGCAGTGCCCCTCGTGCACCCACATCTGGACTCACGAGACGCATTTCGGCGTCACCCGCTCCTCATGGGCACGCATTGCCGGCGGCCCGTGGTCCCGGTGATGACTTAGGAGCCGTTGTCCGTGATGAGGCCGGACGGCGGATCGACACCTGCTTTCGGATGACCCCACCGTCTGTTGCCGGGGTGGGCGGGCTGACGTACTTGAGGATCGAAGCCGGCAGGTCATCCCTGCCTGCCGTTCGTCCGCCCGGAGGCAGCTGTGCACATCCTGCTCGTAGCCAGCGCGTTCAACAGCCTCACCCAGCGTGTCCACGCCGAACTGCGCGACCGCGGTCACAGTGTGGCGGTGGAGCTCGCCCTGCAGGGCGGCCCGTTGCCGGATGCCGTACATCGGCACGCCCCCGAGCTCATCGTGGCGCCGATGCTGAAGACGGCGATTCCCGAAGAGGTGTGGGCAGCGCACACGTGCCTCATCGTCCATCCGGGGCCCCTGGGCGACCGCGGGCCGTCCTCCCTGGACTGGGCGATCCACGAGGGCGCCGGTGACTGGGGCGTCACCGTGCTGCAGGCCGACGGGGAGTTGGACGCCGGCGATGTCTGGGCCTGCGTACCGTGCCAGGTGCCTCCGGTGGCCAAGAGCGACCTGTATCGGGGAGAGGTCGCCGACGCCGCCCTCGCGGCCGTCCTGCTCGCCGTCGAGCGCTTCGCGGGCGGACGCTACGTTCCGCTCAAACAGGAGGAAGCCCACCCGCGCGTCCGTCCCTACCTCGACCAGAGCGTCCGGCGGATCGACTGGGCCGAGGACTCCACGCGGACGGTGGTCCGCAAGCTGCGGGCGGCGGACTCGCAGCCCGGTGTGCTGGATGTGCTCCTGGGGGGTGAGTGGTACCTCCACGGAGGTCACCCCGAGAACGCGTTGCGCGGCCGGCCGGGCGAACTCCTGGCCACCCGGGCCGGGGGGATCTGCCGGGCCACCAAGGACGGCGCCGTGTGGATCCCCGAGTTGAGGCCCCGGCGGACGCCCGGGCAGCCGCCCACCTTCAAACTGCCCGCCGTCCAGGCCCTGGGCGACCGGCTGCCGCCGCTGCGTGAGCACGCCCTGCCCGTGTTGCCCGACGCGGGGCACCGCACCTGGGCGGACATCCGTTACCGGGAGGACGGGAGCGTGGGCTTCCTCTCGTTCTCCTTTCCCGGCGGCGCCATGAGTACCGCGCAGTGCCGACGCCTGCTGGACGCCTACCGGGAAGCGTGCGCGCGCCCCACCTCGGTGCTGGTGCTGGGCGGCGAACGCGACTTCTTCTCCAACGGGATCCACCTCAACGTCATCGAGGCGGCGGACGACCCCGGTACCGAGTCCTGGGCGAACATCAACGCCATCGACGATCTGGTCGAGGCGGTCCTGACGACGACGGACCGGCTGGTGGTCGCGGGGGTCGGCGGCAACGCCGCTGCGGGCGGAGTGATGCTCGCTCTCGCGGCGGACGAGGTGTGGTGCCGTGCGGGGGCCGTACTGAACCCGCACTACCGTCTGATGGGCCTTTACGGCTCCGAGTACTGGACGTACACCCTGCCACGCAGGGTGGGTGCCGCGACCGCCGAGCGGCTCATGCGCGAGGCGCTGCCGGTGAGCTCGGCGAGGGCCCTGAGCCTCGGACTCGTCGACCGGGTGGTCGACTGCGGCCCGCAGGAGTTCGCCGCGCGGGTCGGCGTCCTGGCCGCTCGCCTGGCCTCACTGCCGGCCACGGCGTCACGGATCACCGCGAAGAAGACCGAGCTGGACCGGCAGGAGAGCGTGACTGCGTTGGCGGTCTTCCGGGAGCGGGAGCTGGCCCGGATGCGCCGTACGTTCGACGACCCGGACGCTCCGTTCCACGCTCTGCGTCGCGCGTTCGTCCGCAAGGAGCGGCCACAGTGCACTCCGCCGCACCTGAACCAGGCCTCGGTCGCGTAAACGGGTCTCGCCGCTTCGGACTCCCACGTCACCGGAATGGCCCTCGATCAGGTCTCATCACAGCCGAGCCGCTGATACGAAGAAGCATGGCGGCCGAAATATCGGCCTTCATCCCATACCTCCCCAGGAGGCGGTCCCATGACTGAGGCGACGCCGGACACGGTCGGCGCTGCGGACGCCGGAGGCGCGCCCGCCGACGAGACACCCACGATCCACATTCTCTGGATCAACGCGGGGCTGAGCTGTGACGGCGACTCGGTCGCGTTGACGGCGGCCATGCAGCCCAGCATCGAAGAGATCGTGCTCGGCGTACTGCCGGGCCTGCCGAAGATCGCCGTCCATTGGCCGCTCATCGACTTCGAGTGCGGCCCGGTCGGCGGCTCGGACACGTTCATCGAGTGGTTCTTCAAGGGCGAGCGTGGCGAGATCGACCCGTTCGTGCTGGTCGTCGAGGGCTCCATCCCCAACGAGGCGATCAAGCCGGAGGGCTACTGGTGCGGCTTCGGGGACAACCCGGAGACCGGCCAGCCGATCACGACCAGCGAGTGGATCGACCGGCTCGCGCCGAAGGCCCTGGCCGTCGTCGCCATCGGCACCTGCGCCACCTACGGCGGCATCCACGCCATGGCGGGCAACCCGACCGGCGCGATGGGCGTGCCGGACTACCTCGGCTGGGACTGGAAGTCCCACGCCGGCATCCCCATCGTGTGCGTGCCCGGCTGCCCGATCCAGCCGGACAACTTCTCCGAGACGCTCACGTACCTGCTCTACCAGGCAGCCGGCGCCGCCCCGATGATCCCGTTGGACGACAAGCTGCGTCCGACCTGGCTCTTCGGGGCCACCGTGCACGAGGGCTGTGACCGCGCGGGCTACTACGAGCAGGGCCAGTTCGCCCTGACGTACGACTCTCCCAAGTGCCTCGTCAAGCTCGGCTGCTGGGGCCCCGTCGTCAAGTGCAACGTGCCCAAGCGCGGCTGGATGAACGGGATCGGTGGCTGCCCCAACGTCGGCGGCATCTGCATCGCCTGCACCATGCCCGGGTTCCCCGACAAGTTCATGCCGTTCATGGACGAGCCCCCCGGCGCGAAGGTGTCGAGCAATGCCAGCGGCGCCTACGGCGCGGTGGTTCGCAAGCTGAGGTCCATCACGGCCAAGACCGTGGACAAGGAGCCCAAGTGGCGGCAGACCGGCGACAAGATCACCACCGGTTACCGGCCGCCGTGGTAATGCCCCGCCGCAAGTGATCCACCCCCGCGACTCGTTCACCCCCCCCACACACACACCTCCCGCGCAACGAAGGGCACGGCACCAACGATGGCAGCGACGACGAAGGCGGCCGGCGACGGCAGTGGCCTGGTGGAGATGGCCTGGGACCCGATCACACGGATCGTGGGCAGCCTGGGCATCCACACCAAGATCGACTTCAAGCAGAAGCGGGTCGCGGAGTGCTACAGCACCTCGTCGGTCTTCCGCGGCTACAGCGTCTTCATGCGCGGCAAGGACCCCCGCGACGCCCACTTCATCACCAGCCGCATCTGCGGGATCTGCGGGGACAACCACGCCACCTGCTCGGTGTACGCGCAGAACATGGCGTACGGCGTGAAACCCCCGCACCTCGGTGAGTGGATCATCAATCTCGGCGAGTCCGCGGAGTACATGTTCGACCACAACATCTTCCAGGAGAACCTGGTAGGCGTCGACTACTGCGAAAAGATGGTCAAGGAGACCAACCCCGGTGTCCTCGAACTGGCCGAGCGCACCGAGGCGCCGCACGCCGGAGAGCACGGCTACCGCACGATCGCCGACATCATGCGGTCGCTGAACCCGCTCGAGGGCGAGTTCTACCGCGAAGCCCTCCAGGTGAGCCGCTACACCCGGGAGATGTTCTGCCTCATGGAGGGCCGCCATGTGCACCCCTCCACGCTCTATCCGGGCGGCGTCGGAACCATCGCATCCGTGCAGCTCTTCACGGACTACCTCAGCCGCCTGATGCGGTACGTGGAGTTCATGAAGCGGGTCGTGCCCCTGCACGACGACCTGTTCGACTTCTTCTACGAGGCCCTGCCCGGGTACGAGGAGGTCGGCCGGCGCCGCGTCCTGCTCGGCTGCTGGGGAGCGCTCAACGACCCCGAGTACTGCGACTTCACCTACGCGAACATGACCGACTGGGGCCGGCGCATGTTCGTCACGCCCGGCATCATCGTGGACGGCAAACTCGTCACCAACGACCTCACCGAGATCAACCTGGGCATCCGCATCCTGCTGGGCAGCTCCTACTACGAGGACTGGCAGGGGCAGGAGCAGTTCGTCACCCACGACCCCCTCGGGAACCCGGTCGACCCGCGCCACCCGTGGAACCAGCACACCATCCCCGCCCCGCAGAAACGCGACTTCGACGGCAAGTACAGCTGGGTCATGTCGCCCCGCTGGTTCGACGGCAAGGACCACCTCGCCCTGGACACCGGCGGCGGCCCCATCGCCCGACTGTGGTCCACCGCCCTGTCCGGGCTCGTCGACACCGGGTACGTGAAGGCCACCGGCCACAGCGTGGTCATCAACCTGCCCCGCACGATGACCAGGCCCGAGACCAGCTTCGAGTGGAAGATCCCGAAGTGGAGCAACGCGCTGGAACGCAACCGCGCGCGCACCTACTTCCAGGCCTACACCGCCGCCGTCGCCCTGCACTTCGCGGAGAAGGGGCTGGAGGAGGTCAGGGCCGGACGCACCCAGACCTGGGAGAAGTTCGAGGTTCCGGACGAGGGCATCGGCGTCGGATTCACCGAGGCGGTGCGCGGTGTCCTCTCGCACCACATGGTGATCCGCGACGGCAAGATCGCCAACTACCACCCGTACCCGCCCACCCCCTGGAACGCCAGCACCAGGGACACCTTCGGCACGCCCGGTCCTTACGAGGACGCGGTGCAGAACACGCCGATCTTCGAGGAGAACTCCCCGGAGAACTTCAAGGGCATCGACATCATGCGCGCGGTCCGCAGCTTCGACCCCTGTCTGCCCTGTGGTGTCCACATGTACGTCGGCGGCGGCAAGACCGTGCAGAAGATGCACGTGCCGACCGGCCTGAGCGGACTGGGTGGATGAGCGCGGTGACGGGGACGCGCCCCGTGAACGCGGAGCAGACCGGCCGCCGTGTCGAGGAGGTCCTGGACCGTCTGTCGGGTGCCGGTGATCCGACGGCCACCGCGGCCGCGGAGGAACTCGTGCGGTCCCTCATGGACTTCTACGGCTCCGGCCTCGCCCGCATCCTCCAGTTGCTGCCCGCTTCCGGCGAGCCTCTCGCGAAGCTGCTCGACGACGAACTCGTCGCGAGCCTCCTCGTCCTGCACGACCTGCATCCCGAGGACCGTGACACCCGTATCGCCCGGGCCGTCGACAGCGTTCCGGACCACGCCCTGGAAGTGGTGGACTTCGACGAGGGGAGCGGCACGTTGAGGCTGCGGACGCGGGCGAGCGGCGGCTGCGGCTGTGGCACCGGCGAAGGCGCCCGGCGGGCCGCGGAGGACGCGCTCGCCTGCTTCGCGCCGGAGGTCAAGGCCGTCGACGTACAGGACGCACCCGCGGAGCCCGCCCTGCTCCAGATCGGCACCGGGCCGGTGCGGGCGACGACCCGATGAGCGCGTCCCCGGCGCCCGTCAGGCCACCCGGTCCAGGCCCGCGGAAATCGGGCCTGCGCAGGTTCCTGACCGAGCGTCCGCCGCAGCCGGAGCGGTGCGAGCTGTGTGCGGTGGCGGTGCCCGAGGAGAACCACCGCCACCTGGTCGACATCGAGAAACGCGCCCTCGCCTGTGCCTGTGTCTCCTGCGCCCTGCTCATGGAACAGCCGGGCGCCGCGGCGGGCCGATTCCGCGCGGTCCCGGCCCGCTACCTCACCGACCCCGGCCACCGTCTCGACGACCGCGCGTGGGAGTCGTTGCAGATCCCGGTCGGCGTCGCCTTCTTCTTCCGCAACGCGGCGCTGGACCGGCTGGTCGCTCTCTACCCGAGCCCGGCCGGGGCCACCGAGAGCGAGCTCGAACCGTCCACGTGGACGGAGGTCCTCGGCGGCAGCCCGCTCGCGGAGCTGCTCGAACCCGACGTGGAGGCGCTGCTGCTGCGCCGCACCGACGGCCGCTGCGACTGCTACCTCGTACCGATCGACATCTGCTACGAACTGGTCGGCCGCATGCGCCTGTTGTGGCAGGGCTTCGACGGCGGGGCCGAAGCACGCGCCGCCCTGGACGCGTTCTTCGCGGACGTCGCGCGACGCGCCCGGCCGGTGGGCGAGGTGGGACCGTCGTGACCCAGTTCTCGTTCGCCTGTACCGGTGTCCGCGCCGACCGGTACGCCGCCGGACCGACCCTCGTCTTCCGGCTGCGCGTCACCGCGGCCGACAACGCCCGCGTGCACGCGCTCGCGCTGCGCTGCCAGATCCGTATCGAACCCGCCCGTCGCGGCTACGAATCCGCCGAGGCCGACGGACTCGCCGATCTCTTCGGCGAGCGCTCGCGATGGGGCAACACCCTCAAGCCGGTGCAGTTCGCCCAGGTCTCGGTGATGGTCCCCGGCTTCAC
Source organism: Streptomyces sp. NPDC058678 (assembly GCF_042714835.1). Taxonomy (NCBI): domain Bacteria; kingdom Bacillati; phylum Actinomycetota; class Actinomycetes; order Kitasatosporales; family Streptomycetaceae; genus Streptomyces; species Streptomyces sp. NPDC058678. The sequence goes on along the minus strand of NZ_JBHXSG010000020.1, from coordinate 79,314 downwards.
CGGAGAGATCGAAACCGACCTCGTCGTGCCCTGCACCTACGACATGGACGTCGCCGCCAGCCGTTACCTGGCCGCGCTCACCGGCGGCGAGGTTCCGCTGCTGATGCTCTTCTCGGGCACGGCGTTCACCGGCGCGGGCGGTTTCCAGGTCGAGCCGGTCCCGTGGGACCGCGAGGCGGCCTTCCGGATGCCGGTCGCCGTATGGCGGGAGATGGTCGAGCAGCACTTCCCCGGCTGCGGCTGGATCCGGCTGCCCCGGGACACCATGGACGCCCTGCTCGCCTACCGCTCCCGGCACGCGCTGCCCTCCTGGGAGGCGACCGTGCGGGCCCTGCTCGACGAGAGCGGCGCCGCGGACCCGCCCGGAACGGACCCGTTTCTCGCACTCACCGGCACCACCGGAAGGACGGATCCGTGACCGTGACCGCGTTCGCCCCCGAGACCGAGGAGCGGTTCGCCCTCGCCCGGCAGGTGGCCGACGCCGTTCTCTTCGAGGGCTACGTGCTCTACCCGTACCGGGCCTCGGCGGCCAAGAACCGGCTGCGCTGGCAGTTCGGGGTGCTCGTGCCGCCCGCCTGGGGCGCCGAGTGCGAGGAGCACGACTTCCAGCACACCGAGTGCCTGATGGAACCGAAGGCGGGCGCGACCCTGTCGGTCGAGCTGCGCTTCCTGCACGCCCGGCGGCGGACCGTGCAGCGGGTCCGCCCGGACGGCGGCTACGACACCGTTCCCGAACTGAACCTGGAAGACCGCGTGTTGGTGCCCTGGGACGAGGGAGCCGAGGAGCGCGTCGAGGTGGTCGCGACGGTGGACGAGCTGCTGGGCGACGGCGTCACGTTTCCCTTCGAGCGACCCGCCCGCGAGGACACCGAGCCGGTTGTGGACGCGGCCGGCCGGACCGTCGGCCGACTGGTCCGGCGATGCGAGGAGATCAGCGGCGCGGTGCGCCTGTCCGCCCGCGAACTCGACGGGCCCTACCGGGCGTTGCGTTTGACGGCCATCGTCGAGAACACCACCCCCTGGACACCCCCTGAGGGCCGAAGCGCCGACCGGGACGCGGCGCTGCCGCACTCCCTGGTCGCCGCGCACCTCCTCATGGCCCTCAGCGCCGGATCGTTCCTGTCGATGACCGATCCGCCCGAGTGGGCCAAGGGAGCGACCGCCGGCTGCCGCAACCTGCACACCTGGCCCGTACTCGCCGGTGAACCCGGCCGCGCCGACCTCGTGCTGTCCTCGCCGATCATCCTGGAGGACCACCCGGCCATCGCACCGGAAAGCCCCGGCGCGCTCTACGACGCCACCGAGATCGACGAGATCCTCGCGCTGCGGACCGCGGCCCTCACCGACGAGGAGAAGCGCGAGGCCCGGGGCACCGACGAACGGGCGGCAGCCGTGATCGACCTCGCGGACTCGATGCCGCCCGAGGTTCTGGAGCGCCTGCACGGCGCGGTACGGAGCCTGCGGGAGGTGACCGGCTCCGACGCGGCCCCTGCCGCCGCGGACGGGTTCCCGGACGAGAACGGAGTGCCGCGCCCGGACACCCCGTGGTGGGACCCGGCGAGCGACGCCGGCTTCGACCCGGCACAGGACCGAGTCGTCGTGGACGGCAGGTCCCTGGGCGCGGGCAGTCGCGTGCTGCTGCGACCGGGCCTGCGGCGCACCGACGCACAGGACCTGTTCCTGCAAGGGCGCAGCGCGAGGGTCGAGGCGGTGCTGCACGACGTGGACGGCGGGGTACACCTGGCCGTGACGGTCGAGGGCGATCCGGGCGCCGACATCCGCCGGGAGCAGGGCCGGTTCCTGTACTTCCAGCCCGACGAGGTCACACCGCTGGAGGACGACGCGTGAACCTTCCCTCACAGGCGGGTCCGAAGACCCTCGTCGCCGGCATCGGCAACATCTTCCTCGGGGACGACGGATTCGGCGTGGAGACCGCGCGCAGCCTCGCCGAGCGGCAACTGCCCGCCCACGTCGAGGTCGTGGACATCGGCGTGCGCGGGGTCCACCTCGCATACCAGCTCCTGGACGGCTACGACACCCTCGTCCTCGTGGACGCCACAGCACGCGGCGAAGCACCCGGCACGCTGTATGTGATCGAGTACGACGGCCCGCGCGCGGGCGACCCCCAGGACGCCCCCGCGATCGACGGCCACCGGATGACCCCCGACACCGTCCTGGCACTGCTGGGCACGCTCTGCGCCGGGACCGGCGGCGAACCGCCGCGACGCACCCTGATCGTCGGATGCGAACCGGCCACGGTGGAGGAGGGCATCGGTCTCAGTCCGCCGGTGTCCGAGGCCGTACCCGAGGCCGTACGGCTGATCGACGAGATGCTGCGGGACGGCGAGCCGTCCGTGGCACGTGCCATGACCACTGAGTCATCGAAGTGAGGAGAGACGGGATGAAGAAGACCATCGTCGGTGGGGCGGCCCTGGCCGCCGCGGCCGCACTTGTCGCACAGGTACTTCCCGACATCAGGCGCTACCTGCGGATCCGACGCATGTGACCCCGGTCCACGACGAGCGCTCCACGACGTTGCGTCGAACGGCGTACCCGGCCGGCGGCGACGGCGTGCCGGGCCGTCGAACCCGGGCCCCTCGCCTCTAATGACGGCTGGGAGGACACAGACCCATGCACGAGATGTCCGTCGCGCTCGCCGTGATCGACCAGGTGGAGAAGGCCGCTGCCCAGGCCGGTGACGTCACGGCGGTGCGATCGGTGCGGCTTCTGGTCGGTGAACTGGCCGGTGTCGTGCCCGACTCCCTTTCCTTCTGCTTCGAACTGGCCTGCGCCGGAACCGTGCTGGAAGGCGCCGAGCTCGTCACCGAAGCGGTGCCGGGCCGGGCCCGCTGCACGCCCTGTGGGCACGAGTGGGCTGTCGGCATGCCGCCCCGGCTGAGCTGTCCCGAGTGTGGCGGGGTCAGCACCGACCTGCTCTCGGGCCGGGAACTCCAGATCGCCAGCGTGCACTGGGAGGACGGCCGGACGCACGCGCAGACCCGCGAACCGATCTCCGAGGAGCGCTGAACCATGTGCCGTGTGGTCGACCTGCAGCAGGCCGTACTCGCCAAGAACGACGCGACCGCGCACACCCTGCGCGCCCACCTGGCAGCTCGCGGCACTGCCGTCGTCAACCTGCTGTCCAGCCCGGGCAGCGGGAAGACCGCGCTGCTGGAACGCGAACTGCTGCTGGCCCGCGAGCGGTCCGTTCCGGTCGCCGCGCTGACCGCCGACCTCGCCACCGAGAACGACGCGACACGCCTGGCGCGTTCGGGTGTGCCGGTCAAGCAGGTCCTCACCGACGGGCTCTGCCACCTGGAGGCGGGGATGCTCGGCGGCCACCTCGAGGGCTGGCTGCCCGACGACACCCGGCTGCTGTTCGTGGAGAACGTCGGCAACCTGGTCTGCCCGGCCTCCTACGACCTGGGTGAGACGCTGAGAGTCGTCCTCGCCTCCGTGACCGAGGGCGAGGACAAGCCGCTGAAGTACCCCACCGCCTTCGGCCTCGCCCACCTGGTCGTGGTCACCAAGACCGACATCGCCGAGGCCGTCGCGTTCGACGAGAACGCGTTCCGCGCGAACGTGGAACAGGTCAACCCGGGCGTCGAGGTGCTCCTGACCTCGGCACGCCGGGGCAAGGCGATCGGCGCGCTGCTCGACAGGGCGCTGGCGGCGGCGGACGGGGCGCCTCTCCACACCCCTGTCATGGCCCGCAGGCCCGACGTCTTCGGAGCCGGGGACCCCGCACCTCACCACCACGACGGCCGTGGGCACGCCGTCCCGGACGGCTCCGGCTCCATGGCCCAGAGCCGCTCGTGAGCGGTCCGCAGCCCTCGACCGTCGTCGCGGGCGACCCGCCGCTGCGCCGTCGGGTGGTCGTTCGAGGAGTGGTGCAGGGCGTGGGCTTCCGGCCGTACGTGTACAGCCTCGCCACCGAGCTCGCCCTGGCCGGACACGTGACCAACACCCCGGAGGGCGTCGTCGCCGAAGTCGAGGGAACCGCCTCGGCCGTGGCCCGGTTCTGCGACCGGATCGCCGTACAGGCGCCCCCGCTGGCCCACGTTGAGTCCGTCCACCACAAGGAACTACCCGTCACGGGCGGCGACGCGTTCACCATCCTCGCCTCCCGTACCGACGGACCGGCCCGCACCCTGGTCTCCCCGGACACGGCCACCTGCGCCGACTGCCTCGGTGAACTGGCCGATCCCGCCGACCGGCGATACCGCCATCCCTTCGTCAACTGCACCCACTGCGGACCACGCTTCACGATCGTCACCGGTGTTCCCTACGACCGGGCGAACACCACCATGGCCGGCTTCCCGATGTGCTCCGACTGCGCCCGTGAATACGCCGATCCCGGAGACCGCCGATTCCACGCGCAGCCGGTCGCCTGCCCCGCCTGCGGTCCGCGGCTGCGTCTGCTCGTGCCCCAACAGCCGCTCGGCGGACGGCCGGAACACGTCGGCGGGGCGGACCCGGTGGCCGAGGCCCGCGCGCTTCTCGCCCGGGGCGCGGTCCTCGCCGTGAAGGGCCTGGGCGGCTACCACCTGGCCTGCGACGCCTGTGACGCCGACGCCGTCAGCCTGCTGCGGCGCCGCAAGAGCCGGGGGAACAAGCCGTTCGCCCTCATGGCCAGGAGCGTGGACGACGTCGAGCACCTCGTCCGGGTGAGCCCCGAAGAGCGGGTCATGCTGGAGGGCGGCACCAGGCCGATCGTGCTGCTGCGCCGCCGTACGGACCCTTCGTACGAGACAGGGGCCGTGCGGCCGGCTGAGGCGGTCGCGCCCGGCAGCCCCGACCTCGGCGTGATGCTGCCGTACACGCCCCTGCATCATCTGCTCCTCGGCCTGCCCGGCGACGTCGAGGGCCCCCGACTGCTGGTCATGACCAGCGGCAATGTGGCCGGTTCACCGATCGTGACCGACGACGAGGAGGCGCTGGAGCGGCTGGCGCCCCTTGCCGACGCCTGGCTCACACACGACCGGCCGATCCATGTGCCGTGTGACGACTCCGTGGTCCGCGTCAGCGACGGGAGGCCGCTGCTGGTGCGGCGGGCTCGCGGCTATGCCCCGATGCCGGTCACCCTCCCGCTGCCCGTCCCGCTGGGCCTCGCGGTCGGCGGCGACCTCAAGAACGCGTTCTGTCTCGGGGAGGGGCGTCGCGCCTGGCTGTCCGCGCACATCGGTGACATGGACGACCTGGACACGCAGCGAACCTTCGAGCGTGCCGTGGCGCAACTGGAGTCCATCACGGGCGTGCGTCCCGAGGCCCTGGTCGCCGACCGGCATCCCGGCTACCGCTCCGCCCGGTGGGCGGAGAGGAACGCCCACGGCCGGCCCGTCGTGCGCGTCCAGCACCATCACGCCCACGTCGCCGCGGCGATGGCCGAACACGGCCTGGACGGCACCCGGCCGGTGATCGGCGTCGCCTTCGACGGCACGGGCCACGGCGACGACGGCGCCGTATGGGGCGGGGAGATCCTGCTCGCGGACTACGACGGCTTCACCCGGTTCGGGCATCTCGCCTACGTCCCGCTCCCCGGTGGGGACGCGGCGGTACGCAGGCCGTACCGGATGGCTCTGGCCCACCTGCGCGCGGCAGGGATCGACTGGGCGGACGACCTCGCCTGTGTCTCCGTCTGCCCGCGCGACGAACTCAACGTGCTGGACCGGCAGTTGCAGCGCAACCTGAACTGTGTCCCCACGTCCAGCATGGGCCGGCTCTTCGACGCCGTGTCCTCCCTCGCCGGTGTGTGCCACCGCGCCGGATACGAGGCCCAGGCAGCCGTCGAGCTGGAAGGCGCCGCGCTGAACGCGCCCGCCGAGGACACCACCACCTACGCGTTCGCCCTCCGCCCCTCGGAGCCGGACGGGGACGGCGCTGTGCGAGCCGACCCGGCACCCGTCCTCGCGGCGATCGTCACTGATCTGCGGGCGGGTCTGGAGCCGGCCGTGGTCGCGGCCCGCTTCCACCGGGCCGTGACCGGCCTGGTGCACCGGATCTGCGTACGGGCGCGAGAGCACCACGGGCTGGACACCGTCGCCCTGACCGGAGGCGTGTTCGCCAACACCCTGCTCTCCTCGGCCTGCGCCGACGCCCTGCGCGAGGACGGCTTCACGGTCCTGCGGCACCACCTGGTCCCGCCGGGCGACGGCGGACTGGCGCTCGGCCAGCTCATCGTGGCCGCCCGTGCCACTGCCGCCCACTGACCCACGCCCCACCCACAGCAAGGAGAGGCCCATGTGCCTGGCGGTACCCGGCCAAGTGCTCGACATCGAGGAACGGGACGGCACCCGCATGGCCACCGTCGACTTCGGCGGCGTGGTCAAGGAGGTGTGCCTGGAGTACCTGCCCGACCTCCAGGTCGGCGAGTACGCCATCGTCCATGTCGGATTCGCCCTGCAACGCCTGGACGAGGAGTCGGCGAAGCAGACGCTCGAACTCTTCGCCGAACTCGGCATGCTGCAGGAGGAGTTCGGTGACCCCTGGGAACTGGCCGCGGAAGCGGGACCGGCCGCCGGGCACACGGGCGAGGACACCGTCGAGGAGGTGCGGAAGTGAAGTACATCGACGAGTTCCAGGACCCCGAACTGGCCCGCCGGCTCCTCGACGACATCCACGCCACGGTCACCCGGCCCTGGGCACTGATGGAGGTCTGCGGAGGACAGACGCACAGCATCATCCGCCACGGCATCGACCAGCTCCTGCCGGATGAGGTCGAACTGATCCACGGTCCGGGCTGCCCCGTCTGCGTGACCCCGCTGGAAGTCATCGACAAGGCCCTGGAGATCGCCTCCCGCCCTGACGTGATCTTCTGCTCCTTCGGCGACATGCTCCGTGTGCCGGGTACCGGCCGGGACCTGTTCCAGGTGCGCAGTGAGGGCGGCGACGTACGCGTCGTCTACTCGCCGCTGGACGCCCTGCGGATCGCGCAGCAGAACCCGGACCGCGAAGTGGTGTTCTTCGGCATCGGCTTCGAGACGACGGCTCCCCCCAACGCCATGACGGTCCATCAGGCGCGCCGCCTGGGCATCCCGAACTTCAGCCTGCTGGTGTCCCACGTCCGCGTGCCGCCCGCCATCGAGGCGATCATGTCGGCGCCGAAGTGCCGGGTGCAGGCCTTCCTGGCTGCCGGGCACGTGTGCAGCGTGATGGGCGTGGGGGAGTACCCGGAACTGGCCGAACGCTTCCGGGTGCCGATCGTCGTGACCGGATTCGAGCCGCTGGACATCCTCGAAGGCGTACGCCGGACCGTCCGCCAGCTGGAACGCGGCGAGCACACCGTCGACAACGCCTACGCCCGCGCCGTCCGTCCGGAGGGCAACCCGGCCGCCCGCGCCATGCTGGAGGACGTCTTCGAGGTCACCGACCGGGCCTGGCGGGGCATCGGCGTGATCCCCGACAGCGGCTGGCGGCTGGCGGAGAAATACCGCGACCACGACGCCGAGTACCGCTTCTCGGTCGACGGCATCCAGACCCGCGAACCGGCCGAGTGCCGCAGCGGCGAGGTCCTGCAGGGACTGCTCAAGCCGCACGAGTGCGAGGCCTTCGGAACCCTCTGCACGCCCCGCACCCCCCTGGGCGCCACCATGGTCTCCAGCGAGGGCGCCTGCGCCGCGTATTACCTCTACCGGCGCCTGGACCTGACCACCACCACGGACCGGGAGGCGAGCCCCGTTGTCTGACACCACCGACCTCACGGCCACGGCGGTTGACCCCGCCGCCTGGACGTGCCCGGCCCCGCTGCGCGACCGCCCCCGTGTCGTCATGGGCCACGGCGGCGGCGGGGCACTCTCCGCCGAACTGGTCCAGCAGATCTTCGCGCCCGCCTACGGGGGAGAGGCCCTCGCCCAGATGGGTGATGCCGCCGCTCTCTCGCTGGGCGGCGCCCGGCTCGCGTTCTCCACCGACTCCTTCGTGGTACGGCCGCTGTTCTTCCCCGGCGGCAGCATCGGCGACCTCGCCGTCAACGGCACCGTCAACGACCTCGCCATGAGCGGTGCCCGCGCTGCCTACCTCTCCTGCGGATTCATCCTGGAAGAGGGCGTCGAACTCGAGGTCGTCTCCCGGGTGGCCGAGGCGCTCGGCGCGGCGGCCCGCACCGCCGGCGTCGAGGTGGCGACCGGCGACACCAAGGTGGTCGAGGCCGGACACGGTGACGGGATCTTCATCAACACAGCCGGCATCGGCCTCATCCCGACGGGCGTCGACCTGCGTCCTCAGCGGGTCGTCCCCGGCGATGTCGTGATCGTCAGCGGTGCCATCGGCGTGCACGGCGTGGCGATCATGAGCGTCCGTGAGGGCCTGGAATTCGGGGTGGAGATCGAGAGTGACTGTGCGGCGCTCGGCGGTCTGGTCGACGCCATGCTCGCCGTCACCCCGGACCTGCGTGTGCTGCGCGATCCCACCCGAGGCGGCCTGGCCGCCGCGCTCAACGAGATCGCGGCGGCCTCCGGCACGGGGGTGGTCATCAGGGAGCGCGACGTCCCGGTGCCGCCTGTCGTGGCCAATGCCTGCGCCATTCTGGGCCTGGACCCCATGTACGTCGCCAACGAGGGCAAGCTGGTGGCCTTCGTCCCGCGCGAGCACGCCGACGCTGTCCTCGAAGCGATGCGGGCCCATCCGCTGGGTGCGCACTCCGTGATCATCGGCGAGGCCGTCGAGACGCATCCCGGCATGGTGGTGGCCCGGACCGGGCTGGGAGGAACGCGGGTGGTCGATCTGCCGATCGGGGAGCAGCTGCCGCGGATCTGCTGAGACGAGACTCGCGGATCTGGTGATACGAGACTCGCGGATCTGCTGATACGAGGGCCGAGGGCCTGATCCACGGGGACAGGCCCTCGGCCCGGTCGGCGCTCGGGGACAGCCCCTAACGCGGTCGGCGCTTGGACGGCGGGTCCTGCGGGTCCACGCCGGTGAACGCGGAAGCGTCCTTCGTGCCGCTGGGGCGCTGGGAGCGGCCCTTGCGTCCGGTGTCCCGCATGCCCTTTTCGTTCTCGCCGGCGTACTCCTCGCCCCGCGCACTGTCACTTTCGACCGTGTCACCGGGAACGGACTTCTTCTCCTCTTTGGACTTCGTCCGGCCCCGCCCCTTGTCACCGGCCTGCTCGGCGTCGAAGGAGCGGCGAGCGCTCGGGTTGTCCTGCTGCCGGGTCTCATCCACATCAGGCGACCAGCCGTGCTGCCCGGTGCCCTGATGACGGCTCGGGCCCTTTCCGTGTGAGGGCTCGGACGAAGGTGTTTTCTTCGGCATGGGCCGACCTGCCTGTTCAGTGGGGGGACGCCGGTCACGCGTCGCCGCGGTAGGGCAATTATCCCCCTTTGTCATATTTGCGGCATGTCGTGCCCGATGCCGGTCCGAGTGTTCTTACGAAACAAGGACATCGGGGCCGGCCCTCCGTACGGAAGCGAGGCCGGTGGGAGGGTGGGGGGCATGCAGCAGTCGTACGAATCCCCTGGCCCCGGACTCGCTCCGCGTGGGCACGCGGGCACGGGCCGCGTTCTCGTGGTGGATGACGACCCCACCGTCGCCGAGGTCGTCTCCGGCTGTCTCGACCGCGCCGGATGCGAGCTGGACCGGGCCGAGGACGGGCCGTCCGCCCTCGCCCGGGCCGCCGCGCACCGGCCGGACCAGGTGGTGAGGCCGCCCGGCACGGACGGCCTGGACCTGGAGGTGTGCCGCCGGATACGGGCCCGCGGCCGCGGACCGGTCATCAGGCTCATCGCCCGCGGGCCGGTCATCAGGCTCATCGCCCGCTGCGACGAGGGCGACCGGATCCTGGGCCCGGAAGTGGGCGCCGACGACTACGTCACGAAGCCCTTCGGTCCCCGTGAACCGGTGCTGCGGATCGAGTCGGTGCTGCGCCGGAACCGGCCCGCCGTCGCGGCTCACCCCGTGCACGCGGCCGGCCTCACCGTCGACCCGGCCGCCCGCCGCGCCACCAAGAACGGCACCGCACTCGGCCTCACCCCGCACGACTGCGACCTCCGCGCCTTCCCGCTGCGCAACCACGGGCGCGCCCACAGCCGCGAAAGGCTGATGCGTGAGGTGTGGGCCCGGGACTTCGGCGACCTGTCCGCCGTCACCGTCCATGTGCGCCGGCTGCGGGGCAAGGGGGAGGGCGACCCGGCCCGGTCCCGGTTGATCCAGACGGTGTGGGGAGTGGGCCACCGCTTCGACGCCACGCCCCGAGAGGAGGCGGTCTGACCATGCGCGACACCCTCCTCATCGCCCTCTTCGCCTTCCTCGGCGCCGTCGCGGCCGGGCTGCTCGGGGCGGGCGCGCTGTGGCTGATCCGGCGCCGCTCGCTGACCGCGTCCCTCGCCGTGGTCTCCGCCGTGGCCGTGACGGCCATGCTCGCGGGCACGCTGGCCGTGGCGCAGGCGATGTTCCTGTCCTCGCACGACCTGAGCGTCGTCACGACGGTCGTCGCGATGGCGGCGGTCGTCTCCCTGGCCACCGCGCTGCTGCTCGGCCGCTGGGTCGCCGCCCGCAGCCGGGCGCTCACGGCCGCCGCCCGTTCCTTCGGTGACGGCGGTCATTTCGCGGCCCCCACCGAACCGGCGACCGCCGAACTCGCCGCGCTCAGCAGGGAGTTGGCCGCCACCAGTGCCAAGCTGGCCGAGTCCCGCGATCGCGAGCGCGCCCTGGAGACATCGAGACGCGAACTCGTCGCCTGGATCTCGCACGACCTGCGCACGCCCCTCGCCGGGCTGCGCGCCATGTCCGAGGCCCTGGAGGACGGCGTCGCCGCCGACCCCCAGCGCTACCTCCGCCAGATGCGCACGGAGGTCGAACGCCTCAACGGCATGGTGGGTGACCTCTTCGAGCTCTCCCGCATCCATGCCGGGGCGCTCGCCCTCTCCCCTTCCCGCATCTCGGTGTACGACCTCGTCGGCGACGCCCTCGCGGGAGCGGACGCCCTCGCCCGCGAGTACGGGGTGCTGCTGGTCGGCGACCGCATCGAGCCGGTACCGATCGAGGTGGACGGCAAGGAGATGAGCCGAGTGCTGGGCAATCTGCTGGTCAACGCGATTCGCCGGACCCCCTCCGACGGTACGGTCGCGGTCGCTGCCGAGCGATCCCTGGACGGGGTGGTCCTGTCCGTCACCGACGGCTGCGGCGGCATCCCGGAGGAGGACCTGCCGCGGGTCTTCGACACCGGCTGGCGCGGTACGCATGCCCGTACCCCACCCGCCGGCGCCGGACTGGGCCTCGCCATCGTCCGGGGCATCGTGGAGGCCCACCGCGGCCGGGCCGCCGTGCGCAACGTCCCCGGCGGCTGTCGCTTCGAAGTGACACTCCCCGCGGCCGAGGCCTGACCAGAGAGGCTCGCTCGGCCAGGAAGTCCCGCACGGGACACCGACCGACCACCGACTGCCCGGTGCCGGCCCTTTCCGTACGGGTCGGCACCGGGCAGTCGTCGGAATGACACCCTCCAACTAGCCGAAGGTCACGACGAGGCGGCCGTCCGAGGCGAAGGACCAGTGCAGCGCGCCGGAGTAGGAGGAGCACCGGGATCCGTTCGAGCCGGACCAGAACTGGTTGGAGCTGTCGGAGTTGCCGATGATCCGGTCGTTGGTGCCGCTGCCGCTGCGGCACGAGGTGTTGTTGCGGAACACCGAGGTGCCGGCGTCGAAGTTGAAGTTGCGCTGGACGTTGTCGATGCTGATGTTGTCCGACACCGTCATCGAGCCGGGGTTGCTGTTGTAGGTGAACCCGTGCTTGCCGTTGTGGTAGGCGATGCTGCGCCGGACGATGTGGTTCACCGCGATGTCGTCGCCGCCGAGCTTGTAGCCGTTGCGGTCACCGTTGCCGGCCTGGGAGCCGTCGGTGAGGGTGCCGTTGTCGTAGGCGAGGGAGTCCTCGATGGTCACCGCGCCGATGGGTCCGGTGTCGGGCTTGGTGTAGAGGTCCCAGCCGTCGTCGATGTTGTTGTGGGCCACGGCGTAGCGGAACACGTTGCCGGGTCCGGAGGTGAGCTTCGCGGCGAAGCCGTCGGCGTCCTCGCCGTCGGAGTCGGCGTTGTCGTGCGACTCCGCGCTCAGGATGAGGTTGTTGGAAGGCCACTGGCTGCTGGGCGTGCTGGAGAGCATCCGTGAGAGCTGCAGGCCGGTGTCCCGGTTGAAGCGCGTCACCGTGCGCTCGAAGATGTTGTTGCTGCCTCCGACGAAGATCCCGTTGTCACCGGCACGTTCGACGACGAGGCCCTTGACGTGCCAGTACGAGCCGTTCACGGCGAGCCCGCGGTTCGCCGGGTCCTCGGCCTGGGCGGAGAAGTTCAGTACCGGGGTCTCACCCGGGTAGGCGGACAGTTCCGTACGGTCGCTCGCGGTGCCGTTGTTGCCCGCCGGGATGGTGACCGTCTGCGAGTAGCGGTAGGTGCCGCCGCGCATGTAGATCGTTCCGCCGGGGGTGATCCGGCTGATCGCCGAGGTGAGAGTCGTCGGGGCCGCCTGCGTTCCCGCGGCGCCGTCGGTGCCGCTGGGTGCCACGTACAGCGCGGAAGCCGACGGCGGCGTGGTGGTACCGCCCACCTCGGCATCGAGGTAGTCGATGTTGGGCAGGCCGACGGCGGCGGTGGGGCTGAGCCGGATCGTGTTGCTGCCCGAGTTCACCGGCACCGTCAGGGTCTTGGTCGTCCACCCGCCCCAGGTGCCGGTGGACTCGAACGACGCCGTCGTGGCCGTGGAGCCGTTCACGATGACGTTCGCGGGCCGTGCGGTGGTGGTTCCGTTGGCGAAGCGGACGCTCAGTGTCGCCGTGCCCGATGCGGGTGCGGTCACGGTGAACTGGGCATACGCGCCGACCGCGTTGTTGGCGTTGCAGAATCCGCTGCCCGAGTAGCCGGCCCAGTCGGAGTCGATGGTGCCGGTGCAGACCGCCGGGGAACTCTCGGCCTCGTAGCGGGTGGGAGCAGCCTGCGCCGTGGTGCCGGAAACCGCGACCAGTGTGCCGGTCAGCAGGCTGATGGACGCGATGACAGGTCTCAGTTGCATCGTTCGTCTCCAGGTTGGTTGTCTCGTCCGACCAGGGGCGGCTCGGTGAACGGGGCCAACCGGGTGCCGTGAGGCGGCTTGTTCGGCATCATGAATGGGGCAGTACGCCGAACCTTGCACCCAGCTGGGAGAAAGCGCTTTCCCCGGACGTTAAGGGGGGCGCTGTGAACGCGTCAACGGTCGTGTACATGATCGTTGTTCACATTGATGAACTTCAGTGTGGTCAGTCGTGGGCAAACGAAAAGGCACCGTCCGCAGACGGTGCCCTTCGCTACTACTGGCTTACGGGGACTACGGCGTCCACTTGACGTTGGGGTTCACCTGGCCGGTCCAGTTGAAGATGGCCATGTTGTCCCAGCCGTTGCCGCTGTTGTTGATGTCGGCCGGATCCCAGCCGTTGCCCTTGACCGCGTACCAGGTCGGTTCCCAGTAGAAGACGCCGATCGCGCCGGCGTTGCGGGCCGTGTTCTGTACGGCGGTGAAGTTGTCGGCCTGCCCCTGCCAGGTGAGGGGATAGCCCGAGCAGCCGGAGGTGATCGAGTTGCTGGTGCTGTCCGCGTTCGCCGAGGTGAAGGGGTACGCCGTCTCGGCGATGACCACGTCCTTGCCGTAACGGGACTTCATGTCGGACACGACGCTGCCCATGTTGGCCAGCGTGCCGTGCCACGGGCAGTAGTAGGACAGCCCGGTGATGTCCCAGTTGACGCCCTTGGCTGTGATGCCGTCGTAGAACCAGCGGGCATGCGCGTCGCTGTCCGAGTTGGCGGTGTGGATGATCACCTTGGTGCCGCTGTTGCATGACTTGGTGGCGTTGTAGCCCGACTTGAGGAGCAGGCTGAGGTTGGTGAAGTCGTTGTTCACCACCTTGCCCTCGTTCCACAGCATGCCGACGTTGATCTCGTTGCCGATCTGCACGCTGTCCGGGGTGGTGCCCTGGGACTTGAGGCTGTTGCAGACGTCGTACGTGTAGTTGTAGACGTCCGTCTGCAGCTGGCTGATGTTGTGGCTGGACCAGGCCGCCGGCTTGTACTGCTTGCCGGGGTCGGCCCAGGTGTCGGAGTAGTGGAAGTCCACCAGCAGCTTGAGGCCCTTGGCCTTGACCTGCTTCGCGTACGCCAGCACCTTGGCCTTGTTGTTGTAGCCGCTGGCCGGGTTGTTCCAGACCCGCAGGCGGACGTAGTTGACGCCGGCGCCCTTGAGGACGTCGAGCGGGTCCTTGGCGGTGCCGCTCGCGTCGTAGTACTTGGCGCCGAGATCGAGGGCGCGTTGCGCGGTCGAGACGTCGGCGCCGAGCATGGTGAGCGTGCCCGCGGCGGAGGCGGTCGTGGGGGTGGTGAGCAGGGACGCGGGCAGGGCGACGGCTGCCATGAACAAGGCGGCCTTCACTGTGCGACCTGGACCGTTCACGGTCATCCCGAACTCCTTTGATCGAGACGTGCGAAGCCGAGCTGAGCGCTTGGCATGCGCATGTAGCGGTTTCCGTGAACGTTCACAGTAGGGGAGGTAACAAGGGCTGTAAATATGTGTGTCGCGGGGATTTCATACAGGTCGGAGGCCTGGCCTTTGCGCTGGATGATTGGGTACGTGCACAGCAGTGGATCACTCGATAGACGAGGTGTCCTCGGCCGTCATCGGCCCCTTCACCTGATTGGTCATCAGTTTCCTTGTTCTGCAAGGAGGTTCGGGCCATGCTGTGATCCGTCTGTGAACTCCTGATTCATGGAGAAATATTTGTGCCGTCCAACCCCCCACCGACCTCACGCTCCACAGGCCGCCGAAGACTGGCCGTAGGAGCCCTGGTCACCGCGCTGTTCGGCCAGTTGCTCGCCCGAACCGCCGCCGCAGCACCCCGGCCAAGACGCCGTCACCCGGGCCAATAGCCTGGCAACCCTGTGACTCCCGGTGATGTGTCAGGGCTACGACTTCGACGTACCGTCGTACGGCACGCTCGCCCGCTTCGAACGCGAACTGGCCCGCCTCGCCCCGGTCACCCGGCTCAGCTCCCTCGCCTGGACGGACCTGACCGGCTGCCAGAACTGGCCGACCGAGGTGACCAACCCGCCCCACCGGCTCCGTGTCGACGGCACTCCGCCGATCCTGGTGACCAGCAGCCGTTACGACGTGGCCACCCCGCACTCCTGGGGCTCCAGCGCGGCCCGTCAGATCGGCCGCGAGGCGGTCTTCCTCACGTACGACGGTGTCGGGCACGGCGACTACTGGCTGAGCCCGTGCGCGCGCGACGCCATCGACACCTACCTGCTGACCCTCAAGACGCCCCGCAGGGGCACCCACTGCCCCGCGGTCCGGCCGACCGGACCCTCCGTCCAGCGCCAGTCGCCGAGCGGAGATCTCGTCAACCCGCTGCCCGAGTTGCTGGGGACGGGGGCGCGCCGGTGAGCCGCGTGACGCGGCCTGATCCGACGCGGTCGTGAGTGAGGGGGCGCGGTCCCGGTCGGGCCGCGCCCCTTCGTTCGCCAAGTGACGATGCGTGCGCCATGTCTTGACGTGTACTTGGCATAGGTGGCTTCATGGGAGCGCTCCCATGACACTTCTGATGCCTGAGTTTCTCGGCGCTCAACCCTGGAGTCGCAATGAGAACGAGAAGAAGCACGTCACGAAAGGACCCGTTGGGCCGTCTGCTGACCGGCCTCGCCACCCTGCTCGGCCTCGTGGTGCTCGGCGTCCTCTGTCCCGTCGTTGCCCAAGCCCAAGTGCAGGCACAGGCGCAGGCCCGAGTCCAGGCCACCGGCCTTCACATCAGTGACGGCCGCCTGCTGGAGGGCAACGGCAACGACTTCGTCATGCGCGGCGTCAACCACGCCCACACCTGGTACCCGGGCGAGACGCAGTCGCTGGCCGACATCAAGGCGCTGGGTGCCAACAGCGTCCGCGTCGTCCTCTCCGACGGCCACCGCTGGACCGAGAACAGCCCTGCCGACGTGGCGAACATCGTCGACCAGTGCAAGGCGAACCGGCTGATCTGCGTACTGGAGGTGCACGACACCACCGGCTACGGCGAGGAGGCCGCGGCCGGAACGCTCGACCACGCCGCCGACTACTGGATCGGCCTCAAGGACGTGCTCGCCGGCGAAGAGAACTACGTCATCATCAACATCGGCAACGAGCCCTGGGGCAACACCGACCCCGCCGGCTGGACCGACCCCACGATCGCCGCCGTGAAGAAGCTGCGCACCGCCGGGTTCGAGCACACGATCATGGTGGACGCGCCCAACTGGGGCCAGGACTGGCAGGGTGTCATGCGCGCCAACGCCAAGTCCGTCTACGACGCCGACGTCACCGGGAACCTGATCTTCTCGATCCACATGTACAGCGTCTACGACACCGCCCAGGAGATCACCGACTACCTGAACGCCTTCGTCGACGCCGGACTGCCCATCCTCATCGGCGAGTTCGGCGGACCGGCCGACCAGTGGGGCGACCCGGACGAGGACACCATGATGGCCACCGCCGAGCAGCTCGACCTCGGCTATCTGGCCTGGTCCTGGAGCGGAAACACCGACCCGATCCTCGACCTGTCGATCGGCTTCGACCCCGACCGGCTCAGCTCCTGGGGCCAGCGCATCTTCAACGGCGCCAACGGCATCGCCCAGACCTCCGAGGAAGCCACCGTCTTCGGCGGCGGAACCCCGGGGGACACCCAGGCCCCGACCACTCCCGGCACCCCGACCGCCTCCTCCGTGACGGCCACCTCCGCCGCCCTCACCTGGACCGCGGCCACCGACAACGTCGGCGTCGTCGGCTACGACGTGGTCCGCGTCAGCGGCGGCACCGAGACCAAGGTCGCCGCCTCCGCCACCAACTCGGTGACGGTGACCGGCCTCACCGCCGCCACGGCGTACACCTTCGCCGTCTACGCCCGGGACGCGGCCGGGAACCGTTCGGCCCGCTCGGCCACGGTGAACGTCACCACGGGCAGCGCCCCGAGCGGGAACTGCTCCGTCGCCTACCGCGCCACCAACGAGTGGTCCGGCGGCTTCCAGGGCGAGATCGTCATCCGCAACACCGGCACCACCGCCATCAACGCCTGGACGCTCGTCTTCAGCTTCGCCAACGGCCAGACCGTGGCCAACATGTGGGGCGGTACGCCCACCCAGAGCGGCGGCACGGTGAGTGTCGCCCCCGCGTCCTACACCTCCACCATCCCGGCCGCCGGCTCGGTCACCCTCGGCTTCATCGCCAACAAGGGCGCCACCAACACCGCGCCGACCGCGTTCACGCTCAACGGGACGGCCTGCGCCACGGCTTGACCCGAGAGGTTGGGGCCGGCCTGGTCGGTCTCCCTGTGGCAGTCGTCATGGACGTGCGCGGAGTGCGTCCATGACGGTGCTGCTGATCGCCCGGGCGCCGGCCGGGATTGATGGAGCAGGCGCATCAGGTACTGGTGGAGCCGGTGCGCCGGGACGACCGGACGGTGGGCCTCGCCGACGGCTCCGTGGATGCGGGCCTGGTGTGGGGCCGTGTCGACGACCCGCGGTACACGGCCGTGGAGGTGCTGCGCGAGGAACGGGTGGGGGCGATCTCACGCCGCTCCGGGCTCGCCCTGCGCGACTCGGTCACCTGGCGTGGATTGGGCCGCCGTTGCCTGGTGCTGAACACAGTCAGCGGAACCCTCACCCCGGACGACTGGACGACCGGGGCCAGGCCCGAGATCGGCGCGGAGGCAGCCAACCTCGACGAGCTACCTGCACGCCGTCGCCGCCCGCCGCGGCGTCGGCGCGCTGCCCGCCTCGGTCGCGGCCGGGAACGCGGACCCCGACGTCCGGTACCTCCCGGTCACCGGCGCCCCGCCCGCCGTCCTCGTACGTGCGTCCGCGCACCAACCCCCATCCGCACGCCGCACACCTGGCGGCCGCGCTGACCGAGAGCACCGCCCGCCGCACCGGGAGCAACATCGGTACGGTCGGCTCCGGCGCCCGCACGCCGTGACCACCTGCCGGAACCGGTCGTTCTGGCTCGGCCGAGAACTGGTGCGGGGCAGCACGATGGCGGACAACGCCAGGCGGGGCCGGGTCCCGAGTTCTGCTTCGTGGGCGGCGGCGACAACCAGGACGACGCCGGTCTGCTGATGCCGGGCACGTACACATGCGCAAACACCTGCCCGCCCCTACCGTTCCGGGCACGCCGACCCTTGAGCCGCCCCGTCATCCGCCGAGATTTATATGAATGCTCCGGCCACGGTCGGGTACGCGAGCAGGACCGCACTCGGGGCGATCTTGCCCCACGCGGGCCGCACGACCGCCGCTATCAGGGGAATCATCACTCATGGAAACACCCGCGTACGACAACACCGTCACACCTGCCCGGCGGGCGCTGGACGCGCTGGCCGAGAACACCGAGGACACGGCGGCACTGGCCACCCTCGCGAGCAGCGAGGTGCTGGTGCCGGTGCCCGACGACGCCGGTCAGGAGGAGGCCACTGATTCCAGTGTGGTGGCGCTGCCGGTCCTCGAGCAGCCGGACGGGGCTCCCGTGGTGCCCGTCTTCACCTCCGAGCCGGAGATGGCCGAGCTCCTGCCATACGTCTCCCGCTACCGTCTGGTCCCGCTGGGCGCACTCGCCGCACAGTGGCCGGCCGACGACCTGTCCCTGACCATCGACGCGAACTCCGCGCATCCGCTGACCCTCACGTCGGAGGGCGTCCGCACCCTGCTGGCGAGGCCGTAGGGGCGAGCGGAACGGGCCCGGCCACCGCTCAGCGGCAGGGGGATCGGCCGGGCCAGGACCGGTACGCGCGACCGGGGTGCGGGCAGGCTCTTGCCTCCGCACCCCGGTTTTCGCCCGCCCGGGGGCGAACAGCGTGCCTCACAGGCACTTGCCGGGATTGAGGATCCCCCGAGGATCGAACACCTCCTTCACCCGCCGCTGCAGCGCGTGGGCCGCGGGCCCGAGCTCCTCGGCGACCCACTGCCGCTTCAGCAGGCCCACCCCGTGCTCGCCGGTCAGGGTCCCGCCCAGCCGCAGCGCCAGGGCGAAGATCTCACCGGCCGCCTCCCACGACGCCTCCGGCAGCCGGTCCAGGGACGGGTCCACGACGAGGATCGGGTGCAGATTGCCGTCCGCCGCGTGGGCGAGGGTGAACACGGGCACGTCGTGGCGTGCGGAGATCGCCCGTATCTCGCGCACCGCCTCGGCCAGCCGTGAGCGCGGGACCGCGATGTCCTCGATGAGCGGACGACCGAGCCCTTCCAGCGCGGGCAGCGCGAGGCGACGGGCCGCCAGCAGGGCCTCCGCCTCGGCGGGGTCCTCCGTCGTCTCCACCGTCGTGGCCGACGGAGCGACCAGCCGGGCCACCGCCGCGGCCTCGGCCGCCGCGCCCGCGCCGTCGCACTGCACCACCAGCAGCGCCGCCCCCCGCTCCCGCAGCGCCGGGTCGATGGCCCGCAGCACGGGCCCGTCCACCAGCTCCGCCAGAGCGGGCTCCACCCCCGCCCGCGTGATCGCGTACGAGGCCTCGGCGGCCTTCTCGAAGGACGCGAAGTAGGCGGCCAGCGTGGATGTCGCCACCGGAACGGGCCGCAGTCGCAGCGTCGCCGAGGTGATCACCGCGAGGGTGCCCTCCGAGCCGGTGAGCAGGGCGGTCAGGTCGTAACCGGTGACGCCTTTGACCGTACGGCGGCCGGTCCTGACCACTGTCCCGTCGGCGAGGACCGCCTCCAGACCCAGGACGCTGTCCCGGGTGACCCCGTACTTCGCGCACCGCAGACCGCCCGCGTTGGTCGCGATGTTCCCGCCGATGGTGGACAGCGCCGCGCTCGCGGGGTCGGGCGCGTATCGCAGGCCGTGCGCACCCGCCGCCCGGTCCAGATCGGCCGTGACGACGCCGGGTTCGACGACGGCGAGCTGGTCGGCGGCGTTGAGTTCGAGGATGCGGTTCATTCCGGACAGGTCCAGGACCAGGGAGCCCTCGTTCGCCGTGGCCCCGCCCGAAAGACCGGTACCCGCGCCGCGCGGCACCACCGGCACGCGCAGCGCGTGCGCGTGCCGGAGGGTGACCGTCACGTCCTCCGTCCGCCGGGCCTGCACGACGGCCAGTGCCTCGCCGTCGGGACGGCTGCCGGAGCGGTCGGTGGCGTGCGCGGCGAGGACGGCGGGGTCGGTGGTCAGCCGGTCGGGCGGCAGGTCGCGGGCGAGCAGCCCGAGGAGCTGGGCCGAGGCGGTTCGTTCCGGTGCGGTGGTCATCGGTCCAACACCTTCGTCTCCGGTGCGGTGGTCAATGGGTCAGCGCTTGCGTTATCCAGGCGTTGCTCGTTCGTCCTGGTCATTCGTCCAGGACCCGCGTTCCGATCGCGATCAGCGAGATGTCCTCCTGGGGCGCGTGCACGGGCGCGCACTGGATGTCCCGGAAGTGCCGCTCCAGCGGGTTGCCGCGGGCCAGCCCAGGGTTGCCCAGCAGCCGTACGGCCAGCTCCACCGCCCGCACGCCGTGCCGGTCGGCCAGCACCCGCGCGCCCAGGGCCTGTTCGGGGCGGTACGAGGTGTCCCCGGCGCCGACCCGCGCGGCCCCGTCGAACACCAGTTGCTCGGCGGCGGCGAGCAGCACCTCGATCTCCCCGGCGGTGCGCCGGAAGCGTTCGGTACGGGCCACCGGGTGACCCAGGTTGGCGGGGACGCGTGTGCGGGCGAAGGCATGGAAGGCGTCCTGCGCGGCGCGGGCGACGCCCAGGTAGAGGGCGGCGAGCGGCAGATGCAGGGCGGCGCCCGCCCGGTTGTCCTGTTCGGCGGCCGGCCCGTGCGGGCCGATGCCGACTACGTGCTCGTACGGGATCTCCACGTTGTGGAAGGTCACGTCGTGGCTGCCGCTGGCGCGCAGTCCCAACTGGTCCCAACGTCCGGTGATCTCGATGCCGGGCGAGCCGCCGGGCACCAGAAAGGTGCCCACACGCGGCTCGGATTCGTCGGTGCTCGCCCACACCAGGAACCAGTCGAGCCCTTCGGCGCCGGTCACGAACCGCTTGGTGCCGTCGAGGGACCAGCCGTCCGCCGTGCGGCGGGCGAGGGCGGCGGGCAGGCCGCCCCGCGCGGGGGAGCCCAGCTCGGGCTCCACGCGCGCGTGGTTGATCAGGACGGGACGCTCGATGGACTCCTTGACCACACGCGCGTACAACTCCTCCGGCCAGTGCGGCTCGACGGCCTGCCGGGCGTGCGTGTTCAGCGTCATCGCCGTGATGAGGGCGACGGACGGGTCGGACCGCCCCAACGTGTGCAGGATCCGGGCGATCTCCTCGACGCCCGCGCCCCGGCCGCCGTACCGTTCGCCGATCGTCGCGGTGAGCAGCCCCGCCTCGTGGGCGATGCGGAGGGACTCGGCGGGAAAGGCGGCCGAACGGTCGTACCCGGTGGCGAGTTCGGCGATGCGGTCGGTCACAGGGCCTTCCTCAGGTCGGCGTCGAGTCCGGTGGACCAGAACGACTTCACGTCCACGTGCTCCTTGAGTGCGCCGAGTTCGGCGAAGGCGTCGGCGACCTTCTGCTGCGAGGCGATGGTGTCGGCGCCGACGGTCCGGGCCTGTGTCGGACGCTGGGCCTGGGCGTCGACGAGGTCCTTCCTGGCCTGGGCGAGCGGCTGGTGGGTGGCGTCGGCGGTGACCTGGGCGAAGCCGTCCTCGTGGCCGTCACGGACATAGGCGTACGCCCGGGTGATCCGCGCGATCAGATCGGCCGCGGCCGCCTTCTGCTCCGGGCTCTTCAGCACGTCGTCCCGCGCCGACCACAGGAAGTTGCCGGACAGGATGTCCTTGCCCGAGCCGACCGTGGTGGCGCCCTGCTGGTGGGCGGTGACGACCGACGTCCCGTAGGAGGCGAAGGCGTCGATGCTGCCGCCGTTCAGGGCCGCCAGGCCGTCGTTGGGAAGGAGGGGTGTGGCGTCGATGTCGGACCACTTCAGGCCCGCCTGCTTCAGCAGCTCGTACAGGAAGTAGTGGGCGGTGGTGTTCTGGACGTAGCCGACCTTCCTGCCCCTGAGGCCGGCGATGTCGGTCACCTTCGACCCCTTGGGGACGACGACTTCCTGGTTGAGGGTCGCCCCTCGCTGCACCGCGACCACCTTGAAATTGGGATCGCCGTCGGCGGCCGCGAAGACCGGCGGGATCTCGCTGGAGGAGGCGAGATCGAGGGCCCCGGCGCGGATCGCCTGGAGCTGCTGGTCGCCGCCCTGGAACTGGCTCCACTTCACTTTGTACGGCGTGTCGTCGAGACCGGCGTACTTCAGAACCGCCTCTTCGACCTTCCAGCCGGTGGCGCCGACCCGGAGGGTGACGGTGGACGAGGATTCGGCCTGTGCCTGGGTCCCGCACGCCGCCGCGAAGGGCAGGAGCAGGGCGAGGGCGGCGGCGGACGTGCGGAGGGTGCGACGGAACAACACGGGATCTCCATCAGGCGGCTTGGGCCGTGGCGGCGCGGTGGGCGAGTTCCTGACGCACCAGCGGCAGGACGTGACGGGCGTAGTCGATCGCGTCGTTGAGCGGGTCGTAGCCCCGGATGGACAGCAGGTCGCAGCCGATGTCGACGTAGTCGAGCAGCGCCTTCGCCACCGTCTCGGGCGAGCCGACCAGCGCGGTGGAGGCGCCGGCCGCGTTGGTGGCCGCCGCGGGGGCGGTCCACAGGCAGCGGTCGTGCACCTCGCCGCGCTCGGCGATGTCCAGCAGGCGCTGCGAACCGACGTTGTCCGGGCGGCCGCTGGTGCGGTAGTGGCGCAGCAGCTCGGTGTTGCGGGCCTGGTCCTTGAGCAGGCCCAGGGTGCGGTGCGCCTTCTCCCAGGCCAGTTCGTCGGTGGGCGCGATGATCGGGCGGAACGACACCCAGATACGGGGACGGGGGCGCCCGGCGGCATCCGCGACCGCGTTGACGGCGGCGATCTGCTCGGCCGTCTCCTTCAGCGGCTCGCCCCACAGCCCGAAGATGTCGCCCTGCTGACCGCCGACCCGGTACGCGTCCGGGGACGAGCCGCCCACCGAGACGGGCACCAGCCCGTTCACCGGCTTCACGTCCGAGTAGTAGCCCTCGAAGGTGAAGTACCCGCCCTCGTGCGAGACCGGTCCGTCGGCCTGCCACACCTTCCGCAGGATCTGGATGTACTCGTCCGAACGCGCGTACCGCTCCGCCTTGCCCAGGTAGTCGCCCTCCCGGCGCTGCTCCTCGTCGCTGCCGCCGGAGATGATGTGCACGGTCAGCCGGCCGTCGCTGATCCGGTCGAGGGTGGCGAGGGCGCGGGCCGCGTGCGTCGGGAAGATCACACCCGGCCGGTGCGCCAGGATCGGGCGGATCCGCTCGGTGTGGGTGGCGACGAACTGGGCGACCTGGAAAGCGTCCGGGGACGCCGAGTGGTAGGCGACGAGGGTGTGGTCGAAGCCGCCGTCGTCGAGGGTGCGGGCGTACCTGCGCAGGTGGCGGGGTCGAAGCCGGTGCGGCTCGCGGCGGCCGGGCCCGAGGCCGCGGAGTCCGTGTGGACGGCGCTGATGAACTCGACAGGCATGTGCAGCTCCTGATCAGTTGAGAAGGGACGTGTCGGCCGACTCCGCCACGTCGACCTCGGGCTCCAGCACGCCGATCCCGTTCATGAGGTCGGCGACGTCCTGGACGGTCGTGTTCACGTCGTCCGTGATCGGCAGGACCTGGCTGTACGCGGCGGAGGCCAGTGTCTTCGCCACCGAGGCGTCGGCGCCGTTGCGGGTCTCTATGGCCTTGGCGTACGCGTCCTGGTGCGTGCTCGTCCACTTCAGGGCCGTGCCGAGGCGCTTGAGGAAGTCGGCGAGCGCGGCCTTCTTCGGGGAGTCGGCGAGAACCTGGTCGGACGCGCCGACGAAGCCGTAGCCGCTGACCCGCCCGTCGGCGCCGTCGACGAGCAGCTTGCCGCCCTGCTCAAGGCCGACGGCCTGGTAGACACCGAAGGTCGCCCAGGCCTTGATCTTCCCTGAGGCGAACGCGGCCTGTGCGTCGGTCGGCAGCAGGTACTGCACCTTCACGTCCGAGTAGCTGAGGCCGTTCTGCTTGAGCACGTTGGCCAGCAGGTACTCGGAGATGCTGCCTTTCGCCGAGGACACCACGACCTTCTGGCCCTTGAGGTCCTTGACGCTGTCGATGCCGGAGTCCTTGCCGACGACGATGCCGACATGCCGGCCGTCGTTCTTCAGCGCGGCCACGTTCTTGAACTTCACCCCGCCGCTCAGTGCCTGGAGCGCGGGCAGATCCGCGGAGTACGTGGTGTCCGCGGCACCCGCCTGCACAGCCTGGTAGAGCGGGGCGGCGCCCTCGAACTCGGCCCACTTCACCTTGTAGTCGGCGCCCTTCAGAGCGTCCGAGGCGGCGACGATCGTCTGGAGGGTCTTGGCCTGGTCGCCGATGGTGAGGGTGACCTGGCCCTTGCCGGAGGCGTCCGCCGAGGAGTCCGCGCCGCAGGCGGTCAGCGCCAGCAGGGCGGTGAGGCTCAGCGCGGCGGTGGCGATGCTGCGTGTCACGAGGGGGTTCCTTCCAGGGTGCGGGTGACGCCGAGCCAGTCGAGGAGGCGGGCGCGCAGGGTGACGAACTCGGGGGCGGTGAGGTCGCGGGGGCGGGGCAGGTCGACGGTCAGCTCGTGGGCGATGCGGCCCTCGTCCATCACCAGGACCCGGTCGGCGAGCAGCAGCGCCTCCTCCACGTCGTGGGTGACCAGGAGGATCGCGCAGCCGTGCCGCTGCCACAGCTCGGCGACCAACTGCTGCACCCTGCCCCGGGTGAGGGCGTCGAGGGCGCCGAACGGCTCGTCCAGGAGCAGCAGTTCGGGCTCGCGCACCAGGGCGCGGGCCAGCGAGACACGCTGAGCCTGGCCACCGGAGAGCGTCTTGGGCCAGACGCCCGCGCGCTCCGCGATGCCGACCTCGGCGAGGGCCTTGCCGGCCCGCGCCCGGTCGGGCCGCCCGGGCAGTCCGAGGACGACGTTGCGCCACACCTTCAGCCAGGGCAGCAGCCGCGGCGACTGGAAGGCGGCACTGCGGCGGGCGGGCACGGTCACCTCGCCGCCGATCTCGTCGTCGAGCCCGGCGAGGATCCGCAGCAGCGTCGACTTGCCGCAGCCGCTGTGACCCAGCAGAGCCACGAACTCGCCCTCGCGGATGTCGAGATCCAGGTCGTGCAGGACGGTGTTGCCGTCGAAGGCCCGCGAAAGCCCTCGTGTCTCCACGCTGTTGGCCATGACGTTCACGCCTCGCCCTCGAAGTTGGCGCGCCAGGTCAGCAGGCGGCGCGAAAGGATCCGTACGGCGAAGTCACAGGCCAGCCCGAGCAGCGCGTACACGACGAGGCACAGGACGATGACGTCCGTACGGAAGTACTGCTGGGCGTTGCTCATCAGATAGCCGAGCCCCGCGTCCGCGTTGATCTGCTCGGCGAAGACGAGGGCCAGCCACGCGGTCGACAGCGCGTACCGGAGTCCCACGAGAGCCCCGGGCAGAGCGCTCGGCAGGATCAGGTACTTGATCAGCCCGAGCCGGCCGAGCCCCATCAT
Source organism: Streptomyces sp. NPDC058678 (assembly GCF_042714835.1). Taxonomy (NCBI): domain Bacteria; kingdom Bacillati; phylum Actinomycetota; class Actinomycetes; order Kitasatosporales; family Streptomycetaceae; genus Streptomyces; species Streptomyces sp. NPDC058678. The sequence continues at coordinate 53,818 of NZ_JBHXSG010000020.1, read as the reverse complement.
CCGTGCCGCCTCGACGAGTTGGGCGTCGGTGGAGCGGATGCCGCCGTAGATGTTGAAGTACAGCGGGTAGGTCACACCGAGTGCGACGAGCGCGATCTTCGGGGTCTCCTCGATGCCGAACCAGACGATGAACAGGGGGATCAGTCCCACCCAGGGGATCGCCCGGAACATGCCCATCGAGGAGTCGATGACGTCCTCGCCGAGCCGGAACAACCCGGCCAGCAGGGACAGGCTCAGCGCGATGCTCGCGCCGATCAGGAAGCCGACTGCGGCCCGGCGGCCCGACGCGGCGATGGCGTCGGGCAGTTCGCCGGTCCTGGTGAGTTCCAGGGCCTGGCGTACGACGTCCACGGGGGAGGCGAGCACGGATTCCGGGAGCAGGCCCGTGGCCGAGGTCAGGAACCACAGGAGGACCAGGCCCACCGGGCCCGCGGACCGGCGCACGGAGCGGGGGACGGTGAGGCGGCGACCGGTCCTGATCGTGCCGCGGATCGTGACACGGCCCGGCGGAGGGGGCGTGTCCAGGGGTGCCGCCTCGTGCGGCGGTACCGTCGCGGCCGGCGATTTCGTCGTCATGGGTGGTTTCCCTTCACTGCCGGACGGTCGGGATCGGCCGACCAGGCCGACCAGGAGCCGGGGAAGAGCACCGCCTCGAACCCGGCGAGCTCCAGCGCGGCGATCTGATGGGCGGCGGTGACGCCGGAGCCGCAGTACACCCCGACGCGGGATGCCCCGCCGGCGCCCTTCTCCTCGAAGCGCTTGCGCAGTTCCTCGGGCGGCAGGAAGGTGCCGTCCGCCGCGAGGTTCTCCCCGGTGGGGGCGGAGACCGCGCCCGGGATGTGCCCCGCCCGCGGGTCCACCGGCTCCACCTCGCCGCAGTACCGTTCGGCGGCCCGCGCGTCCAACAGCAGCCCGGAGGCGGCTAGTTCGGCGGCGCCGTCGGCATCGGTCACCGGCAGGCCGCCGGGACGCAGCACGACCTCTCCGGGCGGCGGGTCGGCCGGGATCCCGGACTCAAGCGGCAGCCCGGCCGCTCGCCAGGCGCCGAGTGCCCCGTCGAGGAGGGTGACCCGGGCGAGCCCCGCGTACCGCAGGAGCCACCAGGCGCGAGCCGCGGCGGTGTTGCCCAAGTCGTCATGGACGACGACGCGTCGGCCCTGCCCGATGCCCCACCGGCGTGCCGCGTCCTGCAGGTCCCCGATCCGGGGCAGCGGATGCCGGCCGCCCTCCGGGCTCGGCGGAGCGGCCAGTTCCGTGTCGAGGTCGACGTACACCGCGCCCGGGATATGGCCCTCGGCGTAGTGGTCGCGACCGTGCGGATCGCCCAGCGCCCAGCGGACGTCGAGGACGACCGGGGGAGTGCCGGAGGCGAGCAGGTCGCGGAGTTCGGGGACGCTGGTGGTGACGGTCATGCCGGGCCCTCCGCGATCGTGGGAAGCTCGGGGGAGAGGCGCAGCCGCTCCAGGAACAGCACGACGGTCGCGGCGGTCGTGCGGTGCAGCGCGTCGTTGAGGACGTCGTGCCGGCCGCCGTTGAAGGTCACCGTCCGTACCAGCGGGTGCCCCGCGTAGGCGTCCAGTGCCTGGGCGAGAGGGCTCACCCTGTCCTCCCGGCCGTGCAGCGCGAGTACGGGAACCCGCACGAGGTCCAGACGCAGCTCGGGCAGCTCCGGGTGTTCGTCGAGTGCCCCGCGCCGGAACCCGGGGTCCTCGGCGAGGCGGGACCGGTGGGTGGGGCAGGCGGTGCGGGCCTCGACCTCCGCCTCCCAACTCCCCGCCGTCCAGGGCGTGGTGGGCAGACCGGCCAGGATCAGGGCGTCGAGGCCCGGGATCTGCTCGGCGGCCAGTTGGGCGGCGTATCGGGCTCCCGTGTCCGAGCCGACCAGCACCTTCGGGCCGGGCAGCGACTCGTCGGCGAGCAGCTTCGCCACCTGGTCGAGCACGGACGGATCGGTGGACGGGTCGCCGAGGGCACGGACCCGGTAGGCGTCGAAGGCGAGCCGGCGGCCGAACCGCTCGTACACGCCGCCGTGTTCACCCCGGCCGGCCAGCACGATCAACGTGCCACGCGCGGCGAGACCTTCGGGTTCGTCCCAGGAGAAGGATGAGGGCATGAGGGGGCAGCTCCCGTTTCGGGGCAGGGGCAGGGGCATTTCCGGGCAAGGCACGACCACGCAGGGCGCTTGGGTGCAGAGCATTCCGGGAAGGGGGATGCGATCGGAAAAGGCCAGCCGACGGCGACTGTCACGTGTCAGCGAAACGGGGACCTGATCGACGCGGCTAGCGGAGAGACGCCGGTGAGCGGCGGGAGGTCAGCGACAGCGCGCGCTGCACGCCACGCCGAAGTCGATGACTCGGCGCTGCGTCAGCAGGGCAGCAGAAGCGGTCGCGTGCAACATGCGCCCATCATGACCGGCGGCGGCGGACCGCGTCCAACGACGATTCCGCATCGAAACCGATCAGCCATCGCGATCGGTCCCTGATGGCCGTTAGTGTCACGGCATGCCCCAACCCGTCCTCGACATCGTGGCCCTGCGCAGCCTGACCGCGATCGCCGACTGCGGCGGCTTCCACCGCGCCGCCCGGACCCTGTCCCTGAGCCAGTCGGCGGTCAGCCAGCACGTCCGGAAACTGGAGAAGACCCTGGGCCGGCCCGTCGTGGAACGCGAGGGACGCGGCACGCGCTTCACCCCCGAGGGCCGTCGGCTGCTGGAACAGGCCCGCCGCATCCTCGCCGTGCACGACGAAGCCGTACGCACCCTGCTGGAATCCGACGGCGACACCGTCACCGTCGGCTCCACCGAGCACGCCGCCGACCAGTTCCTGCCCCGGCTCACCGCCGCAGTGCAGGAGGTGCGGCCGGGCTGCCGGGTCCGCTTCCGCATCGACCGTTCCGCCCGCCTCGTCGAGGCCGTGGAACGCGGCAGCGTAGACGTGGCGGTGTACGTCACGGAGGCCGCCGCCACCGAGGGCACCCCCGTCGGCGGCCTCCCTCTCACCTGGCACGCCGTCCCCGGCTGGGAGCCGCCGCCCGCACCGGCCGCCGTCCCGCTGGTCGCGATCGAGGACCCCTGTGCGATCCGCCGCCGGGCCATCTCCACCCTCGCCGCGCAGGGCGTGCCCGCCACGGTCGTAGGAGACGCCGGCTACCTCGCTGGCGTCCTCGACATCGCCCGCACCGGCCAGGGCGTTGCCCTGCTCGCCGCCGTGGGCCCCGCCCCCGACGGCCTGACTCCGTACGGGGGCCTCCCGGCGGTCACCCCGATCCCGATGAGTGCGCTGGCCCGTCGCGGGGCGGATCCGGCCACGGTCGAGGCCGCCTTCGCCGCCGTACGGGATCTGCTGCGCTGAGCGGAGGTGCGGAGGTGGACGCCCCGAGGCCCCGAGGCGCCAAGAGGCGGAGGCACGGCGGACGGAGACGCTTCGAGGCGAAGGCGCGGCGAGGCGGACCGGTCCGGCGTCAGCTCAGCGTGCGGGCCAGCACCTCGCGTTGCAGCGGCAGCACCTCAGCGTGCAGGTCGCGCCCCTTGCGGGTCAGGGCGACCCACACGCCCCGCCGGTCCTCCATGCAGACCGAGCGCTCCACCAGTCCGTCCTTCTCCAGGCGTCCGATGAGGCGGGACAGCGCGCTCTGGCTGAGATGCACCCGGCCGGCAAGGTTCTGCACCCGGCACTGGTCGCCCTCCGCGGGCGCCTCGGCGGCGAGCATGTCGAGGACCTCGAAGTCGCTCGCACCCAGCCCGTGCGGGTGCAGCGCACGGTCGATCTCGCACATCGTGCGCGCGTGCACCGACAGGATGTCCCGCCACTGTTCTTCGAGCCGGGCACCGGCCGCGTTCACTGCCATACACCAATGTTAATGCGTGTGCATCGACATCCGGGCGGAGGGAGCGGCTCGGGCGTTCTGGATCAGGACCGCACGGGGCAAACGGCTCAGGAGTCCTGGACGAGCCCGACGAGATTCCCGTCCGCGTCCTTCACCGAGGCGATCATCCTGCCGCCGCCGACCTCCTGGACGTCCTGGAGCAGTTCGGCGCCCGCGTCGAGCAGGGCGGCGAGCCGGCCCCGGATGTCGGCGACGTGCCAGTAGGGGACGGGGCCGGTCATGCCCTTGGCGTGTCCGTTCGGGTCCAGGCCGACATCCTGGCCGGCGTCCTTGAAGCCGACGTAGTAGGGCTCGTCCGCGTAGGGCTCGACCTCCAGCAGGGCGCTGAACAGGGCCTTCGCCCGGGCGATGTCCTTGACGGGGTAGACGATCGTGTTGAGGCCGGCGGTCATGGCGGGCTCCTCGGTGCTGCGCGGACCGACGGATTTCGTCGGTGGTCCCACGCTAGGCCGGGGGAGCGGGGAGCGGCTTCTCCGATCCTGACCGGTTGTCGCGCAACTGCCGGGTCACCCGACTGCACGCCGGAAGGGTGGGGTGGCACGCGGGCAGATCCTCGTGCTCGCAGCCGAGCGAGCACTCGACCAGGTCGGCGAGGCCCGCGCCGCAGCGATATCGGGGTCGCAGGACGTCGGCCTCCCGCCTGGGCACCTCACGGCGGACGGTGGCGCTACATGGTGCGGATCGCGTCCAGCGACATCCGGCCTCCTTGCCGCGCAGCGTGAGGGCCATCCGCACGAGGTCCCACACGAGGTCGTAGGTGCCGTGGCGGCGCCGACCAGCGGGGTCCCGTGCGGTGCGCCTGCTTCCGGTACCGCAGCACGTGAGGGGTCGGACGGGGCTTGGCGGCCTGCGCGTAGAGGTGCGGGCGACGTTCCTCACCGGCCTGGATGCCCTGCCGCCGCCGAGCAGTCTGCCGAGGTGTGTGCGCCGCCCGGACGGCGAGCCGGGAGCGGGTCGACGGCCGGACCTCGAAGCGGCGGGAACGCGGCGGGAGACCGGCTGATCGTGGCGATGCCGATGTTCCTGGCCTCGGTCACGGCCCCGGTCTGAGCCTCAGGTCACTAGGTCACGAGCCCGGACCGATGTCTCAGGTCGACTCCCGCTTCACCAACTCCGTCGGCAGGATCACCGCCGCCGCGTCCTCGCCCCCGATCTGCGCCAGCAGCACCCGGACCATCTCGGCGCTGATGCGGTCCCAGGGCTGCCGGATCGTCGTCAGCTCGGGCCGGGAGGCCAGGGCGGCCGGCGAGTCGTCGAAGCCGCCCACCGCCACGTCGTCCGGCACCCGCCGCCCCGCCCGCTCCAGCGCCGTCAGGACGCCCTGCGCCATCAGGTCGGAGGCGACGAAGACGGCGTCCACGTCCGGGGCCTGCGCGAGCAGTCGTTCGCCGCCCGCCTCGCCGCTGGCCCGGCTGTAGTCGCCGGAGACGACGAGCCGTTCGTCGATCGCGACACCCGCCTCGGTGAGCACCTCCCGGTACCCGGCGAGGCGCTCGACACCGCCCGGCGTGTCCAGCGGGCCGGTGACCACGCCGATGCGGCGGCGGCCCAGGGACAGCAGGTGGCGCACCATGTCCCGGGCGCCGTCCCGGTCGTCGGCCGCGACGTAGCTCACCCGGGAACCGAGCCCGATCGGCTTGCCGCACGCCACGAGTGGCACGCCCGCCGCACGCAGCTCCTCGGCGATCGGGTCGCCGGAGTGGCTGGAGACCAGCAGCACCCCGTCGACGTGCCCGGCGGTGATGTAGCGCGTGATGCGCCGCCGCTCACCCTCGGTGCCGGCCAGCATCAGCAGCAGCGGAATGTCGTGGGCGGCCAGCGCCTGGGTGCAGCCGCGCAACAGGACGTTGAAGTTGGGGTCCTCGAAGAACCGCTCCTGCGGCTCGCTCAGCAGGAAGCCCACCGAGTCGGAACGCCCGGTGATCAGCGAACGCGCGTGCCGGTTGACGACGTACCCCGTCTTGCGGATGGCGGCGTTGACCGCCTCCTGGGCGGCGGGGCTGACGTAGTGCCCTCCGTTGAGCACGCGTGAGACGGTGCCGCGTGAGACCCCTGCCTCCCGCGCCACGTCGTGGATCGTCGGCGCTCTCCGCCGGCCCCCCGCACTGTTCATGGTCACGACTCTAAGGCCCTGGCGGGCCGATGACGGCAGCCCTGTCCACGGGATGACCACGAGGTGCGACCACCGCCTGTGATCGTGCACAGCACACTTCGCATGCAGAACTTTGGCAAGCCTCACCCTAGTGCGGTTATCTTGGGCCGCACGCTGCTGACGTCGTGTGTGCACGTTCCCAACCATCAGAAACGGGAGAGATCCATGCCGGAGACCACCCCCAGGGGCCTCACCAGGCTCGCCTTCGGCGGGGACTACAACCCGGAGCAGTGGCCCGAGAGCGTCTGGGAGGAGGACGTACGGCTGATGCGGGAGGCCGGCGTCACCATGGTGAGCGTCGGGATATTCTCCTGGGCGCTGCTGGAGCCCGCACCCGGCACGTACGACTTCGGCTGGCTGGACCGCCTCCTGGACCTGCTGCACGACAACGGCGTACGCGTCGACCTCGGCACGCCCACCGTGGTGCCCCCGGCCTGGTTCTACGGCGCCCACCCCGACGCGCTGCCCGTGACGGCCGACGGCATCCGCCTCGCGTTCGGTTCGCGCGGCGCGATCTGCCACAGCAACGCCGACTACCGCGCGGCCGCCGCGAACATCACCACCCGGCTCGCCGAGCGCTACGCCGGGCACCCGGCGCTGTCCATGTGGCACGTGCACAACGAGTACGGCGTCCCGGTGTCCGCCTGCTACTGCGAGTCGTGCGCCGCCCACTTCCGCCGCTGGCTGGCCACGACCTACGGGACCGTCGACGCCGTCAACGAGGCCTGGGGCACCGCCTTCTGGGGTCAGCGCTACGCCTGCCTCGACCAGATCAACCCGCCGCGCACGGCACCCACGGTCGGCAACCCGGGCCAGGCGCTGGACTACAAGCGGTTCGCCGACGCCACCATGCGCGAGAACTTCTGCAGGGAGCGGGACATCCTGCACCGCCTCTCGCCCGGCATCCCGGTCACCACCAACTTCATGACCGCGCTCAGCCAGTGCGACTCCGTCGACTACTGGGCCTGGGGCCGCGAGGTCGACCTGGTCACCAACGACCACTACCTGATCACCGACGGCCGCCGCACCCACGTCAACCTCGCGATGGCCGCCGATCTGACCCGCTCCGTCGCGGGCGGCGCCCCGTGGCTGCTGCTCGAGCACTCCACCTCGGGCATCAACTGGCAGCCCCGCAACCCCGCCAAGGCCCCCGGCCAGATGGCCCGCAACTCACTCGCGCACGTGGCGCGCGGCTCCGAGGGTGCCATGTTCTTCCAGTGGCGTCAGTCGCGGCGCGGCGCCGAGAAGTTCCACTCGGCGATGGTCCCGCACGGTGGCACGGAGACCCGTGTGTGGCGTGAGGTGGTCGAACTCGGCGCGTCCCTGGACTCGTTGAGCACCGTCCGAGGCACCCGCACCGTCGCCGACGTGGCGGTCCTGTGGGACTGGCACTCCTGGTGGGCGCAGAACCTCCAGTGGCGCCCGAGCGAGGACCACGACCCGCGCGAGCGCGCCGACGCCTTCTACGAGGCCCTCTACGACCGCCACCTCACCGTCGACTTCGCCCACCCGGAAGCCGACTTGTCGGCCTATCCCCTTGTCGTCGTGCCCGCGCTGTACCTGATGACGGAGGCAGCAGGCCGCAACGTCAAGGAGTATGTCCAGAACGGCGGCACCCTCGTGGTGTCCTACTTCTCCGGCATCGTCGACGAGCACGACGCCGTGCACGAGGGCGCCTACCCGGGGGCGCTGCGGGACGTACTCGGCCTGACCGTCGAGGAGTTCTCGCCGCTGCTGAAGGACCAGTTGGTGCGCATCACCGGCTCCGACGGCTCCGAGCTCACAGCGGACGTGTGGACCGAGTTCGTGGTGCCGCGCGGCGCCGAGACCGTGTGGACGTACGCCGACGGCCTGACCGCCGGCCACCCGGCCGTCACCCGGCACCGCGTCGGCGAGGGCACCGCCTGGTACGTCTCCACGCGCCTGACCGCCGAGGGCCTGGACGCGCTGCTGGGCTGGGCCGTCGAGGACGCCGACCTCGGCACCCGCGCCGACCTGCCCCGCGACGTCGAGGTGGTGCGCCGGGCCGGCGAGTCCGGCACCTACCTGTTCGCGATCAACCACACCGCCACGGACGTCAAGGTGCCGCTGGAAGCCGACGGCACCGAGTTGCTGACCGGTGAACGCGCCGCGGGCCGCCTCGGGATCCCGGCAGGGGCCGTACGCGTCGTACGACTCGACGGCTGAACCGACTCCCCTCCGCCCGTGCGAGCGCACGAGCCGCGGGCGGAGGGGGCCTCGCCTCGCCAGGCGTAGTCGTGTGCCGAACGACCCCTCCCCGCAAGGGAGTTCGGTACCGGACAACGTTGCGGAGTCCCGTACGCGGGCGCATCGGCTGCGTCACAGTGGGAAGACGCTGTACGAGGAGCCCGGACGGAGGGGAACGTGATGTGATGCTGAGGACTCCCACCGGCGAGAAGCGTCTTGTCATCCTGGAATGGCTGAAGGACCCGGCCGCGCACTTCCCGCCGCAGCCGTACGGCGATCCTGTGACGGACGGGGTGACTGCCGACGCCGTCGCCGGGAAACTCGGGGTCCGCCGCGCCGTCGCCGAGACCCACCTCGACCTGCTCGCGGACATCGGCCTGCTGCGCACCACGCGGATCCGGCGCCGCACCCACTACCGGCGCGACGAGATGCGGATCGCCGAGGTGGCTCGCATGTTCGAAAAGGGCTGGTAGGCGACCCGCCCGCGGGGGTACTCGCCTGCGAGGAGGATCCGCCCCCGACAGCGAAGGGCAGTCGCGCATGAACCGTCCCACGGCTCTGCTTCCCCGCCACTACGTGGCGATCGGCGGCCGCGGCCCCGAGGACGTGGTGGCCGACGCCCGCGGCCGCGTGCTGACCGGCGTCCAGGACGGCCGGATCCTGCGCCTGGACGGACTGACGGACCCCGCCACGACCCGCGTCGAGGTGCTCACCAGGACCGGCGGCAGGCCGCTCGGCCTCCAACTCCTCCCCGACGACGCCCTGTTGGTCTGCGACGCCGAACGCGGACTGCTGGGCGTGGACCTCACCGACGGCACGGTGCGGGTCCTCGCCGCCTCGTTGGCCGGGGAGCGGCTGCGCTTCTGCAGCAACGTGGTCGCCCTCTCCGACGGAAGCGTGTACTTCACGGTTTCCAGCCGCCGCTACCCCCTCGAGGAGTGGATCGGCGACCTGGTCGAGCGCACCGGCACCGGTCGGCTCCTGCGCCTGGCCCCGGGCGGTGACGAGCCCGAAGTCCTGCTGGAGGGGCTGCAGTTCGCCAACGGCCTCGCGCCGAGCGCCGACGAGACCTTCCTGGTCGTCGCCGAGACGGGCGCCTACCGGCTGACCCGGTACTGGCTCGCCGGGCCGAAGGCGGGCCGCGCCGAACCCTTCGTCGAGGACCTCCCGGGCATGCCCGACAACCTCTGGCGCGGCGCACCGGACGGCCCGATCTGGGTCCCACTGGCCGGACCCCGCGTCCCGCCCCTCGACCTGCTGCACCGCGGCACCCCCGACGTCCGCCGCACCGCCGCCCGCATCGCGGTGCGCGCCCCCTTCCGTCCCTCCGGCACGATCGGCATCCTCGCGGTCGACGACCGCGGCGAGATCGTCCACCACCTCACCCGCCGCCGCTCCGGCTTCCGCATGGTCACCAGCGTCTGCGAGACCGCCGGCCACCTGATCCTGGGCAGCCTGTGGGAGCCCGGCATCGCGGTCTGCGAGGCGCCGAACACGAAGTGACCCGGGCGCGCACCGGGGTTACGCTGTTGACCAGCCGCGATCACCACGCGGCGCGGCGGTGGGGCCCGCCGTACCCGAACCGCGGCTCGGACGCCGCCAACGGTCCCTACTTGCGATGGAGCACGCCCGTACGCCAGGGCCCCGGCGAGTAGGAGACGTACGACCATGACAGCCCAGCGGACCGACAGCCTCCGTGCACCCGCCGCACGGCAGCCCCTCTGGCGCGGCCAGGCGCCGGTCGTCGCGGTGGTCGCGCTCGGCGGTGCCCTCGGCGCCACCGCCCGGTACGCGGCCTCACTGTGGTGGCCCGCCCAGCCGGGCGGATTCCCCTGGGCGACCTTCTGGACCAATGTCGTCGGCTGTGCCGTCATCGGCGTGTTCATGGTGGTCATCACCGACGTGTGGGCCGCTCACCGGCTCGTCCGCCCCTTCTTCGGCACCGGTGTGCTCGGCGGCTTCACCACCTTCTCGACGTACGCGGTCGACATCCAGAAGCTGGTCGACTCCGGCCATCCCCGCACGGGGCTGGCCTACCTCTTCGCCACCCTGGTCGCGGCGCTCACCGCGGTGTGGCTCGCCGTCGCGGCCACCAGGCGCGCCCTGAAGTGGAGGCAGGCATGACGAGGCTGACCGGCAGCGCCCTGCGGGTGACCGTCTTCGTCGGCGAACACGACACCTGGCACCACAAGCCCCTTTACAGCGAGATCGTGCACCGCGCCCACGGGGCCGGTCTCGCGGGCGCCAGCGTCTTCCGCGGCATCGAGGGCTTCGGCGCCTCCTCCCTGATCCACACCTCCCGGCTGCTGTCCCTGAGCGAGGACCTGCCGGTGGCCGTCGTGATCGTGGACGACGAGGAGCGGGTACGGGCGTTCCTGCCGCAGCTCGACGAACTCGTCACCGAGGGACTGGTGATCCTCGACGACTGCGAGGTCATCAGGTACGTCGGCCGGGAGGACGAAAAGGGCGATCCGGGCGCGAAGGGTAAGAGGTGGTTGTGAACTGGCTGCTGGTCGTCGCGGGTGCCATGGTCGGTGCCCCGCTGCGCTACCTCACCGACCGGGCGGTGCAGTCCCGGCACGACTCGGTCTTCCCCTGGGGCACCTTCGCGGTGAACCTCACCGGCTGTCTGATCCTCGGCCTGCTGGCCGGCGCGGCGGCCTCGGGAGCCGCCGGTTCCCACCTCCAGCTGCTTCTGGGCACCGGCCTGTGCGGGGCACTGACGACGTACTCGACCTTCTCGTACGAGACGCTCCGGCTGGCCGAGTCGGGGGCGGGGTTCTACGCCGCCGTCAACGTGATCGGGAGCGTGGCCGCTGGTCTGGGGGCGGCCTTCCTGGGCGTGGCGGTGGCTCAGGCGGTGTGGGCGTAGGCGCTCGGCTGTGGCTCGCGGACAACTCGGCCGGCGTCCACGTGCAGTCCGGCTCTCGTCCGCGTGTAGTAAGACAGAGCCCGCTCCCCTGAGAAGAGCCGCACCCGCCTCCTGAGCAGAACTGGATCCCATGAGCGTCATCAGTGTCGGTCAGGCCGTCGTCCTCGGAGCCGTCGAGGGGGTGACCGAGTTCCTGCCCGTGTCCTCCACGGGCCATCTGAAGATCGTCGAGGGGCTGATGGGCATCCCGGTCGACGACGACTCCGTCGTCGGGTTCTCGGCCGTGATCCAGGTCGGGGCAATCGCCGCCGTGCTGGTGTACTTCTTCAAGGACATCGTGCGGATCGTCTCGGCGTGGGGCCGCGGGCTGGTGGACAAGGAGGAGCGCTACCACCACGACTACAAGTTCGCCTGGTGGGTGATCTGCGCGACCATTCCGATCGTGGCCGTCGGACTGGCCGCCAAGCCGCTCATCGAAGGACCGCTCGCCTCGCTGTGGGTCGTGGCGGGCTCGCTGATCGTCGGCAGCGGGGTGATGTGGGCGGCGGACCAGATGGGCCGGCACAAGCGCGGGGAGGACGACACCTCGTTCAAGGACGCCATGCTGGTGGGCAGTTCACAGATCCTCGCCCTGCTCTTCCCGGGCTTCTCGCGCTCCGGCGCCACCATGTCCACGGCGCTGATCCTGGACCTGGACCGCGTGGCCGCCACCCGGCTGTCGTTCTTCCTCGGCATCCCCGCCCTGACCGGAGCGGGCCTGTACGAACTCAAGGACGCCCTCGGGGCCGGTGTGGGCGCTGCGCCGCTCGCCGTCGGGACCGTCGTCTCCTTCGGCGTGGCCTACGCGTCCATCGCCTGGCTGCTGAGGTTCGTCGCCAAGCACTCCTTCAACGCCTTCGTGGTCTACCGGATCGTCGTGGGCGTGCTGCTGTTCGGCCTGCTGGCCACGGGCGGGCTGAGCAGCTGACCTTCGGCGGCCCGGCGGTCGCCCGCACGGGGTGTGGGGCCTCTTTCAGGCGTCGCGCCCCGTGAATTCGTTGTTTCGGAAACCTTGACAGGGGCCTCGCGGCCCCCGGAGTATCACTCCCGTGAACCTGTCAGACAGCCAGACAGCCAGTCAGGGCCCGCGGCGGATCAGTGCCATGGAAGCGGTGCTCGGGCATCTGCGCGGCGCCATCGAGCGCGGCGAGTACGCGATCGGCGACAAGCTCCCCTCCGAGGCCGAGCTGTGCCGCACCCTCGAGGTCTCCCGCCCCGTGCTGCGCGAGGCCCTCAGGGCCCTGCAGACCATGGGGCTGACCGTCTCCAAGACCGGCAAGGGCACCTTCGTGGTCGCGAGCGCCGTCGAGGACCCCACGTTCGGCGACTACGCGGCGAGCGACCTGCTGGAGGTGCGCCGCCATGTCGAGATCCCGGTCGCCGGGTACGCGGCCCGGCGCCGCACCGCGGAGAACCTCGACCACCTGGCCCACCTCCTGGACCGGATGGAGCGGGAGACCGACACGACCGCGTGGGTCGCGATGGACACGCTGTTCCACCTCGGCGTGGCCGAGGCCGCCCAGAACCCGGTCTTCCGCCGGGTCATCGAGGAGATCCGCGACGCACTGGCCCGCCAGTCGGCGTTCCTCAACGAACTGGGTGGCCGGCGTGAGCAGTCCAACCGTGAGCACCGCGCGATCGTCGAGGCGCTGATCGACGGTTCCGAGACCGACGCGGTGGAAGCCATGGCCCACCACCTCGACCGCGTCGAGACGACCCTCACCGACATCGTGCGCCCGCAGGGCGCGGACACCCCCCTGGAAGGCGGACCCGAGGCGTGAGCGAGCAGCACCTCCAAGAGGCGACCCGCAAACAGACCGCGCACGTCGACGCCGGAGACGCCGGCTACAGCAAGTCCCTGAAGTCCCGGCACGTCAACATGATCGCCATCGGCGGGGCCATCGGCACCGGCCTCTTCCTCGGCGCAGGCGGCCGCCTCGCCGACGCCGGGCCCTCCCTCTTCGTCGCCTACGCGGTCTGCGGCCTCTTCGCCTTCCTGGTCGTCCGCGCGCTCGGCGAACTCGTCCTGTACCGGCCCTCGTCCGGTGCCTTCGTGTCGTACGCCCGTGAGTTCCTCGGTGAGAAGGGCGCCTACGTCGCGGGCTGGATGTACTTCCTCAACTGGGCCACCACCGGCATCGCCGACATCACCGCCGTGGCCGTCTACACCCACTACTGGGGCATGTTCTCCGACATCCCGCAGTGGGTGATCGCGCTCGTCGCGCTCGCCGTCGTCCTCACCGTGAACCTCATATCCGTGAAGATGTTCGGCGAACTGGAGTTCTGGTTCGCGATCATCAAGGTCGGCGCGCTCGTCGCCTTCATGCTCATCGGCATCTTCCTGCTGGTCACCCAGCACCCGGTCGACGGGCACCAGCCGGGCCCGTCCCTGATCACCGACAACGGCGGCGTCTTCCCTCACGGCCTGCTGCCCATGCTGCTGATCATCCAGGGCGTCGTCTTCGCCTACGCCTCCGTCGAGCTGGTCGGAGTCGCGGCGGGCGAGACCGAGAACCCCGAGAAGATCATGCCGAAGGCGATCAACTCGATCATGTGGCGGGTCGGTCTGTTCTACGTCGGCTCGGTCGTCCTGCTGTCCATGCTGCTCCCGTGGAACAAGTACACCGCCGGCGAGAGCCCCTTCGTGACCGTGCTGTCCAACATCGGCATCCCGGCGGCCGGCGGCGTGATGAACCTCGTCGTCCTCACCGCGGCCATGTCCTCGCTCAACTCCGGCCTGTACTCCACCGGACGCATCCTGCGCTCCATGGCGATGTCCGGCTCCGCCCCGAAGTTCACGGGCGTGATGAGCCGCAGCCAGGTGCCCTACGGCGGCATCCTGCTCACCAGCGGCATCTGCGTCCTCGGCGTCGGCCTCAACTTCGTCGTCCCCGCCGACGCGTTCGAGATCGTGCTCAACTTCGCCGCGATCGGCATCCTCTCCACCTGGGGCATGATCATGGTCTGCCACCTGGTGTTCTGGCAGAAGACGCAGAAGGGCGAACTGTCCCGCCCCTCCTACCGGTTGCCGGGCTCCCCCTGGACCGAGCTCGTGACGCTGGTCTTCCTCGCCTCCGTCCTGGTCCTCATGTACGCCGACGGCGGCGCCGGCCGCACCACCGTGCTGTGCCTCCCGCTGATCGGCGGGGCGCTGGTCGTCGGATGGTTCGCCGTCCGCGGCCGTACCGCGCGCAAGTCCACCACCGGAGCCGGCGCGTGATGCACGCGCCGGCCGACCACACCCAGGCAGTGATGCACAACAGTTCCGTCGCGGACGCACCCCTGATCCGTGAGCCCCTCCACGCTCCCGTCGCCCACCTCATACGCGGCGGGGTCGTGGAAGGCATCCACTACGGCTCCGTCGTCGTCCTCGACGCCGACGGCCAGGTCCACTTCCAACTGGGCGACATCGAGGCCGCCTTCTACCCCCGCTCGGCCCTCAAGCCGGTCCAGGCCGTCGCCATGGTCCGGGCGGGACTCCCGCTCGACGGCGAGCTGCTCTCGCTCGCCGCGGCCAGCCACTCGGGCGAGGAACGCCACCTCGCCGGTGCCCGGCGGATCCTGGAGCTCGCCGGACTCACCGAGGACCACCTGCGCAACGTCACCGACCTGCCCTTCGATCCGGTAGTCCGGGACGACTGGATCCGGGACGGCAGGATGCCCTCCCGGCTGGCCCAGAACTGCTCCGGCAAGCACGCGGCCATGCTGTACCTCTGCAAGCTCAACGGCTGGTCCCTGGACGACTACATCGACCCCGGGCACCCGCTCCAGCAGGCGATCGCCGAGATCGTCGAGGACCTCACCGGGCAGCGCGTCGCGCGGGTGACCGTCGACGGTTGTGGTGCGCCGCTGTTCTCCGTCTCGCTGCACGGCCTTGCGCGTGCCGCCGCCCGGATCACCACGGCCCCGTCCGGCACCCCGGAGTCGCGTGTCGCCGACGCGATGCGCGAGCACGCCGAGATGGCGTCCGGGTCCGGCCGGGACGTGGCCGCGCTGATGCGGGCCGTGCCGGGCCTGCTCGCCAAGGACGGGTTCGAGGGCGTCCAGGTCGCGGCCCTCCCGGATGGCCGCGCGGTCGCCGTGAAGATCGCGGACGGGGCGAACCGGGCGCGCGTGCCGGTCGCCGCGGCGGCGCTTGCCCGGGCGGGTGTCGACCCTCTGGCGCTCGCCGAGTTCGCGGGGGAGCCACTGCTCGGCGGCGGCGAACCGGTCGGCTGGGTACGCCCGGTACGGGCGCTCGACCCCGTGACGTTGTCGGCCTGCGCCTGATGGCAGGTCGGCTGAGCGACGTCGGGGTGACTGTGTTCGACCGGCTGCGTCGGGTCTGGTCGCGCAGTTCCCCGCGCCCCTAGGGGCGTCCGCCGCGGCCGGTGTCGTATCGCTCGGCCTGCCCAGGTACCGCCGGACCCGTACCGTCCGCCACTTCCTCACCCTCCCCCTCAGAAAGAGGACCCGCACCCTCATGTCCGCCATCACCCGCACCGAGCACGACCTCCTCGGCGACCGTGACGTCCCCGCCGACGTGTACTGGGGTGTTCACACCCTGCGCGCCACCGAGAACTTCCCCATCACCGGCACCCGGATCTCCGCCTATCCGCACCTGATCGACGCCCTCGCCGCCGTCAAGGAGGCCGCCGCCCTCGCCAACGAGGAGCTCGGCCTGCTGGAGCCGAGGAAGGCCGCCGCCATCGTCGAGGCCTGCCGCGAGATACGTGACGGCAAGCTGCACGACCAGTTCGTCGTCGACGTCATCCAGGGCGGCGCCGGCACCTCGACGAACATGAACGCCAACGAGGTCGTCGCGAACCGGGCGTTGGAACTGCTCGGGTACGCCAAGGGGGAGTACCGGCACCTGCACCCCAACGAGGACGTCAACCTCGGCCAGTCCACCAATGACGTCTACCCGACCGCCGTCAAGATCGCGACGGTCTTCGCGGTACGTGGACTGCTCACGGCGATGTCCGTACTGCAGGACGCCTACGCCCGCAAGGCCGTCGAGTTCCGCGAGGTCCTCAAGATGGGCCGTACACAGTTGCAGGACGCGGTGCCCATGACGCTGGGGCAGGAGTTCTCCGCATACGCCGTCATGATTGACGAGGACCGCAGCCGTCTCGCCGAGGCCGTCGAGTTGATCCATGAGATCAACCTGGGCGCCACGGCGATCGGCACCGGCCTCAACGCACCCGCCGGGTACGCCGAGTCGGCCCGCCGCCACCTCGCCGAGATCACCGGCCTCCAGCTGGTCACCGCAGCCAACCTGGTCGAAGCCACTCAGGACTGCGGCGCGTTCGTCCAGATGTCCGGCGTGCTCAAGCGGATCGCCGTCAAGCTCTCCAAGAGCTGCAACGACCTGCGCCTGCTGTCCTCCGGGCCGCGCGCCGGCCTCGGCGAGATCAACCTGCCGCCCGTGCAGGCCGGTTCGTCCATCATGCCCGGCAAGGTCAACCCGGTGATCCCCGAGGTCGTCAACCAGGTCGCCTTCGAGGTGATCGGCAACGACGTCACCATCACCATGGCCGCCGAGGCCGGACAGCTCCAGCTGAACGCCTTCGAGCCGATCATCCTGCACTCCCTGTCGGAGTCCATCACCCACCTGCGTGCCGCCTGCCTCACCCTCGCCGAACGCTGTGTGGACGGCATCACCGCCAACACCGAGGCCCTGCGGGCGAGCGTGGAGAACTCCATCGGCCTGGTCACCGCCCTCAACCCGCACATCGGGTACACGGCCGCCACCGACATCGCCAAGGAGGCCCTGGCCACCGGCCGGGGCGTTGCCGAGCTGGTCCTCGAGAAGGGTCTGCTGCCCGCCGAACGCCTGGCGGACCTGCTCCGCCCGGAGGTGCTCGCCGGCAGCGGCACGGCGCCGGCCGTCTGACGAACGGCACCCGCGGGTGCGACACCGGCGTGCCGCGCCGGGCCGACACGCGGTGTCGTCACACCAAGGGATGAACCACGCCGGGGTGGTGCGCCCTTCACATCCGAGTGGTGACGGGATGGCGGGAGGCAGTCGCCCTCGTGCGGTACCGGCTGATCGGCCCAGCCCGTGTCGCCACACTCCGGAAAGTGCTATTTACGCTCATATGCTGAATTACGCGGCCCTCGAAAAGGGTCGTCTCCTGACCCGGTGAACGATCCCCGTACACCCTGCGCCGGGCGGAGCGATGGAATCCCTTCGGCGAGTCCAGGAGAATTCATGCGTGTGGCCGTGACAGGTGGCGGCGGTTTTCTCGGTTCGCATCTATGCGAAACACTCCTTCGGCGCGGTGACGAGGTCGTGTGCTTCGACGACTTCTCGACCGGCACTCCCGCGAACATCGCGACCTTTCTCGGAGACCCGGCTTTCGAACTCGTCCGCGGTGACGTCAGCCGGTCGGTCGAGGTGTGGGGGACCGTCGACGCGGTCGCCCATCTGGCCAGCCCCGCCTCGCCTCCCGACTACCTCGCCCGTCCGCTGGAAACGCTCGCCGTGGGCAGCCGCGGCACGGAGAACGCCCTGCGACTGGCGGCACGCCACGACGCCCGCTTCGTCCTGGCTTCCACGAGCGAGGTGTACGGAGACCCCGAAGTGCACCCCCAGGACGAGACGTACTGGGGCCATGTGAACCCCATCGGCCCGCGCAGCGTCTACGACGAGGCGAAAAGGTTCTCCGAGGCGCTGACCCAGGCCTACCGGACGAACCGCGGAACGAACACGGGAATCGTACGGATCTTCAACACCTATGGTCCGCGCATGCGCCCGCACGACGGCCGCGTCGTCTCCAGCTTCGTCGTCCAGGCGCTGGCCCAAGAGCCGTTGACCGTCTACGGCGACGGAAAACAGACCCGCAGTTTCTGCTACGTCGACGACCTGGTGCGCGGAATCGTCGCCATGATCGACCATGACGAACCCGGGCCGGTCAATCTCGGCAACCCCGTCGAACTGACGGTTCTGCAACTCGCCGAACTGGTCCTGAAACTGACGGGATCCCAGGCCGACGTCCAGTTCCATCCGCTGCCGGTCGACGATCCGACCCGCCGTCGGCCGGTGATCACCCGGGCGGCGCAGCGCCTGGGCTGGAGCCCCGAGGTGAGCATCGAGGACGGTCTGCGGCGAACGGTGGACTGGTTCGCCGCCCGTCCGGACGACATCGCCGCCGCTCTCACCGCGATCCGGGGCGGGCAGCCGGGCGGCGTCGTCACCGCGGAGTCCTGCCCGGTCGGCGCGACCACCGCCGCGTCGTGACCCAGACGGATCCCGGCCACGCCCGCGGCACCGCCCTGGACGGTGGTCCGGGCCTGCCGGACACCGACGGCGCGACGCTGAGGACCCACCTGTGGGTCATCTCGTCGGGCAACGTCGTCGACGTAGCGTCCGACGGACCGGTCTTCGGCAAGCCACGCAGACCGGTCACGCCGGGGCCCGCGTCCTGGATTCCCCGGCTGGGACGCCTGGACCGGATGAAGGTGTCCCTGCTCGCGGTGTGCTGGTGGACCGCCCTCGTCTGCTTCTGGGCGTGGTGGCTGCGCCCGGAACACCGGGTCGGCTGGGCGGGATTCGTGGTGAACAGCGCCCTCCTGCTGTACCTGTCGGTGCTGCCGCTGTACTTCGTCGTCGTGATGGTGCGACTGCGCACCTTCGACCCGGCCGTCGAGGTGCCCCGGCTGCGGACCGCGTTCGTCGTGACCCGGGCACCGTCGGAGCCCTGGCGGGTCGCCCGCACCACCCTGACCGCGATGCTGCGCCAGGACTTCCCGCACCCCTACGACGTATGGCTGTGCGACGAGGACCCGAGCCGCGAGATCCTGGACTGGTGCGAGGCCAACGCCGTGCGGGTGTCCTGCCGCCGCGGTGTCGCGTCCTACCACCGGGACGCCTGGCCCCGTCGCACCCGGTGCAAGGAGGGAAACCTCGCGCACTTCTACGACCGCTGGGGATACAGCGACTACGACGTGGTCGCCCAGCTCGACGTCGACCACGTGCCCCACCCCCGCTACCTGGCGGAAGTGGCCCGGCCCTTCGCCGATCCGGCCGTGGGCTACGTCGCAGCCCCCAGCGTGTGCGACGCCAACGCCCGCACATCGTGGTCGGCACGCGGACGGTTGCACCGCGAGGCCACCTTCCACGGACCGATGCAACTGGGCCACTCCGACGGTCTGGCACCGCTGTGCATCGGCTCCCACTACGCCGTACGGACCCGGGCCCTGCAGGACATCGGCGGGCTCGGCCCCGAGCTGGCCGAGGACTTCTCGACGACGTTCCTGATGAACTCGGCGGGCTGGCACGGGGCGTTCGCCATCGACGCGGAGGCGCACGGCGACGGCCCCCTCACCTTCGCCGCCATGGTGACGCAGGAGTTCCAGTGGTCGCGGAGCCTGGTGTACATGCTGCTGGGTATGCTCCCGAAGCATCTGCGGCGCATGCCCGGCCGGCTGAGGGTCCGGTTCGCGTTCGCCCTCTCGTACTATCCCCTGCTCGCGCTGACGACCACCGCCGGCCTGCTGCTGCCGCCCATCGCCGCGGTCACCGGCCACCCGTGGATCAACGTCAACTACGTAGCGTTCCTCCTGCACTTCTGGGCCATGTCGTTCTTCCTGATCCTGCTCACCGTGCTGCTCCGCAGGCGCGGCCTGCTGCGGCCCGTCGACGCGCCGCTGCTGAGCTGGGAGGGCTGGCTGTTCGGGCTGACCCGCTGGCCGTACGTGGCCTGGGGAGCCGCGGCCGCACTGACGCAGCGCCTGCGGCCGCGGCAGGTCGTCTTCAAGGTGACGCCCAAGGTCCGTGACGGCATGGAGCCGTTGCCGATGCGCCTGATGCTCCCCTATCTGCTGATCACCACCGTCCTGTCCGGCGCGGCCGTGATCGGCCAGCTGACCGGCCCCGCGATCGGCTACGTGTTCCTGTGTCTCCTCGGCTCCCTCGCCTACGCGCTGGTGACCCTCGCCGTCAGCGTGCTGCACATCCGTGAGACCGCGAGGTCCGCGGGTGTGGGCGCGCACCGGGCACTGCGGACGGCGATCCTGCCGCTGACCTCGGGGCTCGTCGCGCTGGTACCGCTGGTTTTCGCACTGCTGCTGTTCCCGACCTATGTGCGGGGATTCCTTCCGGGCTGATGCCAGTGGCCGCCCGGAGCCCCGCCCGCAACGTCCCACTCCTTCCTGACGAAGAACGAGGTCCCCGATGCCCGAAACCGTCCTGGTGACCGGTGGCGCAGGCTTCATCGGCAGCCACACCTGTGTCGAACTGCTCGCCCACGGCTACGAAGTCGTCGTCGTCGACAACCACGTCAACAGCTCGCCCCACACCCTGGACCGCATCGCCAAGACGGCGGGTCGACCGCTCGCGGCCGCCTACCGGGTCGACGTGCGCGACCGGCAGGCCCTCTCCCGGGTGTTCGCCTCCCACCAGGTGGACGCCGTCATCCACTTCGCCGCCCACAAGGCGGTCGGCGAGTCGGTGAAGCTGCCGGTGGAGTACTACGACACCAACGTCGGCGGCACCTGCGCACTGCTGTCCGTCATGCACGAACACGACGTCCACCGGCTGGTCTTCTCCTCGTCGTGCTCCGTCTACGGCGATGCGCGGACGGTGCCCCTGAGCGAGCAGAGCCCGGTGGCACCCACGAACCCCTACGCCCGCACCAAGCTGATGTGCGAGCGGATCCTGGAGGACGTCTGCGCCCACCTGACGGACATGCAGGTGCTCGCCCTGCGCTACTTCAACCCCGTCGGAGCCCACCCCGGCGGCCTGCTCGGCGAGGACCCGCAGGGCGTCCCCAACAACGTCATGCCCTACGTCGCCCAGGTCGCCGTGGGCCGGCGGCAGGAGTTGAGCGTCTTCGGGCACGACTACCCCACGCCGGACGGCACCGGCGTGCGCGACTACATCCACGTCATGGACGTCGCCGAGGGACACCGGGTGGCCGTCGAGCACCTGAACGACCACACCGGTATGCGGGTGTTCAACCTGGGCACCGGCACCGGCACCTCCGTGCTGCAACTGGTCGCCGCCTTCGGCGAGGCGAGCGGCCGCCCCATTCCCTATCAGGTCGTCGACCGCAGACCCGGCGACGTCGCCGAGCTCGTCGCCGACGTGAGCGCGGTGGCCGAGGCCTGGGACTGGACCACCACGCGGGACCTCGCCGCCATGTGCCGTGACGCCTGGCGGTTCCAGGAACTCAACCCCCACGGTTACGCACGCTGATCCCGTCGACGTCGGCGGCCCCAAGACAGGAGAACCTCCATGCGGTTGACCGTCATCGGTACGGGCTACCTCGGAGCCGTGCACGCCGCGTGCATGGCGGACATCGGACACGACGTCCTCGGTGTCGACACCGACAGCCAGAAGATCGCGGCGCTCTCGACGGGCCGGGCGCCGTTCTTCGAGCCCGGCCTGCCGGAGATTCTCATCCGGAACACCCGGGCCGGGCGGCTGCGCTTCACCACCTCGCTTCAGGAGGCGGCCGACTTCGCCGACGTGCACTTCGTGTGCGTCGGTACGCCGCAACGCGCCGACTCCCTCGCCGCCGACCTGCGCCATGTGGAGGCGGTCGTCGACGGCTTGGCACCGCTCCTCACCCGCGACAGCCTGATCGTCGGAAAATCGACCGTGCCGGTGGGCACCACCCGGACGCTCGGCCGCAGGGTGACCGCACGGGTCCGCCCCGGCGTCGACGCCGAGATCGCCTGGAACCCGGAGTTCCTGCGCGAGGGACTGGCCGTCCAGGACACGCTGCGCCCCGACCGGCTGGTCGTGGGGGTCACCTCGCCGCACGCCGACCGGACGCTGCGCGAGGTCTACGAACCGATGCTGCGGGCCGGTGTCGCCTACGTCAGCACGGATCCCGCCACCGCCGAACTGGTGAAGGTCGCCGCCAACTCCTTCCTGGCGACGAAGATCTCGTTCATCAACGCCATGGCGGAGGTGTGTGACGCCTCGGGTGCCGATGTGGTGACCCTGGCCGACGCCCTCGGCCACGACGCGCGCATCGGGCGAGCCTTCCTGTCCGCCGGTCTCGGGTTCGGCGGCGGCTGTCTGCCCAAGGACATCCGCGCGTTCCTCGCTCGGGCCGAGGAACTGCAGGTGGGGGAGGCGGTGTCCTTCCTGCGCCAAGTCGAACAGATCAACCACCGGCAGCGTCGGCGGACGGTCGACCTGGCCCGCCATCTCCTGGGCGGTGATTTCACCGGACGGCGGATCGCCGTGCTGGGCGCCACCTTCAAGCCCGACAGCGACGACGTGCGCGACTCACCGGCGCTGGCCGTCGCCGCCGAGATCGACGCACACGGCGCCGAAGTGCGCGTGCACGATCCGGAAGGCATCGACAACGCGCGCGCGGTGCTGCCCGGACCGGCCTACTGCACGGACGTCATCGAGGCGTGCCGGGACGCGGATCTGGTGCTGCACCTGACCGAGTGGCGCCAGTACCGCGCACTCGACCCGGCGCGACTGTCCGAGGTGGTCCGGGCACCGCGGATGGTCGACGCCCGCAACGCCCTGGACCCCGTGGTCTGGCGGGCGGCCGGCTGGCACCTCCGCGCCCTGGGACGCCCGGTCCACGTCCCGCCGCCAGGCCCGGGCGACATCCTCCGGGTGACGATCCCTCAGGCGGCCGGACCGACCTGCACGGCTCCCACACCGGGCGATCCGCTCAGCGGCGCTCCCAAGTAGTCCACCTGCCCGGGGTCGATCCCCATGGCCCACAGGTCCACGGCGGCACCGGCCAGCTCGTGGACGCACCGCGCCGCCAGTGCGCTGCGTGTCGGTCCTCGGCCACGCAGGTCCGGGCCGACCACGGCCAGCGGGGCCGGGGCGAGGCAGGGGTCGCGGTCGGTGCCGGTGACCCGCGCCCCCAGCACCTCCTGACGCGTCACCTGGCGCCAGGAGGCCATGTCGCGGTACGCGCGCCCTCCCCACAGCAGGGCCCAGTCGCCCCAGCTGTGGTAGTCGTTGCCCTGCAACAGCACGGCCGAGGTGTCGAGGGGCCCCTGTGCCGCGACGACGGGAGAGCCGTCCGTGACCAACACGTTGTTGCGCACGGTGACGCCGCGCAGGCTGGGCTCGAGCCGGAGCGCCGGTGCGCGGACGGCGCCGTTCGCCGTGATCAGCACCGTGTTCTGGTAGATCGCGAGGTCGCCGACCCGCGTTCCGAGCGCGACGATGCCACCGTACTGAGGGAGCTTGCGACTGTCGTCGTGGCTGATGTTGTACCGGATCGTGTTGCCCGTGTGCGCCGTGTTCGGGGCGGCGGAGTACGCCAGGAAGCCCGAACCATCGTTCCGGTAGGCCAGGTTGTACTGCATCACCGAGTGGGACACGTTGTTGTCGAGGCCGAACCCGCCGCCGTCCACCATGGAGCCGGTGTGATTGCTGTAGGAGACGTTCCTCTGCAGCGTCATCCGCGTCGAGTCGTACGTCCAGATGCCCTCGGGGCCCTCGACGGCGGCCGGCGAGGACGAGATCCCGTTGTCGTGGCTGACGGACTGCTCCACGATGCCCCGGCGGACGCTGCCCAGGACGATGCCGCTGCCGGTGTTGCGGTCGGACGCCCGGGGGTCTCCGACATTCCGGTACGCCTCCACCCTCGACACCGTCACCCCGTCGTGCGCGTAGGCGGGCGCGTCCGCGGAGAACGGGGGACCGTCCGCCACGAGACCGGCGTCCTGGTTGTCGTGCAGCGCGCAGTCGCTGATCACCACGTCGCGAAAGCCGGATGCCTCGGTGCCGCCGTGCAGCCGGATGCCGTTGCGGAAGCCCGACACCTCGACACCTGAGACCCGGACGTACGGCAGCTTCCGGTCCCCGGGCAGGTCGCTGACGAAAGCGATGCCGTCCCGCGATCTGTGGGCCGCGGCGTCGCCGACCAGGCGCAGGTCGCGGACGACGACTCCGCTCGTGTTGTGCACCTCGATGGCGCGCGTGCCGCGGGCCGCGATCGTCGCACGGCCCTCGCCGTAGGAGTCGATCACGACAGGCTTGCGGGTGTTCCCGGCGTCCCCCGGGCCGATGCTCAGCCGGCCGGGGAACCGCGCGCCTGCTTCCAGCCGCAACCGGTCGCCCGGCTTGAACCGCAAGGCGTCGGCGCGCCGGAGCGTGCGCCAGGCGG
Source organism: Streptomyces sp. NPDC058678 (assembly GCF_042714835.1). Lineage (NCBI taxonomy): Bacteria > Bacillati > Actinomycetota > Actinomycetes > Kitasatosporales > Streptomycetaceae > Streptomyces > Streptomyces sp. NPDC058678. Next base: position 29,580 of record NZ_JBHXSG010000020.1, on the reverse strand, counting down.
TCTTCCGTGTCCGACCGTCGTCGCTGTCGTCTCCCTGAGGACTGAGATAGAACGTTCGTCCGTTCTTCGGGTTCTCCAGCAGGGGTACGTACGGGGTGGGCATAGCGCATCCGGCCAGAAGTACCGCCGTGACGCACAGGCCGGCCGCGCTGCTTCGCCGCAGCAGACCGGCGATCGCCCCGGTGCTTGACCTGCCGGCCGGCCGCTGATTGCCGATGGCTCCGTCGCCTACGTCGCGCTGACGCAACATCTCTCCTGTCTGCTCGATGGCCGAGCGGACCCCGATTCGCAGAGACCGCAGGCTTTCACCCTGACCTGCGAGTTCGGGATCGGCGGGCCAGCACGCGGAGTTCGGCCCAAGACATGCCTGATTGGCGGCCTGTCGCCGCCGCACACGGGGCCGGGCCCCGTCCCGCACGGCGGACGCGGAGCCCAAGGCGCCCCGGGGACGCTCCGGTGGCAGGCGTGCGGCATGATGACGATCATGTCCACGCTGTTCCAACCGGTCCTGGAGCGCATCGCCGCCGAGATAGAACGGACCCCCGGCCGTGGCCGGCCCGCCGACTACATCCCGGCGCTCGCGGCCTGCGACCCGCGCAGTTTCGGCATGGCCGTCGCCGAGCTGGACGGCACGGTGTACGGGGTGGGCGACTGGCGGGAGCCGTTCTCCACGCAGTCCATCACCAAGGTCTTCACGCTCGCCCTCGACCTGGCCCGCGAGGGCGACGAACTCTGGGAGCACGTGGGCCGCGAGCCCTCCGGCAACCCGTTCAACTCCCTGATCCAGCTGGAGTACGAGAACGGCATCCCGCGCAACCCGTTCATCAACGCGGGCGCCCTGGTGGTCACCGACCGCCTCCACACCCGTACCGGCGACGCGGCCGGCGAACTGCTGGCCTTCCTCCGCTCGGAGTCCGGCAACCCCACCCTGGACTTCGACCAGGAGGTCGCCGCCTCCGAGGCCGCGCACGGCGACCGCAACGCCGCCCTGGCCCACTTCATGGCGTCGTACGGCAACATCGGCAACCCGGTCCCGGTCCTGCTCGACCAGTACTTCCGGCAGTGCTCCCTCAGGGCCTCCTGCGCCGACCTCGCCCTGGCCACCACGTTCCTGGCCCGGCACGGCGTGCGCGCCGACGGCACGCGGCTGCTCACGCAGAGCCAGGCCAAGCAGGTCAACGCGGTGCTGCTGACCTGCGGGACGTACGACGCGGCGGGCGAGTTCGCCTACCGGGTGGGCCTGCCCGGCAAGAGCGGGGTGGGCGGCGGCATCATCGCGGTGGTTCCGGGGCGTTGCACCCTGTGTGTGTGGAGCCCGGGCCTCGACGAGCGAGGCAACTCGGTGGCCGGGGTCGCGGCCCTGGACCGCTTCACGACCCTGACAGGCGTGTCGGTGTTCTGACGGGTCTGCAACCCGGGAACACCGTCAGCGGCATCTCCCTCACATGCCGGTCACGCACGGGCCCCCACCCGGAGACGGGTACGTTGCTTTCCGGCCACTCGACGTTGACACGCTTCCCGAGTGCTGGCCATGGCTTTCCCCGTCGATCTCCGTCGCTGTCAGGTACTCGGCCTGGCCGGTACCGCCTTTCTCGCGGCGGGAGGTGAGACCGCGGGAGCCCTGCCGGTGCGTGAACTCCTCGCTCCGACCTCCGTGCACGCCGTGCTCGGTCTGGTCGGCGCGTACTTCGGCGTTGTCCTGCTGATCGCGGCCTGGGCTCTGCTCGGGCGGCTGATCCACGGATCCGAGCCGCCCGGCCCGCGCGCGGTGATGGGGGTCCTGGTGATCTGGGCGGCACCGCTGCTGCTCGCGCCCCCGCTGTTCAGCCGGGACGTGTACAGCTACCTCGCGCAGGGCGCCATGGTCGACGCCCACATGGACGTCTACGCGCACGGCCCCGCCCGGCTCGGCGGTCCGCTCGCCGCCGAGGTCTCCCCGCTGTGGCGGCACACCGGAGCCCCGTACGGTCCGGTCTTCCTCGGCGTGGCCTCCGCGCTGTCCGGACTGACGCGGGGCGAACTTCCCGCCGGTGTCTTCGGGATGCGGCTCGTCGCGCTGCTCGGCGTCGGACTGATGGCCGCCGCCCTGCCCCGGCTCGCCCGGCACAGCGGCGCCGACCCGGCCGCAGCGCTCTGGCTGGGTGCCCTGAACCCGCTGGTTCTGCTGCACCTGGTCGCGGGCGCCCACAACGACGCCATCATGCTCGGTCTGCTCGGCCTCGGCCTGGTCGCGGCTCTGGGCCGGTGGCCGGCGCTGGGCGCCGTCCTCGTCACCCTTGCCGCGCTGGTCAAGGCACCCGCCCTGCTCGGACTCGCCGCGGTCGTCGTCCTCCAGGTGCGGGCGGGCCACGGTCGTACGAAGGCCGTCGTCACCACCGCGCTCGCCGCGTCGGCCACCACGGTCGCCGCGACCGCCGTGGCCGGCACGGGATACGGCTGGGTAGGTGCCCTCGACACCCCCGTGTCGCCGCAGAACTGGGCCCTGACCAGCCTGCTCGGCCGCGCGACCCGGGCGCTGCTGGAGCGGCTCGGCAGCGATCTGGCGCCCCTGGCGATCCCGGTGTGGCACGCTTTCGGGATCGTGGCGGCCGTGGTCGGCGTCCTGGTCATATGGCTGCGGCTGCGTCCCCGGCCGGTGTACGCGCTGGGTCTGAGCCTGGCGACCGTGGCCGCCCTCGGCCCGGCGATCCGCCCTTGGTACGCCCTGTGGGCACTGTTCCTCATCGCCGCCGCCGCGCCCAGCGCGCCGGTGCGGCACCGGGTGGCCGCCGTGACGGGTGTGCTCGCGCTAGCCACTCTGCCCAGCGGCGGCCCGGCCGACACCGGGCAACTGGTCCTGGCGGTCTGCGGCGGTCTGCTCGCCGTGGTCGTCCTGTGGCAGGTCCATCAGACGGCACCGGCACCCGCCACGGCGCCGGGGCGTGCGGCATGATGCCGGCCCGCACCGACCGAGCGCGGCTGCTGTTGGTGCTCGTGCTCGCCGCCGTCGTGAGCGTGTTCACCGCGACCGTGCCGCTGCTGCGCGACTGGTTCGACCTGCGCGTCTACCACGGGGCCGTGGACGGCTGGATCCATCACGGCGGACGGATCTACGACTACCGGGTGCCGGGGACGGCGTACGGCTTCACCTATCCACCGTTCGCGGCCGTCGCCATGCTGCCGATGTCGATGTTCGATCTGCGGGCCGCGATCGCCGTCGCGTTGCTGCTGAACATCGCCGCCCTGGCCGTGGTGCTGCGCATCCTCACCGGGCCGGCCTGGCGGCGCTACGGCTGGTTCGGCTGTGCCCTCGGCGCCTGTGCGCTCGCGCTGTTCGAACCGCTGCGCGACACCATCAGCTTCGGTCAGGTGAACCTCCTGCTGCTGGCTCTCGTACTCGCCGACGCCCGGCTGCTCGCCACCGGCCGGGACCGCTGGGCGGGGGTCGGGATCGGTCTCGCAGCAGCGGTGAAACTCACGCCCGCCCTCTTCATCGGACTGCTGCTGCTCGCCCGGCGTTGGCGGGCCGCCGCGGTCGCGAGTGCCGCCACCGCCGCGGCGACGGCTCTCGCGGCCTGCGTGGCGCCCGAAGCCTCGCGCTTCTACTGGACCGAGGCGATGTGGGACACGACCCGGGTGGGGCGTCTGGACTACGTCTCCAACCAGTCGCTGCAAGGGGTCCTGGCCAGACTGGGTGAACCGGACCGCGCGGTGTGGGCCGTGGCGGTTCTGCCGGTCCTGTGCGTGTGGGTGTTCCGCGCCCGCAGGGCGGCCGCCAAGGGGGAGTGGACGACCGCGTTCGCCCTCACCGGCCTGACCGCCTGCCTGGTCAGCCCGATCACCTGGGTGCACCACCTCGTCTGGCTGCTGCCGTCCTTCGCGGTCCTGGTCCGTGCCGGGCACCGGCGGATCGCGGGCGCCCTGTACGCGGTGCTGTGCACCAGCGTGGTCTGGCTGTGGTTCGACGACGCCTCCGGCGTCGGCGGATTCCTCGGCGGCAACGCCTACACCTGGATCACGCTCGGACTGCTGCTGTGGCTGCCGGTCGGTCAACTCCCTTCAACAGCAACGGTTTTGGCGCGCAGCACCAGTGCGACGGCACCGGCAGCCAGCGCGGCGACACCGGCGATCGCCCCCCTCCGCGGCCAACGAGGCCCGGCGTCCCTGGCGGGCAGCGCAGCGGCGGGCAGCGCGGTCGGGCCGGAGCGGGGCTTCGCCCTGAGCGCGTCGAGCGACCCCACCGGTTCCACTCGCCCGGCGGCGGAAAAACCCCAGTCGAGCAGCTCACGGGCCTCCTCGTACACGGCGAAACCGCCGCCCGACTGAGGGTTCATCACCGTCACGACGAGCGTGCGCCCGCTCCGGTGGGCGGCGGCGACGAGTGTGTTGCCGGCCTTGCTCGTGTAGCCGTTCTTGACGCCGATCAGTCCCCGATACCGCCGCACCCCGTCGTCTCCGGTCAGCAGCCGGTTGGTGTTCCGGATCGGGTACGACCGTCCGCCGCGGTCCGGGAACCTGGCCTCGACCGTGCCGCAGTACCGTGTGAACTCCGCGTTGCGCAGTCCCGCCCGGCCGAACACCGCGAGGTCGTAGGCCGAGGACACCTGGCCAGGCATGTCGTACCCGTCCGGAGACACCACCCGCGTGTCCCGGGCGCCGAGGGCACGGGCCTTGGCCTGCATTCGCGCGGCCGTGGAGCGCCAGCCGCCGTTGAGCTCGGCCAGCACGTGCACGGCGTCGTTGCCGGAGTTGAGGAACACCCCGCGCCACAGGTCGGCGACCCGGTACGTGCGGCCCTCGGACACTCCGACCAGACTGCTGCCGGAGCCGATCCCGGTCAGCTCCTTCTTGCGGACCGTGTGCCGGATGCCGCGCGGGAGGGCCGGCAGCACGGTGAGGGCGAACAGGGTCTTCAGGGTGCTGGCGGGCGGCAGCCTGCGGTGCGCGTTGTGTGCGGCGAGCACCTCGCCGGTGCGGGCGTCGGCCACCAGCCAGGAGAGCGCGGAGACCTCCGGAACCCCGGGCACCCCGGTGTGCGCCCGGACCGTGGTTCCGGAGCGGTACAGCAGGGCGGGCTGCGGGGTCACCGCCCGCGGTACGCCGGGCGTGGCGGGGTCCGCCCCGGTGTGTGCCGCCGCGACCGCGGGCGCGAGCAGGCTCGCCGCGCAGAGCGCACAGGCGGACAGGGCAGCCCGGGAAGTAAATCCGATCGTCATACCGCAAACGTAGGAACGAAGTCGCCGAACACGGCGCTGCCCGGGCCGAGCGGGGCCGGTGAGTACCCGGATGCCGCATGTCGGGGATGCCGTCCCGGAGCGGTTCGTCAGTCGACGGGCAGTGTCGGCTGGATGCGGCGCAGAAACGTCGCGTTGTCCGGCGTTGCGCGCATCCGCTCCAACAGGGTCTCCATGCCGGGCCGGCCGTCGCGGGACTGCAGGGCTCGGCGCAGGCCGCGCACGGTGGTCAACTCGGCCGGGGACAGGAGGAGTTCCTCCCGGCGGGTGCCGGAGGGATTGATGTCGACGGCCGGGAAGACGCGGCGGTCCGCGAGGTCGCGGCTCAGACGCAGCTCCATGTTGCCGGTGCTCTTGAGCTCCTCGAAGAAGAAGTCGTCGGCGCGCGAACCGGTCTCCACCAGCGCGGTGGCGAGGATGGTGAGCGAGCCGCCTTCCTCGGCCAGGCGGGCGGCACCGAAGAACCGCTTGGGGCCGATCAGCGCGGTCGCGTCGACACCGCCGCTGAGGGTGCGGCCACCGGCGGCGGCCGCGTTGTTGTGGGCGCGGCACAGCCGGGTCAGGGAGTCCAGCAGGATGACGACGTCCTCGCCCGCCTCGACGAGCCGCTTGGCCCGCTCGATGACGAGTTCGGCGAGGGCGATGTGCTGCCTGGGCGTCTTGTCGAAGGTCGAGGCGTACACCTCGCCGCGCACGGAGCGCCGCATGTCGGTGACCTCCTCGGGGCGTTCGTCGAGCAGCACCACCATCAGCCGGGCCTCGGGATGGTTGCCGGCGACGGCGGCCGCGATCTGCTGGAGGAGGACGGTCTTGCCGGTCTTGGGCGGGGCGACGATGAGCCCGCGCTGCCCCTTGCCGAGGGGGGCGATCAGGTCGGCGACACGGCCGGTGAGCCCGGCCGCCGGGTGTTCGAGGCGCAGCCGCTCCTGCGGGTGCAGCGGTGTGAGGTCGCGGAAGTGGCGACGGCCCCGCTGCTCCTCGGGACTGCGCCCGTTGACCCGGGCGACCTCGGTGAGGACCCGCTGGGCGGCGCGTACGCCGTCGACGTGGTCGCCCTTGCGCAGGCCGTACCGGCGGATCAGCTGGGGAGGGACCTGGAGGTCGGAGGGTGAGGGGTGGAGGTCCAGGGGGCGCAGGTGCCCCTTCCCGTTCGCGTCGATGTCGAGGACACCGGTGGCGACCCGGGCCGGGGCCTGCTGCTGGACAGGGGGGTGTTCGAGTGTGGTGGTCATGATGGGTGGTCCTTTCACGGACGGAAGTGCTCGAGGCGTGCGGAAGGAGGAAGGGGCGAGCCGCGAGGGGAGGCGGAGCGAAGACGCGCCTCGGCGGAGGGAACGCACCTCGGGTACGGCGAGTGAGGCCTTCGACGAGGTGGTGCTGGGAAGCCGATGAGCCGGCCGCGAAAACGGCGGGCGGTGTGGCTGGTTGAGAGAACTGGCACCGGCGCCCGGAACGGGCGTACACAAGTGCTAGCAGCAATGTACCACGCGGTGCGCGGTCAGCTCTGTGACGCGGGACTCAGTGGTCGGCCAGCAGGCCGTACAGCAGAGGGATGCGCGGCTCGGGGAGCCGCCACCAGCCGGACGGCGTACGGATCATCTGCGGCCAGCGCTGCCAGGGCAGTTCGTCGCTCTCCCGCAGGCGCCGGACGTTCAGTCCCACCCCCGTCAACGCGCCGATGACCTCTCCTATTCCGTGCATCCACTCGTAGCTGTCGGTGGCGCCCTCGACGGGCGGGCCGTCGGTGTAGGTGTGGGTCGCGTCCCGGCGCACGGGGCCCTCGCCGCCCAGGTAGTCGTGGCGCAGCAGCAGCTCGGGGCCCTCGCCGGGGGCGGGCTTGGGGCCCAGCGAGTTGAGCAGCGGATGGAACTCGACGATGTACAACCGGCCGCCAGGACGCAGGAGTTGGGCCACAACACCCGCCCAGCGCTCCAGGTCGGGCAGGTAGCACAGGGCGCCCTTGCCGGTGTAGACGACGTCGAACCGCCGTCCCTCCAGGGCCTCGACGGCGTCGTAGACGTTCGCGCACACGTATCCGACGTCGAGCCCGGCCCTGGCCGCGATGTCGTTCGCCGCCGCGACGGACGCCTCGGAGAAGTCGAGGCCGACGGCCCGCGCCCCGCGGCGGGCGAAGGCGAGCGTCTCCGTGCCGAGGTGACACTGGAGATGGAGCACGTCCCGGCCGGCGAGCTCACCCAGGTCGTCCCACTCGAAGGCGCCGAACCAGCGCTCGGGGTCGAGGTCCTGGTCGAGTCCGTAGAACCGGCTGGCGAGATGGACGGGGGTGCGGGCGTCCCAGTTCGCCCGGTTGGCCCGCATCAGCCGCTCGTGCTCGTCGGTGGTCATGACGGCATCCAACCGTGAACGGTCCCGGAGTACCAGCGGATACGAACCAACCCCCGACGGCCCTCGCCGACGCATTTTCTCCTTCTGGCCAAGGCCCTCCCTGTGCGAGGGACGTGCGCCGGGCCGGCCCGGCCGCCGTCGCCGTCGGTCTGACCGCCCTGCTCCGGGGCATCATCGAGGGCGGCGAGCGGGTGGGACCTGGACCCCTGCGGATCTTGTCGCTCGCCGCCGGGGCCGTCCTCGCGCTCGCCGGGATCTTCGGCTTCATCGACACCGCGTACTGCGTCCCGATCCGGCCCGGTGCCGTGATGCAGCGCCCTGACGGTACGCCTGAGAGGTCGGGACCCTTGTCCCGGCCTTTCGCGCGACGGTGGGTCGGCTCCCCCCCGGGCACTGACCAGCATTGTGGTGTGCGTCACAAAGGGAATAGGGTGAAGTCGCTTGGAGCACTCCGCCGGGCGGCACGTCGAAGAGCGGCGCGCGACCCGGCGGTCTCCGATGAGGGAAGTGATCCCCTTGTCCGTCGCCTGGGACGACATCGGCGGGCTCGTCGATGCCCACGAACGGTTTCTGGCCGGTTCGCTCGTCGACTCCACGGTCCGGGACTCGGTGCTCGACTCCTGGAAACGATGCAGGTCGGCAGGGCTCGAGCCGCGCCAGCTGCTGGTCCCCTACGCGCCGGACCTGACGCTGGAGGACCAGTTCCTGCGCGCCGCCGACCCCGTCCTGACGGATCTGAGCACGTCGCTCACCGAGGTCGGCATGACCGTCGCGCTCTGCGACGCGCGAGGCCGCATGGTCCAGCGGCTCGGCGGTGACCGGCAGCTGCGAGACCGCTTGGACGAGGTGCGGTTCGCGCCCGGCTTCGACGCTTCCGAACGGGTCGTCGGCACGAACGGTGTCGGCACCGCGCTCGCCGAGCGAAGCCCCGTCTACGTCGTCGGCCGTGAGCACTTCGCCGACTGCCTCCAGCCCTTCGCCTGCGCCGGTGCGCCCGTCCGTGACCCCTTCAGCGGACGTATCGAGGCCGTCCTCGACCTGACCTGCCTGCGCGCCGACAGCGACCCGACCATGCTGCAACTGGTCCGCGAGGCCGCCTGCAGCATCGAGGCACGGTTGCTGGAGCAGTCCACACAGCGCGAACGGGCACTGCTCGCCGCGTACCGGCGAGCGGGTCCTGACGCGGGCGGGTGGCCGCGCCAGCCCCGACTCGCGACACCCGACCTGGGAGTCGGCCACGGCGACGGCGGCCTCGGCCGCATCGACCTGGCCGTACTGCGGGAGAAGGCCGAGGAGCTCCTCGCCTCGCCCCAGCGCACCCTCGACGAGGTCGTCCTGTCCGGCGGCCGCGTCGCCACCCTGTTGCGTCGCCCGGTCATGGGCGCGGAGGGCGAGACCGGCGTGGTCGTCGAGGCCCGGATCCTCGGCGGGCCACGGCTGCGCCAGGCCGGATCGACGTCGGCCGGGGCGACCCTGGCGGCGGCAGCGGCAGGGGCTGGGACGACGACCGCGGCCGGGGCGATCTCGGCGGAACCGGCAGAGGCCGGAAAAACTGTGGCCACGACAAGCTCGGCAGCGGCAGCGGCAGCGGCAGCAGCGACAGAGGCCGGGACGACTGCGGCTGCGGCCGGGACACTCCCGTCCGACAGTGTCACGGATGTGCCGTCCGGAGCCGCACCGGCGACCGTCCAAGCCCTCGCGACCGCACCGACCCCACCGGTGCCCACGACCCCGCCGACCACCGGCACACTCCTTTCCACCGCGCCCGCCAAGCCACCCGCACCGGCCCTGATTCCGCCCGTCACGGTGCGGTCCGTGACCATCCCGGCCGCACCGCCCCCCGCGCCCGACGCAGACACCGCGCACCCGCCGTCCCGGACCCGGTCCGGCGAGGACGGCAGCGGTCCCGACGACCGGCTGTTGCTCGTCGGCGAGCCGGGCGTGGGACGGCTCGCCGTGCTGGCCCGCAGGCGCCTGGAGTGGCTGCACGACGCCGGCGTCCGCATCGGCACCACCCTCGACGTCACCCGCACGGCCGAGGAACTGACCGAGGTCGCCGTCCCGAGGTTCGCCGACTTCGCGGCCGTGGATCTCCCGGACGCGGTGCTGCTCGGCGACGAGCCGGTCTCGCTCGGAGCCGGGACCGCGCTGCGCCGGATCGCGTTGGGCTCCGTCCACGAGGTGCCCTACCTGTACGGCGTCGGCGACCCCGTCCACTACGTTCCGACCACACCGCAGGCCCGCAGCCTGGAGACCAGGCGGTCCGTGCTCGAACCCGTGCTCGTCGAGGCAGAGGGCTGGCTCGCCCAGGACCCGGCACGGCTCGAACGCGTCCTCGCGGCCGGAATCCACTCCCTGATCACCGTGCCGCTGCGGGCACGCGGCGCGACCCTCGGCTTGGTCAGCTTCTACCGCTCCGACAAGCCCGCCCCCTTCGAGGAGGACGACCTGTCCCTGGCCCAGGAACTGGCCGGCCGCGCGGCGATCTGCATCGACAACGCCCGCCGCTACACCCGCGAACACAACACTGCCCTCGCCCTGCAGCGCAGCCTGCTGCCCCGGGGCCGGCCCGAGCAGAGCGCCGTCGACGTCGCCTACCGCTACCTGCCCGCGCAGGCCGGCGTGGGCGGCGACTGGTTCGACGTCATCCCGCTCTCCGGCGCCCGGGTCGCCCTCGTCGTCGGCGACGTCGTCGGCCACGGACTGCACGCCGCGGCCACCATGGGCCGGCTGCGGACCGCCGTACACAACTTCTGCTCCCTGGACCTGCCGCCCGACGACCTCCTCACGCACCTCGACGACCTGGTCGGACGCCTCGACCGGGGCGAGGGATGGGCGGTGGACAACAGCCAGGCCGACTGCGGGATCGTGGGAGCCACCTGTCTGTACGCCGTCTACGATCCGGTGTCCCGGCGCTGCACCCTCACCCGCGCCGGGCACCCCTTCCCCGCGGTCGTCGCGCCCGACGGCACGGTGGAGTTCGTGGATCTGCCCTCGGCACCGCCGCTCGGACTCGGCGGGATGCCCTTCGAGACCGTCGAACTGGGGCTGGCCGAAGGCAGCCAACTCGTCCTGTACACCGACGGCCTGATCGAGGACCGGCACCGGGACATCGACTCCGGCCTCGACCTTCTGCGAACCGTCCTCGCCCACGCCGACCGGGCGCCGGAGGACACCTGCGAGGCGGTCCTCGACGCCCTGCTGCCGGAGCGGCCCAGCGACGACGTGGCCCTTCTCGTGGCCCGCACGCACGCCCTGGGGCCCGACCAGGTCGCCCAGTGGGACCTGCCCAGCGATCCGGCGGTCGTCTCCTGCTCCCGCGCGGCGGTCACCGAGCAGCTGGCCGCCTGGGGCCTGGACGAGCTCACCTTCACCACCGAACTCGTCGCCAGCGAACTGGTCACCAACGCCATCCGCCACGCCACCGGCCCGGTCCAGCTCCGGCTGCTCCGCGACCGCGCGCTCATCTGCGAGGTCTCCGACGGCAGCAGTACCTCACCCCGGCTGCGCCGCGCCCGCACCGAGGACGAGGGCGGACGCGGCCTCTTCCTGGTCGCCCAGCTCACCGAACGCTGGGGGACCCGCTACACCCCGAACGCCAAAATCATCTGGACCGAGCAGCCCTTGCCACGCACCGCATGAGGTGTCGAGCGCGTTGCTGGCAGCCTGCACCCGGCCGTGCGCCGCGTGCCCGCCGTCGGCCGTGATCTCCGGCCGTCGACGTGCGACGACTCGTCGGACGGCAGACAGGCCATCCAGGGGCGACCTCGTCGACCGTGCCCGCGCGGCCATGCGGAGTCATCGCCCGGTGCGCCTGGACGAGGACCGGGTTCGCCGACGTCATGGCGCCCGATCGCCGTAGGAGACCTGGCGGAGGTGCGGACTCTCACCCGAGCCGCGCCTCCGCCTCCCGGTGCGCCTAAGCTGACCCGGATGTTCAGCCCCGAAGGCCCCAGTCTCCGCGAGCTCGCCGTCCAGGCGCTGTCGTCCGTCGAACGCGGTTACGACCTGCTCGCCCCGAAGTTCGACCACACCCCCTTCCGTACGCCCGATCCGGTGCTCGACGCCGTCGCCTCGGCTCTGCGGCGCATGGGCCCTTTCGACGCCGGGCTCGACCTGTGCTGCGGGACCGGCGCCGGCCTGCCCGTGCTGGCACAGGTGTGCCGGAAGACCGTCACCGGGGTCGACTTCAGCGCGGGCATGCTCGACGTCGCACGGGAGCGCACCAGGCCCGCCGGGGCGCACGTGTCGTGGGTGCGCGCGGACGCCCGGGCCCTGCCGTTCGGCCCCGCCTTCGATCTCGTCGTCAGCTTCGGGGCCTTCGGGCACTTCCTGCCGCGAGAACTGCCCGGACTGTTCGCCCAGGTCCACGGCGTCCTGCGCCCCGGCGGAAGCTTCGCCTTCCCGGTCCTCGCCCCGCCGCGCCCCGCGTCCCGCGCCTACTGGATGCTGCTGGGCTTCGACGCGGTGATGCGGGTGCGCAACGCCGTGTGGCGGCCGCCGTTCGTCATGTACTACCGGGCTTTCCGGCTCTCGGAGGTACGGCGGGAGCTGGAGCGCACCGGATTCGAGGTGGACCTGCACGCTCTGCCCGAGTTCGGGCACCGGCGGGACGGCAGCCCACGGGTCCGGATGGTGGTGGCCCGTCGGGTGCCGTAGCCGAGCGCCGGTGTCCGAGTCGTACGGCATGACGCCCCATCAGTGCGGGCTGCGCCGCCGGGCTGATCAGAGCTCCGTCGCCACGGACCTGTCGCCCAACGCCGCCCGACGGCCGCCTCGATGCCCAACTCGCGTCCGCCGTAGCGGACTTCGGCGGAAAAGGTGTCCCCAGCCTGGGTGGCAGGCCTGAACCCGCCCGAGCCGCGGGCGGCGCATACCTGGTGGCCGCTGTGCACGAGGCGTCGACGCCGTGCGCTACGGCGGCGGGCACGGCGTGGTGCCGCTGCCGGCGACCCTGACCGCGTCCTGTGCGAGGTCTCCGACGACGGGGCGCCCGGCTCGGCGTCCCCAGCGTGCTTCCGAGGACACCTGCCGCCCGAGCCGCGACGCCGCCGGCGGCCACGGGGTGTGGCTGCCAAGGCAGTTGCGCGGACCGACTCGGCGAGCGCCTCGACGACTCGGGTTCCGTGGTGCAGCTCTCCTGCTGTCCTCCTGGTAGCCGCTGGTACCCGCTGGTACCCGCTGGTACCCGCGCCGAGGCCGGTGAGGTCACAACGCCCGGTACAGGGCGTCGATCAGCGCCATCTTCCGTGGGTCGTCGGCGATGTGCGGCCCCATGCGGTTCATCACGTACCCCAGTGACACCCCTGCCTCCGGGTCGGCCAGTCCGCACGAGCCGCCGAAGCCGTCGTGTCCGAACGCCCGCGGGTTGGGGCCGTACGATCCGTTCGGCCCGCTGAGCCACAGGCCCAGCCCGATCTCCGTCTCGTTCTCGAAGCCGGCGCCCAGCACCAGGTCGCGGCAGCCGCCCTGCCCCTCGCGCACCCGCTCGACGGCCTCGGGGGAGAGGACGCGCTGACCGTCGTACGAGCCCCGGCCCGCGAAGACGCCGTAGAGCGCGGCGACGGCCCGGGCGGTGCCGTGGCCGTTCGCGGCGGGTATCTCGGCGGCCCGCCAAGCGGGCGTGTTGGCCTCGGCCGCGCCCACCGGGGGGTTGGCCAGTGCCGCGATCGCCGCAGGCGCCAACTGGGCGAACACCGCGGCCTGTTCACTGCCCGACATGGCCGGCGGATGTACCAGCTCGGCGGCCCGCCCGGCCTCCTTCTCCGGCAGACCCACGGTGAAGTCGATCCCGAGCGGACCGGTCACCTCCCGCTCCAGGAACGCCCCCGGCAGCAGCCCGGACACGCGTCGTACGACCTCCCCGACCAGGAAGCCGTACGTCAGCGCGTGATATCCGGACCGGGTGCCCGGCTCCCACCAGGGCTCCGTCGCGGCGAGCCGCTCCACGGTGAGCTCCCAGTCGCAGAGCTGGGCCAGGGTGTGTGGTTCGCGCAGCCCCGCCAGACCGGCCCGGTGCGACAGCAGGTGCCTTACCAGGACCTTCTCCTTGCCGGCCGCGGCGAACTCGGGCCAGTACAGGGCCACCGGCGCGTCGAAGTCCAGCAGTCCGCGGTCGGCGAGGATGTGCGCGCACAGGGCGACCGGGCCCTTTGTCGTCGACCACACGTTGACCAGCGTGTCGCGCTCCCACGGGCGGGTGCCCGCCGCGTCGGACCAGCCGCCCCACAGGTCCACCACGGTCTCGCCGTCGGCCACCACGGTGACCGCGGCGCCCAGCTCCCCGCGGTCCCGGAAGTTCTCCTCGAACGCCGTCCGTACCGCGCCGAAGCGCTCGTCGCAGTGGCCGTGGACCGCCGACTCGTTCTGGGACATGGACCCTCCGTCGTCCTCCGGAAGCCCGGGCCTCCGTGCTGCGACCCGGGCCCCAAGAACATACCGACTGGTCGGACTGGGCGGAAGATGTCGTATGCGAAAGCCTCGAGGCCTCAATGCCTTGAGGCCTCGAGGCATCAGAGGAAGAAGAGCGATCCTTCCGGCTCCCGGTGCCCCGGACTCGTGTGCCAGTAGTCGCGGGTCTCGACCGCCAGGCCGGATCCGTCGAACCGCACGAAGACACACCCGGCCAGCGTGGACGCCTCGCCGGCCTCCTCGGCGAACACCCGGAACTCGGCCACCGCCACCCCGTCCCGGCCGACGACCGGCGTCGAGAACCGGACGTCCGTCACCTGCTCCTGGGCGAACGACCGGCGCAGGTACTCCGCCAGTTCGGCCCGGCCGCGGTGCGGCTCGCGGAACGGCATGGAGCGGTGCACGCAGTCCTCGGCGTACAGCTCCAGCAGCCGGTCCACGTCGTGCCCGGCCCAGGCCCGCTCCCACACCCGCACGAACCGCTCCGCGGCCTCACCCGTCTCCACGCGTGACCCCTCAGGCGTACGACCGCAGCCAGCGCACCTTGGCCGCCTCGTGGTAGGGCCCGCCGCCCTCGTGGTCGTTGAAGTCGTACACCTCGATCGTCTTCTCGTCGTGCGCCCAGCCGTTGAAGGCGGCGAAGACGGTGGAGGGCGGGCAGGTCTGGTCCTCCAGAGCCGCCGAGAACAGGGCGGGGGCCCGGCCGCGGGACGCGAAGTGCACGCTGTCGAAGTAGGAGAGGGTGCGCAGGGCGTCCTCGGTGCGGCCCCGGTGCGTCTTGAGGTAGAGGCCGATCTCCCGGTACGGGTGGCGGTCCGTGATCGTCGCCGCGCGCGGGTAGTCGCACAGGAACGGCACGTCCGGCGCGACGGCCGCCAGGTCCGGGAGCAGACCGCCCACCGCGATCGTGATGCCGCCGCCCTGGCTGGCACCGATCACCGCCGTGCGGGCGGGATCGGCCAGGGGGTGCGAGCGGGCGGCCTCGACGGCACGCACCGCGTCCGTGAACACGCGGCGGTAGTAGTAGTTCTCCGGGGCGTCGATGCCCCGCGTCATGAAACCGGGGTACGCGGGCGCGCCGCCCACCGGGTCGGCGGTGCCGCCACCGCCGCCCCAGGCGCTGCCCTGACCGCGGGTGTCCATCACGAAGTGCGCTCGGCCGGTGGACGCCCACAGCAGATGCTCGTGCGGCAGACCGCGCCCGCCGCCGTACCCGACGAACTCCACCACCAGCGGGATCGGAGCGGAGACCTCGGCGGGAATCGTGAACCAGCCCTTCACCGGGTGACCGCCGAACCCGGAGAACGTCACGTCGTACACCTTGACCGTGGACAGACCCGTGTCGACGAGTTCGAAACGGGCGTCCAGATCGTGCTCGCGTGCCTCCTCGAGCGTCTTGGACCAGAACGCGTCGAAGTCCTCGGGCTCGGTCGACGCGCTGCGGTATTCGCGGAGCTCGTCGAGCGGAAGGTCGAACAGGGCCATCTGGGACCGCCTTTGCGGAGAGAGCGTGCGGATGATCACACCGTACGGGGATGGTCGGACGACTCGCCAGGTCTTTGTCTCGCTAGGTGCCTACGATGACGCCATGACGTCTGCCGTCGAAGTGCCGGTCGAGGCAGTGGAACTGCTGGTCAGGGACGCCGAGCTGCTCGTCGTCGACGAAGGGCGGGAGATCCCGGGCGGCTGGGTGGCCGTCATGGGTGGTCGGGTCACCGGCGCCGGATCCGCCGGGACCGAACCCGAGGTCCGTACGACCGTCTCCGCGGCCGGCCGCTTCCACGCCACCCGGGCTCGGCCCGCTGCCTGGGCCGCGCGGACGAACTGGGCCACCTGCGGCCCGGGGCGTGCGCCGACCTGGTCGTGTGGGACCTGCACGAGGTCGCGTTGGTCGGCGCGTTGGAGCGATCCGGTGGAGGCGTGGCTGCGCTGCGGGCCCGCTCGGGCGTGGACGAGGGTGGTCGCCGGGAAGGTGCTGGTCGACCGGGGTGAACCAATACTGCCGGTACTGGCGGACGCGCTGCGGACACATGGGGGGATCGCGCGGCGGATGCAGCGGATCCAGCTGCCGAGGCGCGGGCCGGTCAGGCCCTGCGGCGCGTCCACTGCGGCTCGGTGAGGGCCCAGTCCCGTTCCCACTCGCCCATCCGGTGACGGTTGGCCACCCCTCGGACGACGCAGTGGCCGAGGAGCACCACCGCGGCCGCACCGCCGGCCGCGCACACGCCGATGCTGAGCGTGTGCTGCCAGACCGTGCTCTCGTCCGGCGGCGGGAGCACGCTGCGGCCCTTGGTGTCGAACCACACGTCCACCACTTCTCCCCGCTGAGAACCCGCCGGGACCCGTGCCATGGCCGTCCGCGGGCCGACGCCCGGCTCCTTCCAGCGCACGGTCGCCCGGTTCGTGTGCTCGCGGCCGCCCTGCACCGAGGGGAGCGGGTCTGTGGTCCTGCCGATGATTTCGGCGCGGACACGATGGCGCTCGGCGCGTTGTTCCACGGCGGTCGCGCGTGCCTCGGAGTGGGCCCATGAGGCGGCGAACGCCCCGACCAGGGGAGCGCCCACACAGATCAGCACCACGACGGCCAGGACCGTCCACGCCTCTATGACGTCCGACCGGCGCCGCAGCGGACTGCGCCGCCAGCGCCAGCCGCGCACCCGGGTTCGCATGTCGACCTCCGCACCGCGCACGCCTGCGAGTGCCCCCAAGCATCTAGTACCCGTTTCACCGGCATCCTTCACCGGCGGCCCCGCATCGGGCCGCCGGACCGGGGTGCCCAGCAGAGTGGCGCCGAAACGCCAAGGCGCTGCGGGGGCGGGTGAACGGGCCACGAGGGCGCGAAAGGTCGCGTCCGTGACGCGCAGGGCTCTGCCCGTGACGCGGTCGGTCCCCGCCCGTCAGCCGAAGCGTTCGATCCGGATACGGTCCACCGGCTGCCCCGCCTCGACCAGCAGGCGCGAGGCGTGCTCGGCGAAGGCATTGGACCCGCACACATAGGCCTCCCACCCACCAGGAGGCTGCTCGGCCAGGAGCGGCGCCACATGTGCGGCCGCCATACGTCCCACCGGCACATCCTCCGGCGCGCTCCGCGTGAACACCCGCGTCGTCTCGGTGCCCAACTCCCGCGCGTAGATGAGCTCCTCGGGGCTACGCGCCGACACCAGCATCCGCAGCGGCACCGGCAGGCCCCGCGCCCGGTGGTGCCGCACCATCGACATCAGCGGTACGGCACCCGATCCGGCGCCGATCAGCAGTGCCGGCCGGTCGCCGGGCCAGGCGAAGAAGCCGCTCAGCGGGCCGCGAACCTGAACCTCGTCGCCGGGCCCGGCCACCGTGTGGAACCAGCCCGAGACCTCACCGCCCTCCACGTGGTCCAGGGTCAGTTCGATGTGCCCGGAGTCGTCGGGGGCGGACGCGATCGAGTAATGGCGCTGCGCCGCGTAGCCGTCCTCGGCGGTCAGCCGCAGCATCAGGTGCTGGCCGGGCAGATGCCCGGCCCAGTCGGGCACCGCGAAGCGGTAGGTGGAGGCGCGCGGGGTCTCGCGGCGGATCTCGGTGAGCGTGGCCGTCTGCCACACCGAGGCGGCCCGGTTGCTCACGGCGATCCGCCCGGGCACGGCGAACCGCGTCGCGGGAGTGAAGCCAGGGGGAGTGGAACCGGGGGAAATGAGGTCAGGGACAGTGGAGCCGGGGGAAGCGGACGTCTCAGTCACCGGAGTACCGCTGCTCCTCCCAGGGGTTGCCCCGCTCGTGGTAGCCGTTCCGCTCCCAGAACCCGGGCTCGTCGTGGTCGAGGATCCGCAGGCCCGCGATCCACTTGGCGCTCTTCCAGAAGTACAGGTGCGGCACCAGCAGCCGTGCCGGCCCGCCGTGCTCGGCGGCCAGTGGCTTCCCGTCGTACTCCCAGGCGATCCAGGCACGCCCGCCGGTCAGGTCGGCGAGCGGGAGGTTCGTGGTGTAGCCGGTGTGCGAGTAGGCGACGGCATGGGTCGCGGAGCCATATGGCCGCACCACATCCAGGAACACGTCCAGCGGCACCCCGCCGAACCGCACCCCGAACTTCGACCAGCTCGTGACGCAGTGGATGTCGCCCTCGTAGGCGGACGCGGGCAGCTCGTGCGCCTGCGCCCAGTCCCAGGTGCGGGGCGCCTCGACCAGCCCGTCGACACGGAACGTCCAGTCGGCGGGCGTCAGGTCGGGCGTGACCTCCGCGGACAGGACGGGCCAGTCGTCGCCGGCGTCGTACTGTCCGGGCGGCAGGCCCGGGTTGTGGACACGGGCGCGTCCGGTGAAGCCTCGGGTGACGTTCATATGGGTCCAGCGTGTCAGCGACGGCCATTCCTTACGCGCTCCACCGTACGCGCACGTCGGACATGCCCCGGTTCCGGGGCGGCCCCCGATCATGAAGGCCGCGTGAACTCTCCGGCGCCCCGGGAATAGCGGACCGCCGGTCCTCCTTGCCGACTGGTGTCACGACCCGTGGCCCGTACAACCGCCTGACCGGCGACCCGAAGGAGAGTGGGAGCAGTGCCCGACGCGTACGTCTTCACGCGGTACGGCGGTCCGGAGACCGAGGCCCTCGTCGAGGTGGACCGGCCCGTGCCCGGCCCCGACCTGCTCCTGATCGCGGTACGAGCCGCCGGGGTCAACCCCGTCGACTGGAAGGTGCGCACCGGGTACCGCCGGACCGGTGAGACCGGTGACCGCGAGTTCCCCGCCGTCCTCGGCAGCGAGGCCTCAGGGGTCGTCGAGGAGGTCGGCGAGGGCGTCGAGGGCTTCGCCGCCGGGGACGAGGTCTTCGGCAGCACGGTCGCCGGCGGCTACGCCGAGTACGCCCTGCTGCCTGCCGCGGTGGCCGCGCACAAGCCTGCCGAGCTGTCCTTCGCCGACGCCGCGACCCTGCCTGTCGCCGCCGCGACCGCGTACGACGGGATCCGCCAGCTCGACCTGCCGTCCGGCGCGACCGTGCTCGTCACCGGCGCGGGCGGCGGCGTCGGCGCTGCGGTCCTGCAGATCGCCCGCGCCTTCGGACTGGGCGCCGTCGGCGTCGCGAGCGAGGGCAAGAAGGACTTCGTCGAGTCGCTCGGCGCGGTGCACGTCCCGTCCGGGCCTGACTGGGCCGAGCGGGCACGGGCCGCCGCGCCCCAGGGCATCGACGGGGTCTACGACCTCGTGGGCGGCGACGTGCTGTCCGAGGCTGCCCCCCTGCTCACCGACCGGACGAAGCTGATCACCGCCGGTGCCCCGACCGAGGACGTGGAGCGGCTGGGCGGTGCCCGGGTGGCCCGAGCCCGCAACGCGGCGGTCCTGGAGGCGGTGGCGCACCTCGTGGTGAACGGCGACCTGAACCCGCACATCACCGAAACGTTCCCGCTCGACCGGGCCGGCGAGGCCCTGCGCACGGTCGAGGACGGCCACGCCCGCGGCAAGGTCGTGATCGAGGTCGCCCGATGACCACCGAAGCCGCACAGACCACGGACGGACCCCGGCCCACCCCGCAGTCCGGCGACCGCCCGAGGATCAGCGACGCCCCCCACGTCCTCGACAACCCCGCCCGCGCCGCACTGACCGGACCGCATGCCCGCTTCGCCGAGCGGCACGGCCGGATCCTGCGCTACCCCGTGGACGTCACACCGTGGCTGGCCCTCTCCGACGAGCCCGACGCCGACGACTGGACCGACCTCGCGGCCCTCGCCGGCCCCGGCGCCGAGGTGCCGCTGCTCGGGTTCCGCGGACGGGTCCCCGACGACTGGGAGATCACTTTCCGGATAGAGGGCGTCCAGTTCGTGGACGACGGTCTGAGCACCGCCCCGGAACCCGAGGCGGTCCGCCTCGGCCCCGACGACGTGCCCGAGATGCTCGACCTGGTCGCCCGCACTCGGCCCGGCCCCTTCCTGGCCCGCACCGTCGAGCTCGGCACCTACCTCGGCATACGGCGGGACGGGGCCCTCGTGGCCATGGCCGGCGAGCGGCTGCATCCGCCGGGCTGGACCGAGATCAGCGCGGTCTGCACGGACCCCGCCTTCCGCGGCGAAGGCCTGGCGACCCGGCTGATCCTCGCCGTCGCGCACGGCATCCGCGAACGCGGCGAGACCCCGTTCCTGCACACCGGGGCCGGCAACACCCATGCCATGCGGCTCTACGAGTCCTTGGGCTTCCGCCTGCGCCGTACCACCGCCTTCATGGCCGCCCGGGTCCCGGAACGGCTGCCGGAGGGACGTCCGGTCGTACCGATGTCGTAGGCGTAGGCGTGGTCGTGCTCGCAGGTTCAGGGAAGAGGGGGAGTGGTCAGTCCTCCCCGGAGCCGACCGCCGACCAGGCGTTGTACCGCACGAGATACCGGGCGAACCGCTCCAGGTCCTCCGCGGGCCAGTCCGCGAGCCGCTCCCGGAAGGCCGCGCGGCGGCTCTCGGTGACCTGGGCCAGGATGCGCCGACCCGCCCCCGTGAGGTCCAGGACCTGGACGCGGTGGTCCTCCGGGTCCTGGCGCCGCTCGACGAGCCCGGCACGCTCCAGGGCGGCCACCTGGCGGCTGACCGTCGACTTGTCGAGGGCGTAGTGCTCGGCCAGGTCGGTGGCGCGGCAGCCGCCGCTCTCCTCCAGGTGCCCGAGCAGGGTGTACGAGACCAGCGACAGCTCGGGATGCATCCGTCCGGCCGAGGCCCGGGCCCGGCGGGCGAAGGACGTCATCTCGCGCTGGATGGTCTCCACGGCCGCGTCGCCGACGGCCGCTGCGGGTGCTTTCACGGTTCCTCCCTCATGCCACTGGTTGCATAATACAACTCGTGATCGTTGGGGTAGTGTGTCCGCGCTGTGCCCGTCGTGAACGACCAAGGAGGTGAGACCCATTACCGCTGTGTCAGGTCGGGTGCTCTCTCCTCGAACCGGCGCGGGTCACCGCCGGTAGGCGGCCGCGAGAGCACCCTTCGGCTTCCGAAAGGCTCTCGGCTTCCATGCCTTCACTTCCCCCCTCGTCTCCTTCCTCTCCCTCTTCGCCTGCATCTCTCTCTTCGCCGCAGCCCTCCCCCTCGTCCCGTGACTCCGTCGTGGCCGCGCTCCGCGCCGCCGGCTGTGTCTTCGCCGAGGACGAGGCGAGGTTGATCCTCGCCGCCGCCCGTACCCCGGCCGAGCTGGTCGCCATGGTCGACAGCCGCGTCCTGGGCCGGCCCCTCGAACTCGTCCTGGGCTGGGCGGAGTTCCGGGGACTGCGGATCACCGTGGAACCCGGCGTCTTCGTGCCCCGCCGCCGTACCGAGTTCCTCGTCGAGCAGGCCCTCGCCCAGGTTCCCGAGGCGTCCGTCGTGGTGGACCTGTGCTGCGGTTCGGGTGCCGTCGGCGCCGCCCTCGCCACCGCGCTCGGCCAGGTCGAACTGCACGCCGCCGACATCGCACCCGCCGCGGTGCGCTGCGCCCGCCGCAACGTCGCCGCGGTCGGCGGTCACGTCCACGCGGGCGACCTCTTCGACGCCCTCCCCGCCGAACTGCGCGGCCGCGTCGACATCCTGGCGGCCAACGTGCCGTACGTCCCCACCGGCGAGGTCGCCCTCCTGCCCGCCGAGGCACGCGACCACGAGCCGCTGGTCGCTCTCGACGGCGGCGCGGACGGCCTGGACGTGCTGCGCCGGGTCTCGGCCGAGGCCTCCCGATGGCTCGCCCCCGGCGGCTGCCTGCTGGTCGAGACGAGCGAACGTCAGGCGCCGGCGGCCGTCGATGCCTTCCTTCGTGGCGGCCTGGAGACGCGCCTGGCCGTGTCCGGGGAGATGTACGCCAACGTGGTGGTCGGGACCCGGCCGTAGATAGAGGGCCGTAGCGCGCCCGTGGGGCGGTGGCGCCCCGCCGGGGGGTTGGCGAGCGGAGCCGTCGGCCCGCGACCCCGGCCGCGCCTGACACTCCCAGGTCAAGGGGCGGTCTGCACCCGCGCGATGAGCAGCGCCACGTCGTCGGAGTTGTCGGGCTGGTGCAGGGTGCGCAGCAGGAGGTCGCAGACCTCCTCCAGCGGGCGGTCGGGGCCGTCGAGCAGGGCCAGCAGGGCGTTCAGGCGCTCGTCGAGCGGGTGTTGCCGGGTCTCGACGAGGCCGTCCGTGTAGAGCACCAGCCGGTCGCCGGGTTCGAGGTCGACGGTCGTGGTGGAGAAGGCGACGCCGCCCACGCCCAGCGGTGCCCCGGTGGGCAGTTCGAGCAGCTCAGGCGGGCAGCCCGGACGCAGCCGGGCGGGCGGCAGGTGCCCGGCGTTGGCGATCCGGCACTGCCGCAGCTCCGGGTCGTGGACGACGTACACACAGGTCGCGATCGACTGGTCCGGGCCGTCGGTGATCCGGTCGAGGTGCTCGAGGAGCCGGGCCGGATCGAGGTCGAGGGAGGCCAGCGTGTTCGTCGCCGTGCGCAGTCGGCCCATGGTCGCCGCCGCGTTGAGGCCGCTGCCCATCACGTCGCCCACCACGAGCGCGGTCTTGCCGCCGTCCAGCGGGATCACGTCGAACCAGTCGCCCCCGACCTCGGCGGTGGCGCCCGCGGGCTGGTAGCGCGAGGCGACCTCGAGGCCGCCCGTCACGGCCGGATGGCTGGGCAGCAGGCTGCGCTGGAGGGTGAGGGCGGTGTCGCGGGCGTTCTGGTACCAGCGCGCGTTGTCGATCTGCACGGCCGCGCGGGACGCCAGTTCACGGGCGAGCAGCACGTCGTCCTCGGTGAACGGCAGCGGGTTGCGGGTGCGCTTGAGATCGAGGGCGCCGAGCACCTCGCCGCGCGCGATGAGCGGCACGGCCAGATAGGAGTGCACGCCCGCCCGGGCCAGCAGCTCGACCGCCTCGGGGGAGCGGGCGATGCGGGGCAGGTCCCCGGCCGCGACCTGCGCGACCAGGACCGGCTGTCCGGTGCGCACGCACTCGGTGACCAGGCGGTCGTAGGCGTACCGGGCCACCTGTCCGGGCGGGTCGGCGGCACGCAGGGCTTCCGGGGCGCGGTCCGCCTCGACGGCCAGTGCCCGCATGACGGCCGGTTCCGCCGGGCCGAGCGTGCTGGGCCTGCCCTGCACCACCGCTTCGAGGAGATCCACGGCCGCGATGTCGGCGAGGTCGGGCACGGCGACCTCGGCCAGCTCCCCGGCGGTGCGGTCCAGGTCCAGGGTGGTGCCGATCCGGGTGGTGGCGTCGGCGACGAGGGCCAGCCGTCGCCGCGCGGCCTCGGCCTCGACGGCCGCCCGGTGCTGCTCGGTGACGTCCGCGACCGAGCAGGCCACGCCCAGCACGGTCCCGACCGCGTCCTCCAGCCGGTAGAGCGAGACCGACCAGGCGTGCTCCTCGTCCGGATGGGCCGGCGTCCGGCCCACGCTCCGCCGGTCGAGCAGCGGCACTCCGGTCTCCAGCACCTGACGGGCCGCGGACTCGAGGGCCTCGGCGTCGACCTCCGGCAGGACCTCGCCGATGGCACGTCCGACGTGGTCCTCGGCCGGGATGCCGTTGAGCCGCTCCAGCGCCGGGTTGACGGAGACGTACCGCAGGTCGGTGTCGAGGACGGCCAGCCCGGTCGGGGCCTGCGCGACCATCCGCGTGGACAGCGCCACGTCCCGTTCCAGCCGCCGTACGGTCGACTGGTCGGCGGCCAGGCCCAGGGCGTAGACGTCGCCCCGGTCGTCGATCAGCCGCATGTTGCGGAACTCCACCAGCTTCGTACTGCCGTCCTTGTGCCGGACGGGGAACGCGCCGGCCCAGCTCTGACCGGTCTCCATGACGTCGGCGAACAGCTTGGCCACCAGGTCGACATGCTGCTCGTGGATCATCAGGTGCGCCGCGTAGTGCCCGAGCGCCTCCCGGGCCGGGTAGCCGAACAGCTCCTCGGCCTGCGGGCTCCACAGCACGATGCGCCCTTCGGTGTCCAGGACGATCGATGCCACCCCGAGCACGTCGAGGAGCCCGCTCGGCTGCACCGGACCACGCACCGGCCGGGCGGCGGGCTCGCCGGGCCGTACCTGCTGCTCGCCGCCCTCGGTCACCGGACTCTCCCGGCTGCTCTCATCGCACGCACCGCCTTCGGCCGCCCTCGCGGCACGCCGTTCCCCCGTATGACTCCCCTGTTCTACCGCGTCCAGCCGTCTCTGGGACGTCTCCGGAGGCTTCTTCCACCATCCCTCAACACGGCGGTGGCCGTCCGGCGAAGCCGGAGCGCGGCATCGTGACCATGCCGACGCCCTCCGTTCTCCCTTTGGTCTGTACATGACTATGCGGACGGGCCACACTGTCCGCCGAGTACGCCCACCCCCCGAGGAGCCCTTTCATGCCCCTGCGTGCCCGGCAACGTTGTCACACGGTCCTGACGGCCGCCGTCGCCCTCACCGCCGCCACTGTGCTGTCGGCCGCCCCGCCCGCCCTTGCCGCCGACACCTGGACCGAGGCGGGCTCCGACCGGGCCGACCCGCTGACCGAGAGCCAGGGACTCACCTCCGTCGAGGTCCCGGCCGGGGCGGCCAACCGCTACACGGGTATCGGCACCATCCCCGTCGGCCTGAGCGGCCGCGGCTGGAACCACGTGGGCGACCCCGACGCCTCCTACGACGGCCACTACGTCGAGCCCTACCAGCGGGACTCCGGCACCACGAAGATGTTCCGCGTGCAGTCGCCGGGCGGGACCTGGTCGGAGTACGTCCACACGCTGAGCTCCGGGGAGGCGCTGAACAACTCCTGGGTCGCCGTGTCGCCCGGCGGCCAGTGGATGCTGGCGGGGGAGTACGGCACCATGAGCCGGCTGCTGGTCTTCCCCACTCCGGGCGTCAACCCGGGCACCTCGCCCTCGGCGAACCTCCCGCAGGCCGCCACCGTGCGCCTCGACCACGCCGTACGCGACGTACAGGGCTGCGACTTCGTCGGCGCGACCCAGCTGCTGTGCTCCTCCGACGATCCCGCGGGCACGCTCTTCGGCATCACCAAGCCGCTGCTCCAGATCGACCTGTCGGCCGAACCGAACGGCACGTCCGACGTCACCGGTCACGTCACCGCCCTGCGTCAACTGCCCCTGCGCAGTTCCTGCTCGGGCACCTTCGAGGCGGAGGGCATCGACTACGACCGCCGTACCGGCACCCTGCGCGTGGTCGTCGTGTCGCCGGGGTTCTGCGTCCTGACCGACAGCAGGACGTACCGCTTCACGCGGGGCTGACCGCCCCGGCCGAGGATGTGGGGCGGCGCCGGTAGTGCTCTGCTCGCGGTGGTGCTTATCTGGGGGTGGGGTGCGGTATCGCAGGGTTTGCCCCGCGGTACCGCGGCGCGGCCACGAGAGGAGCGACCACGATGGACAGTGAGCGACCGCACCCGGAATCCGTCTCCGTGGAACTGAGCGGCAGCAAGGAAGACGCCCGGATCGTGTTCGACACCCTCTGTGCGTGCTTCGGGTCCGACCGCCGCGCGGACGACGTACCCCGGGACTACCACGAGGTACGTCCGACCGTGTGGCTCGGCACCTTCGACGTGGCCGACGAGCACGAGGGCTGCCCGCCGGCCAGTCTCGGCGCGTCCGTCACCGCCGACGTGCAGGGCGGCTACTGGGCCGTCGACCGGTTCCGTACGACCCTCCACTCCCACTTCACCGTGCACGACCTCGCCACGGTCTCCGGCGACCAGGAGAGGGAACTGCACGTACGGCTGGAGAGCCACTAGACCGGGGCACGGATCGGCCCTGCCGACGCCGGCGCGACGTCCGGCCGGGCCATGTCGGCGTGCGGCACGGAGAGCCGATCGTAGGAGTACCACGGCCACCTTGAGAGCCCCTGCGGGCCGACGGTCCGGCCTAGGGTCGAGGGCAGGGACAGCGACAACCGGCTCGGCCGGTTCCCGCCTGCCCGCCGAGCCCTCGGCCGGGGCATTGCCTCGGACGAGCGAGCGCCAGGCGCTCCTGGTGCCGGGCAGTCTCGTCGCGGACGAGGCGCACGGAGGCGGCTGCCGCTGATCACCGAATCCCCCGAACCGTCTGACAAGGAATTCTCCCCGTGAACGACGACACTCCGGTCTGGTTCATCACCGGCTGCTCCACCGGCCTCGGCCACGCCCTCGCCACCACCGCCCTGGAACGCGGTCACCGCGTCGCGGCCACCGCCCGCGACCCACGCACCCTCGCCCGACTGGCCGCCGGCCACGGCGACCGCGCCCTCACCCTGGCCCTGGACGTCACGCGACCCGACCAGGTCACCGAGGCCGTCGAGCGGACGGAAGCGGAGTTCGGGCGGATCGACGTCCTCGTGAACAACGCCGGATACGGCTATCTCGCCGCCGTCGAGGAGGGCGAGGACGAGGAGATCCGCGCCCTGTTCGACACCAACGTCTTCGGTCTCGTCGAGACCACCCGGGCCGTGCTGCCGGGCATGCGGGTCCGCCGCGCCGGCCACATCGTGAACGTCTCCTCGCTCGGCGGCCTCGCCGCCTTCGGCGCCACCGGCTACTACCACGCCACCAAGTTCGCGGTGGAGGGCCTGTCCGAGTCCCTCGCGGCCGAGGTCGCCGCGCTGGGCATCAGGGTGACGATCGTCGAGCCCGCCGCGTTCCGCACCAACTGGTCCGGCCCCTCGATGCGCCAGTCCGCGACCGTGATCGACGACTACGCGGACACCGCGGGCGCCCGACGCGCCGGCACCCTCGCCACCTACGGTCGGCAGCCGGGGGACCCGCTGCGCGCCGCCGCCGCCGTGGTCGACGCCGTCGAGTCGGCCGAGCCCCCGCTTCGTCTGTTACTGGGGAAGGCCGCGTACGACATCGCGACCGCGCGGCTCGACACCCTCAGGGACTCCTTCGACACCTGGCGGGACGTCACCCTCGGCGCGGACTTCCCCGCCGCCTGACGTGGTCGGCATCACTCCTCTCCGATTGTGCAACTAGTTGCATAAAGCGGGTCCGGTCCTCTAGAACAGGAGGGCACGACACCGCCGCGCACGGAGGGCCCGATGAGCCGTTACCCGCACCTGTTGTCCCCGCTCGACCTGGGCTTCACCACACTGCCCAACCGCGTCCTCATGGGCTCGATGCACGTCGGCCTGGAGGAGGCCGAGCGGGGCTTCGAGCGGATGGCGGAGTTCTACGCCGCGCGGGCGCGCGGGGGAGTGGGGCTGATCGTCACCGGCGGCATCGCGCCCAACGACGAGGGACGGCCGGGCGAGGGCGGCGCGAAGCTCACCACCGACGCCGAGGCCGAGCAGCACGCGCTCATCACCGAGGCCGTGCACCGCGAGGGCGGCCGCATCGCGATGCAGATCCTGCACTTCGGCCGGTACGCCTACCACCAGGACCTCGTCGCCCCGAGCCCTCTCCAGGCGCCGATCAGCCCGCTCGTGCCGCGCGAACTCACCGAAGCCGACGTCGAGCGGACCATCGACGACTACGCCCGCACCGCCCGCCTGGCCCGCCAGGCCGGGTACGACGGCGTCGAGATCATGGGCTCCGAGGGCTACCTGATCAACGAGTTCATCGCCGCGCAGACCAACCACCGCACCGACCGCTGGGGCGGCTCGTACGAGAACCGCATGCGCTTCCCCGTCGAGATCGTCCGGCGGGTGCGCGAGGCCGTCGGTGAAGACTTCATCATCATCTACCGGCTGTCCATGCTGGACCTGGTCCCGGGCGGCTCGACGCTCGACGAGGTGATCACCCTCGCCAAGGCCGTCGAAACCGCCGGCGCCACCATCATCAACACCGGCATCGGCTGGCACGAAGCCCGCATCCCCACCATCGCCACCTCGGTGCCACGCGGCGCCTACACGTGGGTGACCAAGCGGCTGATGGGCGAGGTGTCCGTCCCGCTCGTGACCACCAACCGCATCAACACCCCCGAGGTCGCCGAGGAACTGCTCGCCGGCGGGTGCGCCGACATGGTGTCCATGGCCCGCCCGATGCTCGCCGACCCCGACTTCGTCGCCAAGGCGGCGGCCGGCCGCCCCGAGGCGATCAACACCTGCATCGGCTGCAACCAGGCCTGCCTCGACCACACCTTCAGCGGCCGGATCACCTCCTGCCTGGTCAACCCGCGCGCCTGCCACGAGACCGAGCTGGTCCTCTCCCCGACCCGACTGCGCAGGCGGGTGGCCGTCGTGGGTGCGGGACCTGCCGGTCTCGCCTGTGCCGTCAGCGCGGCCGAACGCGGCCACGAGGTGACCCTCTTCGACGCCGCCGGCGAGATCGGCGGCCAGCTCAACGTCGCCCGCAGGGTTCCCGGCAAGCAGGAGTTCGACGAGACCCTGCGCTACTTCCGCCACCAGCTCGACGCCCACGGTGTCGACGTACGGCTCAACACGTGGGTGGCCGCCGACGACCTCGCCGACCACGACGAGGTCGTGGTCGCCACCGGCGTCAGCCCGCGCACCCCCGACATCCCCGGCGTCGACCACCCGAGCGTCGTCGGCTACCTCGACGTCCTGCGCGACGGCGCCCCGGTCGGTGACCGCGTCGCGATCCTCGGCGCGGGCGGCATCGGCTTCGACGTCGCCGAGTTCCTCACCGACGGCGGTGACAAGGCGAGCGAGGACCCGGCGACGTACTTCCGCCAGTGGGGCGTGGACATGGACTACGCGGCACCCGGCGGACTCACCGCCCCCGAGCGCCCCGCCCCGCCGCGCACCGTCCACCTCCTCCAGCGCAAGGCCACCAAGGTCGGCGCCGGCCTCGGCAAGACCACCGGCTGGATCCACCGCACCGAACTCAAGCACCGCGGCGTCACGATGGTCCCGGGTGTGCGCTACGACCGTATCGACGACGCCGGCCTGCACGTCACCGTCGGTGACGTGAGCACGGTGCTGGAGGTCGACACCGTCGTGCTGTGCACGGGGCAGGACCCGCGCCGCGACCTGTACGAGGCACTGCTCGCCGCGGGCCGCAGCGTCCACCTCATCGGCGGTGCCGACCTGGCCGCCGAACTGGACGCCAAGCGCGCCATCAAGCAGGGCACCGAGCTGGCGGCGACGCTGTAGTGCCGTCCGACGGCCTCCCTAGGATGACCCCATGTCACTCCCGCACGCGATCCTCATCGCCCTGCTCGAAAGGCCGTCGTCGGGCCTCGATCTGACCCGCCGTTTCGACAGGTCGATCGGCTACTTCTGGTCGGCGACGCATCAGCAGATCTATCGCGAGCTGGGGAAACTGGAGGCCGAGGGCTACATCAGAGCGCTGCCCGCCGAGCAGCCGGCGCGCGGCCAGAAGAAGAGCTACGAGGTCCTGCCCGCCGGCCGCGCCGAACTGGGCCGGTGGACGGCCGCGGCGCAGGACCCCAAGCCGCACCGCGACGCACTGCTGCTGCGCCTGCGCGCCGCGGCCGTCGTCGGCACCGCGGGTCTGGAGTCCGACCTGCGCCGCCATCTCGACCTGCACCGGCTGCAGTTGGCCGAGTACGAACAGATCGAGAAACGCGACTTCCCGCCCGGCAACGACAGCGCGCAGGCCAGGCTCCAGCACCTGGTCCTGCGCGCGGGCATCGAACTGGAGACGTTCTGGACGCAGTGGCTCACCGAGGCCCTGGCGGAACTGCCCGCTCTCGAAGAGGGGCTCGGCTAGTACTCCAGCAGCGTTTCGCTATCTGGCCTGGTCAGAGGCATCGTCGGGAGTGTAGTGGGCTGGTGGCATGTCAGGGGCGGTCTTGCCGGACCGCC
>NZ_JBHXSG010000019.1:140364-147587 GCF_042714835.1 Streptomyces sp. NPDC058678 | reverse complement strand
GTCCCGGCGCGGGCGGTCCCGGCGCGGGCGGTCCCGGCGCGGGCGGTCCCGGCGCGGGCGGTCCCGGCGCGGGCGGTCCCGGCGCGGGCGGTCGCGGCGCGGGCCGTGCCGGTGCCGGTGCGGGCCTGGGCGTTGCCGACCAGGTGCGCGTCCGACTCGCGCAGGACGTGCGCCAGGTACGCGTGCGCCGCGTTCGCCGCCACGGCAAGCCGCGCGCGCACTCCACCCGCCCGCTGCCCCGGCATCGGCAGGTGCCCCACGATCAGCACGATCGCGCAGGCCAGCAGGGTTTCGCCGATCCGCCCGGCGGACGCCTGCGGCTCGCCGCCCACCATCACGAGCGAAAGGACGAGCACGGTGACGACGGCGGTCTGGGCGGCGAAGTGCCGTGTGGCGACGGGAATCAGGGCGCCGCTGAGGGCGACCAGCGCGATGAGCCCTTCAGGCCGGGGCAGCACCGCGGCGAACCCGGCGAAGAGGAGGGCCCCCAGTACGGTCCCGGCCGCACGGCACAGCACCCGGGAGGCGAGCGGCCCGAGGTCGGGCTTGACGAGGAACACGGCGGTGGCGGGCAGCCAGTACCAGTGCGTGTGCTCCCCGTACCAGCGGGCGTGGTGCAGCGCCTGTGCCACGCCCACGCTGGCCCCGAAGCAGAGAGCGACCCGCAGCCCGTACTCCCGTCCCCCGGCCCCGAACGCCGTGCGCAGCACATCCCCGACGCCACGCCGACGCGTGTGCAGATCGCCCCCCTTGCCCCGGTCGAAGGCCTCGGCGGCGTGCAGGAGGGCGTCGTCGAGGGCACGCAGCCCCGGCGCGGAACGGGAGGGCGCGGGCAGCGGCCCGGTGTGCGTGTTGTCCCGTACGGCGGCGGCGAGGCGGCGGGGCCCTTCGGAGGCCCGCCCGGCCACCGCGTCCCCGGCCCAGGCCAGCGCGGTCGCGGCCTCGGCGAGCGGCAGCGCGGCGGCGTACTGAGCGTGCAGCCGCCGTTCGGCCGCGGAGCTGGCGTACCGCCGCAGCCGGGGCCCGGCGAGGGCGTCCTGCGCATGGTCGAGCGCGGCGGTCAGGGCGGCCCGCCTCGCGCCGGCGTCCGCGGTGCCCGCGGCGTCGAGAAGCTCCCCCACGGCGTCGTACACGGCGGCGACGGCCTCCCGCTCGCCGTCGAACCGGAAGTCACCGGCGAGCGCACCGGGCGTAGGCAGAACGAGCCGCAGTCCGATCAACCACCCGGCGCCCGCGAGGTAGGCGAGGGCCCGCAGCCAACTCTCCTCGGGCACCGGCATTCCGGCCCCGATCGCGGAGGCGACGAGCAACTGGGTCCCGGCTCCGGAGGCGACGGGGCCTATGGCGCTGACGCTCCCGGCGACAAGCCCGACAAGGGTGAGGAGCACAGTCAGTGTGACGGCCCCGACGTGCTCCCCGGCCTGCGTTCCGACGAGCAGTCCCGCGGCCCCGGCGAGCGCGGGCACACCCAGTCGCTTGACCGAGGCCCGTCGGCTGCCGGGCCGGTCGTTGATGCCGGCCAGCATCGCGGCGATGGCCGCGACCACGCCGAGTGAGGCCCGTCCGGCGAGCACCGCCGCGAGCAGCAAGGGCCCGGAGGCCAGTGCCCCTCGCACGACCGCGCTCCAGGGGACGGGCCCCCGCTGGGCGCGAAGGGCGTGGGCGAGCCAGGGCGGCAGGGTCAGGGCGGCGGGGCGTGACACGGGGCTCCTGTCGTCTGTGCGAGGCGGGGGTGTGCCTTCGGGCGACGGTGGCCGGGCTGTGGACTGTGGTGTCCACGGTAGGTCGCGTCCCTGGAGGGGATGGAACGGTCGTATTTCGGGGATGTGACGGTTGGGCGGAGAGGCGTGTTCTTTATGAACGCAATGCCTGTCGCCCGTGTCGCGGCAGGCCCAGGAGTGCGCGGCCCCTCCCGGCTACGCCCGCGAGGTGAAGAGCTCCTCTGCGTCCGTAACAGCTCCGCCCAGCACGTCCGGCTCCGGACGCAACCGTCCGAGGATCTCGTCGACGTCCCGCAACCCGGCCCGTTCCAGCAACCGCTTCTCGTTCGTCACCCACTCCCCCCGACCCGCCAGCACGCCGTGCCCGGCCTGCACGGCGGCCGTGGCGATCGCGCCGGCCACCTCCGCGAGCCGGCCGGCCGGAGCGTGGTTGGCCTTGGCGTACCCGAGGGTGGCGAGGGCGGTACCGCGCCAGCGTTCGGCGGCGGAGGACCGGAGCTTCTCCGGATAGGCGGCCGGGCGCGGGAGTTCGCCGCGCAGCACCCGGTTGATCGCCAGCTCCGCCACGACCAGATAGCTCGGAATCCCCGCCAGGTGGAACAGCAGCGGCTCCACCCGGAACCGCCCCTCCTCCGCCTCCGCCGACTCGTGCTCCACCACGTCGAGATCGCGATAGTGCACGTCCACGCGCCGCCCGTCGATCGACAGCCACGCACCCCCGTTGAACACGCCACCGCCCCAGCCGCCGACCTCGGACACCTCGCCCTCCCAGCCGAGGGCCCGCACATCGTCGGGGTCGAACGGGCCCCGGTAGTAGACGGCCAGGTCCCAGTCGCTGCCGGGCTTGTGGGTGCCCTGAGCGCGAGAGCCGCCGAGGGCCACCGCCTGGACGGTGGGGAGCGTCGCGAGGTGGTCGGCGACGGCGTCCAGGAAGACATGGTCGGGGAGGGAGGGCATGGCAGCAGCGTAGGGAGCTGTGCCCCGTGTCTCCACGCGATTGTTGGTGTGCGGGTCCGCCTCCGGCCCGTCCCGCCGCCCCGATCGGCGATTGTCAGTGGTGTCCGCTTCAATGGGGAGTTGTCATCACAGAGCGTCACGAGAAGCCACGGGCGAGGGGCTGTCGGGCGGCACGGGGGAGGTAACGATGGTTGGCTGGGGGATGCACGAGGAGGACGGGCGGCGGTACGTCTCGTTGGCCGGGCTGCGTCTGCGGGGGTGGACCGGCGGGTTGGTGCACCGACTGCTCGGGGCACCGGACCGACTCAGTGTCGACCCTCGGGTCAGAGGCGCGCCGCAGGTCCGGCTGTACCGCCTGGAGCGGGTCGAGGCGGCCGAGCGGATCGGAGGGTCGCGGCCGTGGGTGGAGAGTCGCCGGAGCCTGCCGCGGGGAAATTCGGATGCGCGCCCGGCCGGACGCCCGGATGATCGGCGAGTTGTCGGCGACCGACCCAGGAGCGTCATGATCCAGCGCGTCACCTCCCCCGCCCTGTTCCCACCGCCCGCCTACTCCCACGCCTCCGTCGTCGAGGCCGGGACGAAGCTCGCCTTTCTGGCCGGTTCGGTACCCCTCGATGCCGAGGGGGAGCTGGTCGGTGCGGGAGATCCGGTGCGGCAGGCCGAGCAGGTGATCGCGAACCTCGGTGAGCAACTCCGGGCGGTCGGGAGCGACCTGGAACACGTGCTGGTGACCGATGTGTACGTCGTGAGCGGCGAACCCGCGGTGCTCTCCGCCGTCTGGGAGGTCGTCGAGGCGTCCGGGCTGAGTGCCGGTCCGCATGCGTCCACCCTCCTCGGTGTGGCCTGCCTCGGATACACCGGGCAGCTGGTGGAGATCACGGCGACCGCCGCGGTCCCGGACAAGAAGGAGGACGTACGACTGTGAGCCGTCCCGAAGCCGTCGTCGGCCTGCGTCGCGCCGCCGCCCCGGACGCTGCCTCCGCAGCCGACGTCTGGCTGCGTTCCTTCGCCGCCGCTCTGCCGACGGTCGTCCGCCCTCGCTCCGACGACGAGGTCCGCGCCTACTTCCGCGAGGTCGTGGTGCCGCTGCGCGAGACATGGGTCGCCGAGGCCGCGGACGGGGGCGGGACCGTGGGGGTGATGGTGCTCGACGGCCCACTGCTGTCCCAGCTCTACCTTGCCCCCGACTGGCGTGGACGCGGCATCGGTGACCGCTTCGTGGCCCTCGCCAAGGAGCGCGGCCCGGCCGGGCTGAGTCTGTGGACCTTCCAGGTCAACAAGCCCGCCCACCGGTTCTACGAGCGACACGGCTTCGTCGCTGTCGAGTTCACGGACGGCAGTGGGAACGAGGAGCGCGAGCCGGATGTGCGGTACGAGTGGCGTCCGTGAACGGCACCTGCTGTCCCGATCGCCCGATCCGCCCGATCACCCCGTCGGCCGCCCCCACACCCGCCTCTTCGGCACCGGCTTCGCGTAGCTCCCGGCCCGGCTCGTCGTCAGCCCCAGCGCCACCAGCGACTCCGCCAGCTTCACCGCCGCCGCGACCCCGTCGACCACCGGCAGCCCGAGCTTCTCCCCCACCGTGCGCTGCAACCCCGTCATCCCGGCACAGCCCAGCACCAGGACCTCAGCGCCGGCGCGGCACGCCTGCTCGGCGGCCGCGAGGAACGCCGTTTCGGTGCGCTTCGGGTCCCCGTCCCCGAGGTCGAGGACGCTGAGCCCCGTACCGACGACGGCGGCGCAGTTGCGGCCCACGCCCGCCAGCTCCAGGCTGTCCTCGATCTGCCCGCACGACCGCTCCAACGTGGTGACGACCCCGTACCTGCGGCCCAGCAGGCAGGCAAGATGGGCCGCGGCCTCGGTGATGTCGACGACCGGCACGTCCACCAGCTCCCGCACGCCCTCACGCCCGTGCTCCCCGAAACCGGCCATCACCACGGCGTCGTACGGCGGACCGTCGTACGTGCGCAGCAGGTCGATGACCGCCGCGGCCGAGAGGTGGCTGTCGAGCCAGCCCTCCGCGGACTCGGGGCCCCAGGCAGGGGTCAGCCCGGTCACGGTGGTGCCCGGGCCTGCCGCGGCCCGGGCACCTCGTACGATCTCCTCGGTCATCTCCTGCGTGGTGTTGCAGTTGGTGACGACGACTCGCACGTTTCTCAGACCCCCACGGGCTTCTGGGCCATGACCCCGGCGTCGTCGGCGCGCTCGGCGCGGCACAGCATCACGTACAGTCCGGCGGCCAGCGCCGTGCCGATGAACCAGGAGTACGGGGCCACATCGCTGAACGTCTTCACCAGCGCGAGCACCGCCGCGACCGCCGCCGAGGGCAGGAACGCCCACAGCGCCTTGGGGTTGACGCCCTTGCGGTAGTGGTAGCGGGAGCCGGGCTGGGCGTTGAACAGTTCGTCCACGTCGATGCGGCCGCGCTTGACCCAGTAGTAGTCGACCATGATCACGCCGAACAGCGGGCCGAGGAAGGCGCCGAGTCCGCCGAGGAAGTAGTTGACGACCGTGGGGTTGGAGAAGAGGTTCCACGGGGTCACCAGCAGCGCCACCACCGTGCTGATCATGCCGCCGACCTTGAAGGTGATCTTCTGCGGCCAGACGTTGGCCAGGTCGTACGCCGGTGACACGAAGTTGGCGACGATGTTGACGCCCATCGTGGCGATGGCGAACGTCAGCGCGCCCAGCACCAGAACCCAGGTGTTGCCGATCTCGGCGACGAGGTAGGCGGGGTCGGTGATCTCCTTGCCGAACACCTCGTACGCGCCGGCCGTCACGATGACCGACACGATCACGAAGGCCGTCGAGTTGACCGGCAAGCCCCAGAAGTTGCCGCGTCGGACGGTCTTGTCGTCGGGTGCGAAGCGGGAGAAGTCGCAGAAGTTGAGCATCAGGGTGCCGTAGGTGGCCAGGACCAGGCCGACCGCGCCGAACCACTGGCGCCACTGCTCGCCGACGGAGACCGGGTGCGGGGTGCTGGTGAGCGAGATGGTCCAGCCCGCCTTCGCCAGGATCCAGACCGCCAGCGCGATCATCACGACCCAGATGGCCGGGCCGCAGAAGTCCTGGAACTTCCGGATGGACTCCATGCCCTGGCTCATGATCGCCGCTTGGACCAGCCACAGCGCCACGAACGACACCCAGCCGAGCGCGTCGAGTCCGAGGAACGAGTTGTGCGTCCAGGACTCCAGGCCGGGCCAAGCCGCCAGCAGCATCACGTTGACGGCGACGGAGGCGAGGTAGGTCTGGATGCCGTACCACATGATGGCGATGACTGCCCTGATCAGGGCGGGGATGTTGGCACCCCAGACGCCGAAGGCGATACGACTGACGACCGGGAAGGGGACGCCGGTGCGCTGGCCGATGCGGCCCATCATGTTCATCCCGATGTAGATGATCACGAAGCCGACGAGCAGGGACGTGAAGATCTGCCAGACGTTCATGCCGAGGAAGAGCAGGCCGGCGGCGAACGTGTAGTTGCCGAGGTTGTGGACGTCCGACATCCACAGGGCGAAGAGGTCGAAGACCTTCCAGTTGCGCTTGCCGGCGGGCGCGAGGTCTTCGTTGGTGAGCCGGGGGTCGGGGACGAACACTGCTGTGCCGGTGGCTTCGGCACGGTCGGCGAGGGACACGGGGCCTCCATGAGGAGCCGGGGGACGGAGGAGGACTGCTTTCCGGTCGCTTGGTTCCGGTCGCTGAGCTACGCGTTTGGTATACCAAACTGCCGTCATAGTCCTCTCGTCAACCGTTCTGACCGATGTCGCTCCCGTTAACGCTCCGTAAAACACCCCCGGAGTCGGCGAAGATGGGCCCATGAGCTCGACGACGAAGATCGAACCCCTCGGCGCGGTGCGCGAGCGCGTCCTCGCCACGCTGCGACAGGAGATCATCGCGGGCGGCCTCCGCCCCGGCGACCGGCTCGTCGAGCGCGAGCTGGCCGAGCGCTTCGGGGTCTCCCGGGTGCCGGTCCGCGAGGCGATCCGGGCCCTGGTCACCGAGGGATTCGTCCACTTCGAGACGCCACGCCGCGCGGTCGTACGCCGTCTCACCCCGAACGACGTCAAGGAGCTCTTCGAACTGCGCGAGGCACTGGAGGTCTACGCGGCCGGACTCGCCGCGGCCCGCGCGACTCCCGAGGACCTAGCCGAGGTGCAGACGCTCCTCGACCTCGCCGCCGCCGCGACCGAGGCGGGCGACGCCGAGGCCATCACCGACGTCAACAGCCGCCTCCACGACCGCATTGTGGCGATGGCGGACAACAGTCTGCTGGTCGACGCCCTGGAGCCGGTCGCCGGCCGCCTGCGCTGGATGACCCGACGGAACGAGGAGTGGCCCCAACTTCTCGTGGAACACCGCGAGTTGTACGAGGCCATCGCCTCCGGCGACCCGGAGCGGGCGCGAGCGCACGCCCTCGCCCACGTGCGGACCAACTACCGCTCGACGGTACGGCAGTTGTTCGAGGACACCGCGGAACTCCGCTAGCGGGCCAGTACTGGGCGAGCGGCACGATCCGGCACGCGGCGACCGGATCGTACGGCCGCC
>NZ_JBHXSG010000019.1:0-140264 GCF_042714835.1 Streptomyces sp. NPDC058678 | reverse complement strand
GGCCGTACGGCGGGCGGCCGTACGGCGGGCGGCCGTACGGCGGGCGGCCGTACGGCGGGCGGCCGTACGGCGGGCGGCCGTACGGCGGGCGGCCGTACGGCGGGCGGCCGGAACCGGCCCCGCCGTGTGGCACCAGCGCGACCCTGATCCTCCTACGACACCGTCGGCAGCCCCGCCGCCTCCGCCGCCGTGCGCAGCACTTCCCGCAGCATCACGGGCGTGAGCCGGCCGGTGAAGGTGTTGCGCTGGCTGACGTGGAAGCAGCCGAAGAGTTCGAGGCCGTCGAGCGACACATGGGTGCCGTGCGCGAAGGGCGGGCGCGGTCGGGGCACCCGCCGGCCCGCCGCCGTGAACGCGGGCAGTGCGGCCTGCCAGCCGAAGGCGCCGAGGACGACCACGGCCCGCAGCGTCGGCCGCAGCAGGTTCAGCTCCTGGACGAGCCAGGGCCTGCAGGTGTCCCGCTCCTCGGGGGTGGGCTTGTTGGCGGGCGGGGCGCAGTGCACCGGCGAGGTGACGCGCACGCCGCGCAGTTCCAGGCCGTCGTCGGCCGAGACCGACGTGGGCTGCGAGGCGAGCCCCACGTCGTACAGCGCCTCGTACAGGACGTCCCCGGAACGGTCGCCGGTGAACATCCGGCCCGTGCGGTTACCGCCGTGCGCGGCCGGGGCCAGGCCGACGATCAGCAGACGCGCGTCCGGCGGGCCGAAGCCGGGCACCGGCCGGCCCCAGTACGTCTGGTCGGCGAACGCGGCCCGCTTGGTACGGGCCACCTCCTCGCGCCACTCGACCAGCCGCGGACAGGCCCGACAGCCCGCGATCCGCTCGTCGAGGCCGACGAGACCGGCGTGACCGGAGAGCCCGCTGATGTCCATCCCTCCACCGTACGAAACGGTACTGAGCCCTGGGCAAGCCCTGCCGTCTGCAGCCGCCCGGGCCCTGCGCCCGGTGCCTGCCGGCCGGGAAAACCCATCCGCCCCGCCCGGCACAGGGCACTAAAGTCGAGGGCATGGCTGCTGAGCACACGGACGACGACAGGACGGGCCGGACGAACAAGGCCGACGGTTCCGCCGCGTCCGGCCGATCCGGCGCGGTCGGGCCCGACGTCGAAGGTACGGTCGGGCCTGACGCCGAAGGTACGGTCGGCCAGGCGCCCGGCCCGACCGACTTGGGCCCCAAGGACACGGACCCCGACGACACGGACCCCAAGATCACCGCCGCGGTGGCCGCCGCCGAGGCAGCCGGTCCGCAAAGGGGCGAGACCGTGCGCCTCGACAGCTGGATCTGGTCGGTCCGACTGCTCAAGACGCGTTCCATGGCAGCCACCGCCTGCCGGGGCGGGCACGTCCGGGTGAACGGCGAGCGTGTGAAGCCCGCGTACTCCGTGAAAATCGGCGACGAGGTGCGCGTACGCCAGGAGGGCTGGGAGCGCATCGTCGTCGTCAAGCGTCTGATCCGCAAGCGCGTCGGCGCCCCCGTGGCCGCCCAGTGCTACGTCGACAACAGCCCCCCGCCGCCGCCCCGCGAGGCCATCGCCCCCGCCGGCATCCGCGACCGCGGCACGGGCCGCCCGACCAAGCGCGACCGCCGTGAGCTGGAACGCCTGCGCGGACTGCTGGGAGGCCCCCCGGAGGACCACTGACCGCCGGAGGACCACTGACCGCACCGACAGACCGGCCGGTGACGGCAGTGGTGCCCGGGGCGATGAACCGACCCGGACACCACCACCGTCACCGGCGCGGCAGGACACACCCCCCTCACGCCTGTCGCCGCACCCGCAGCAGCCGCAGCAGCTGCTCGTTGTGACCACGCCGGGCCCAGGCGATCAGGGCGAGCGGCACGATCAGGATGAGCGGTGTCGCCGCGTTCTCCCCGTTGAAGTACGTGAGCGTGACGACGAAGGCCCCCACCATCAGCCCGCTCAGCGCCACGGCCGCCACCGACTGCAGCACCGGGATCAACAGCGCGACCCCTCCGGCGAGTTCTAGGACGCCGATGGTGTACATCCCCGCGCTGCCCCACCCCATCTCGTCGAACGCCTCGGCGGCCGAGGGGTGCGCGATCAGCTTGGGGAGCGCGCTCGCGATCACGTAGAAGAGGGCGAGGAACACCTGGAGGCCGCGCAGGGCGATCCGGGCACGGCGGCCGCGAGGGGTCGCGGACTCGGCGACGACGGGACGCGACGCCCCGGCGGAGGCAGCGGCGGAGATGGCGGCGGGGACGGTGGTCTCGGACATCGGGGTCTCCTGTGTGACGCGGTCCGTGGTGTTTTCACAGAGGTAGACCGGCCGCCGCCCCAAAACTCATCGCCGCCGCGCGACTTGTCTCCCTACGCCTGGGCCGTCGGCACCGCCCGCACCCAGATCCCGTCCTCCGTCAGATAGCCGTCCACCTCCAGACCGGCCTGCGCCAGCGCCTCCTCGAACTGTTCCTTCGTCAGAAGCCGGGCCAGGAACGTCTGAGTCCATGTCGCGTCCGGGAACTCGTACTCCGCACGCACCGAGTGCACGCCGTCCCCGACCGGTTCCGAGGACGCGATGCGCAGCGTGAAACCGCTGGGGTCGACCCGCTCGCGCGGCACGTCGGTGTGGTAGTCCTCGCCCTCACGCTGGAGCAGCACGCAGCCGTCCTTCTCGACGTGCCGTGCACAGGTGCGCAGCAGCGCCTGGCGCTCCTCGGGATCGCCGGTGTGCACGAGGAACGACGCGAGCATCACCACGTCGAATCGCTCGCCCAGGTCGAGGTCCTCGATCGTGCTGCGTATCGTGCGCGCTCCACGGACCCGCTCCAGCATCTCCGCGGACTCGTCGACCGCCGTGACCGTGAAGCCCCGCTCCAGCAGCGGGTGGGTCATGCGCCCCACGCCGCAGCCCAGTTCCAGGATGCGCGCGCCCGCCGGCACGGCAGCGCTGATGACGTCCGGCGCGTCCCCCGCCGGCAGTCGCGAGTAGAGCTCGACCGCACAGCCGTCCGGGGTGATGGCCCCCGGTCCCGTCCCCTGATGTCCCGCTCGCATTTTCAGCTCCATGCCCGTCCAACGGGCCGCGTCCGCACGCCCGTTCCCACCCGACATGGGTTCACCCGTTCGAGTTACAGCGGGATCCAGCCGTGGCCGATGTACCAGTGGCCCCCGGCCCGCAGATGATCCCCCACCGCCCGCTCCACCGAGGTACGCCGCGGCAGAGCCTCCACTTCCAGCCCCGGATCCCCGAACACGAACCGCACCGGCTCGGTGTCCGCCGGTTCCGTGTCCTCGCGGGCGACCCGGAAGCGTTCCTGGAACCGGATGATGTGGGAGTCCGCCGCCAGGTACCGCTTCAACTGCGGGTCCAGCAGCCAGGAGTGACAGAGCGCGGCCCGGTACTTCTCCTCGGGGAAGTACCGGGAGAAGAACTCGCCGGCCAGGGCCAAG
This sequence comes from Streptomyces sp. NPDC058678, assembly GCF_042714835.1. Classification (NCBI taxonomy): domain Bacteria; kingdom Bacillati; phylum Actinomycetota; class Actinomycetes; order Kitasatosporales; family Streptomycetaceae; genus Streptomyces; species Streptomyces sp. NPDC058678. The sequence goes on along the minus strand of NZ_JBHXSG010000019.1, from coordinate 136,855 downwards.
GAGCGATCGCAGGCGGCCGGTGACAGCGGGCCGAGGAAGTCGGGGATGTGGAGGTTCAGACAGGGCGTGCCGGGGGCCATGTCCAGCCCGGCCGCCGCGAGCGCCCGCCCGGTCCGCTCCCCCGATCTCGCCCGCTCGAACTGCAGTCGGCCCAGCTGGTACAGCTCGCCCCGGAAGTGGCGGGTGAGCCACCGCGAGTCCTGCACCCCCGTGCTGCCGTGGCGCCTGCGATGCACGGCCATGCTCCGCCCCAGGTCGGCGAGGGTGCGCCGGGAGACATCGGCCGGGATACCGCGCTCGCGGTGGTACGCACGGGTGTGCGGCAACGCCGCCACGAACACGTACACAGGGAAGCACCGCTGCAGGGGCCCCGACGCCCAGTCGAGTTCGAGCAGGTCGACCGCGCCGTGGGCCTCCCCCATGCCCCGGACGAGCTCCTCGACCGACGCCTCCAGCAGTCGCAGCAGCTCCGGGTCGTCCGTGACCCGTCGGCCCATGCGTACGAGTTCGTTGATGTCGTCGTGCGGCACGGCGAGGTCCAGCAGCACCTCGGCCAGCTCATCGGCATCCGGAAGCACGCTGCCCCCTCGGTTCGGCCTCTTTGGTGGACGTCCGCCACGAAGGGTACGTTGCAAAGAGGAGTAGTGATCCGGATGCGTACTGGCAGTGAACCGGCGACAGCGCGCAGTGCGCTGCGGTTCCGTTTCTGGCTGACCGTGTGGGGACTGGTGTGGGCGGTCTTCGGCACCGTCGCCTTCGCGCTCGCCGGGCGGCCCGGGTGGGCGATCGCCTGTGGTGTGCTGTGGCTGGTGATCACCGTCGACATGGCGATGATCCTCAGGCACATCCGACAGGGCCCGCACTACCAGCCGGGCCCCGACATCCCGCCCTACCGGCCACCGGACGACCGCCGACCCTGACCGTAAACGCCGCCGACCCCTCGGCCCCCGGCCGACTCGGGCCGACCGCCGACTCGGGCCGGCCGCCTTCACGACTCGAAGCGTGCTGCCTTCAGGTACTGCGGGTTCGGGTCCAGCGCGGCCGCCAGGCGGAAGTGGCGTCTGGCCTGGTCGGGCCGGGCCAGACGCTCGTAGGTCCGGGCGAGCGCGTAGTGCGCGAACGCGTTGTCCGGCTCACGCTCCAGGACGATGGTGAACTCCAGCTCGGCGGGCCGCAGTTGCGCGGCCGCAAAGAAGGCACGGGCACGCAGCAGCCGGGCGGCGGTGTTCTCCGGGTGTACGGCGATGACCGAGTCGAGCAGTTTCACCGCGCCCCGTGGGTCCCGCGCGGCGAGCAGTTTCTCGGCGGCACGGAAGTCGATGACGTGCGTCTCCGGAGTACGTCCGGTCGAACCGCTGGTCTCGGGCACGGCACAGTCCTTCCCTCACTCGCCGGGTTCAACGCCCGGGCAGGGACCGCTATTCCTGGGGCGGCTGGGGCTCGGCGTCGCGCGCGTGCGCTCTGCGCACGAGATCGGCCCACACGTCCCGCACGCGCCGCTCCAGCTCCGGCAGCGGTACGTCGTTGTCGATGACGATGTCCGCGATCTCCAGGCGCTTCTCGCGCGTCGCCTGGGCGGCCATGCGCGCGCGTGCGTCCGCCTCGGTCATGCCGCGCAGTGAGACGAGCCGGTCGAGCTGGGTCTCGGGGGCGGCGTCGACGACGACGACGACGTCGTACAGCGGGGCGAGGCCGTTCTCCGTGAGGAGCGGGACGTCATGGACGACGACGGCGTCATCGGCGGCGGCGGACTCGAGCTCGTGCGAGCGGGCGCCCACCAAGGGGTGCACGATCGCGTTCAGGACGGCGAGCTTCTCGGGGTCCGCGAAGACGATCGATCCGAGCTTGGGCCGGTCCAGGGCGCCGTCAACGGTGAGCACCCCCTCGCCGAAGGCCTCGACGACCGCGGCGAGCCCGGGTGTTCCCGGCGCGACGACCTCGCGCGCGATCCGGTCCGCGTCGACCAGCACGGCGCCGCACGCGACGAGCAGCCGCGACACCTCACTCTTACCGGCACCGATGCCGCCGGTCAGGCCCACCTTCAGCATGAGCCGAAGCTTAGGGCCTGCCACCGACAACGCACCCGGCGGGAGCCAGGACGGGCCTCAGCCCTCACCCTCCCGCTCCGCCAGGAACCGTTCGAACTCCAGGCCGATCTCGTCCGCCGACGGGATGTCGACCGGCTCGGCGAGCATGTTGCCGCGGGTCTCGGCGCCCGCGGCGGCGTCGTACTGGTGCTCCAGGCCCTGGACGAGGGCGACAAGGTCCTCGTCGCCCTCCTGGATCTGGCGGTCGATCTCGGTCTGCGTGCGGTGGGCGTCCGTGCGCAGGACGTGCGCGATGCCCGGCAGGACCAGCCCGGTCGCCCCCGTGATGGCCTCCAGGACGGTCAGCGCCGCGTCCGGGTACGGGGAGCGGGCGATGTAGTGCGGCACGTGCGCGGCGACGCCCAGGACGTCGTGTCCGGCCTCCATGAGGCGGTACTCGACCAGGGCCTCGGCACTGCCGGGCACCTGTGCCTCGTCGAAGGGGCTGCGGTGGCCCGGGACGAGGTCGTTGCGGTTGCCGTGCGGGGTGAGGCCCACGGGGCGGGTGTGCGGGACGCCCATGGGGATGCCGTGGAAGTTCACCGACAGGCGCACTCCGAGGCGCTCCACGATCTGCTGGACGGCCGCCGCGAAGCGTTCCCACTCCACGTCCGGCTCGGGGCCGGACAGCAGCAGGAAGGGCGCTCCGGTGGCGTCCTGGACGAGGCGCACCTCGATGGTGGGCTCCTCGTACTCGACCCAGCGGTCGCGCTTGAACGTCAGCAACGGGCGGCGGGCACGGTAGTCCACCAGCCGGTCGTGGTCGAAGCGGGCGACGACCTGGTGCGGCAGCGAGTCGAGAATCCGGTCGGCGATCTGGTCGCCGGTCTCGCCCGCGTCGATGTATCCGTCGAAGTGGTAGAGCATGACAAGACCGGCCGACTCCTGGGCGAGCGCCATGTCGACCACGGCGAGGCCCTTCGGCTCCCATGCGTACAAACCCTGCGGATCAAGCACTGTGACCGCTCCTCCTCGTGTTCGTACTGCACAACGCGGTGCAGAGCGTGGGCATTCCCGCCCATGCCCCTGATCAGGCACGTCTTACGGCCTTTTCATGCACCGCTGCACTGTGTCACCGATCTGCGGTCGCCGGATGTACGGCGGCAGCACGCGCGCGTGAGGGGCCATCACGGTGTCGCGTACGAGCTCCCACCAGCGGGACTTGTACTCCAGGCCGGTCTGGGCGGCAGGGCGGTGAGGCGGTGAGGCGCTCCTTGTCGGCGGCCGCCAACTCACCGTTCGCGCGGCGGCATTGACGTCGGTGAACACCTCCAGGGGAGGAGCGACCGCAGACACACCGAGGGCCCGTACCCCACGGGGGTACGGGCCCTCAGTTCAAGAGCTACTGCTCAGTGATCAGCTCTGGCCGCCGGCCAGCTTCTCACGCAGGGCAGCAAGCGCCTCGTCCGAGGCCAGCGCACCGGAGTTGTCCGGGCCCTCGGAGGAGTACGAACCGCCGCCACCGCCGCCGCCACCACCGGACGCGGCCGGAGCGGCAGCTTCGCCACCCTCGGCCGCAGCAGCGGCGTCGGCCTCGCGAGACTTGATGACCTGAGCCTGGTGCTGCTCGAAGCGCGTCTGCGCCTCGGCGTACTGGTTCTCCCACACCTCACGCTGGGACTCGAAGCCCTCGAGCCAGTCGTTGGTCTCGGGGTCGAAGCCCTCGGGGTAGATGTAGTTGCCCTGGTCGTCGTACGACGCGGCCATGCCGTACAGCGTCGGGTCGAACTCGACCGAGGCCGGGTCGGAACCGAAGGACTCGTTGGCCTGCTTCAGGGACAGCGAGATCCGGCGACGCTCGAGGTCGATGTCGATGACCTTGACGAAGATCTCGTCGTTGACCTGGACGACCTGCTCCGGGATCTCCACGTGGCGCTCGGCCAGCTCGGAGATGTGGACCAGACCCTCGATGCCCTCGTCCACGCGGACGAACGCACCGAACGGAACCAGCTTCGTGACCTTGCCGGGCACGACCTGACCGATCTGGTGGGTCCGGGCGAACTGCTGCCACGGGTCTTCCTGCGTCGCCTTCAGCGACAGGGAGACACGCTCGCGGTCCATGTCCACGTCGAGGACCTCGACGGTGACTTCCTGGCCGACCTCGACAACCTCGGAGGGGTGGTCGATGTGCTTCCAGGAGAGCTCCGAGACGTGCACCAGACCGTCTACGCCACCCAGGTCCACGAAGGCACCGAAGTTGACGATCGAGGAGACGACGCCGGAACGGACCTGACCCTTCTGCAGGGTGGTGAGGAACGTCTGGCGGACCTCGGACTGGGTCTGCTCCAGCCAGGCACGGCGGGACAGGACCACGTTGTTGCGGTTCTTGTCCAGCTCGATGATCTTGGCCTCGAGCTCCTTGCCCACGTAGGGCTGGAGGTCGCGGACACGGCGCATCTCGACGAGGGAGGCCGGCAGGAAGCCACGGAGGCCGATGTCGAGGATGAGACCACCCTTGACGACCTCGATGACGGTACCGGTGACGATCCCGTCTTCTTCCTTGATCTTCTCGATGGTGCCCCAGGCACGCTCGTACTGGGCGCGCTTCTTCGAGAGGATCAGGCGGCCTTCCTTGTCCTCCTTCTGGAGAACAAGGGCCTCGATCTCGTCGCCGACCTTGACGACCTCGTTCGGGTCGACGTCGTGCTTGATCGAGAGCTCGCGGCTCGGGATCACACCTTCGGTCTTGTAACCGATGTCGAGCAGGACCTCGTCCCGGTCGACCTTCACGATGACGCCGTCGACGATGTCGCCGTCGTTGAAGTACTTGATCGTCTCGTCGATCGCGGCGAGGAAAGCTTCCTCGTTACCGATGTCGTTGACCGCTACCTGCGGAGTGGTAGAGGTGGTCTCGGTGCTGCTCGTCATGTGGGAAAGGGCTCCGGTACGGACAGTGAGTCGTAGGTACTGCTTACGCCGGGAGCCTGTTTCGCTCTGAAGAAGCCGGACAGCCAAGGAAGCGCCCCACCAGGTATGGGTGATGGCGCCTCGACAACCGAGGGGACATGCAACAGATGCGAGCGCAGCCTGCTACGTCTGAGGTGCGCAGGCCCGCAGCGCAACTTGTAGCATACGGGGGCAGCCGGACAGGGTCAATGCGCGAAGGCGCACACCCGGGGCGGATCGCCGCATACCCGGCACAAAACCTGTCTCACGAGGCCACGCGGGCCTGATGGCGCCCCATTCGTGACCGCCATCGCGACAGGCTGGGCGGAAGTGGCCGAAGACTAGTACGAGGGAGCCGATCATCCAAGAGCCCGAAGCGTCAGAGCCGGAAGCCACCCGCCGCACCGCCGGTGTCACGGAGAGTTCCCGCGCCAACCGGGGCTGGTGGGACCGCAACGCGGACGAGTACCAGGTCGAGCACGGCACGTTCCTCGGCGACGACCGCTTCGTGTGGTGCCCGGAGGGCCTGGACGAGGTGGAGGCCGAGCTGCTCGGCCCGCCCGAGGAGCTGAAGGGCAGGGACGTCCTGGAGATCGGCGCCGGCGCGGCCCAGTGCGCGCGGTGGCTGGCCGCGCAGGGCGCCCGCCCGATCGCCCTGGACCTCTCCCACCGCCAGCTCCAGCACGCGCTGCGCATCGGCGCACCGTTCCCCCTGGTGTGCGCCGACGCGGGCGCGCTCCCCTTCGCGGACGGCTCCTTCGACCTGGCCTGCTCGGCGTACGGTGCGCTGCCGTTCGTCGCCGACCCGGTGCTGGTCCTGAAGGAGGTCCGCCGGGTGCTGCGGCCGGGTGGCCGCTTCGTGTTCTCGGTGACGCACCCGATCCGCTGGGCGTTCCCGGACGAGCCGGGCCCGGAGGGGCTGTCGGTCTCCGCCTCCTACTTCGACCGCACGCCGTACGTCGAGCAGGACGACGACGGCAGCGCGGTGTACGTCGAGCACCACCGGACCATCGGCGACCGGGTGCGCGACGTGGTGGCAGGGGGCTTTCGCCTGGTGGACCTGGTCGAGCCGGAGTGGCCGGCCTGGAACACCACCGAGTGGGGCGGCTGGTCCCCGCTGCGCGGGAACCTGATCCCGGGTACGGCGATCTTCGTGTGCGAGCGGGACTGAGCAACTGCGAAGGGGTCCGAAACAAGAAGGCACGCGCGTGGAGGGCCTTCTCGCGGGCGTACGACACTGGGGGGCGTGATCCGTTACGACGCTCTGGACGCCCTTCCCGTACGCGGTGCCCTGCCCGGTCTGAACGACGCCCTGGACGGCCACGGCACCGCCGTGCTCGTCGCGCCGCCCGGTACCGGCAAGACGACCCTGGTGCCGCTTGTCCTGGCAGGTCTGCTGGGCGAGGGGCCGGCGCGGCGGGTGGTCGTGGCCGAACCGCGGCGGATCGCGGCGCGGGCGGCGGCCCGGCGGATGGCGTGGCTGCTGGGCGAGAAGGTCGGCGAGAGCGTCGGCTTCACCGTGCGCGGGGAGCGGGTCGTGGGGCGCCACGCGCGCGTGGAGGTCGTCACGACCGGTGTGCTGTTGCAGCGGTTGCAGCGCGATGCGGAGCTGGCCGGGGTCGACGTGGTGGTGCTCGACGAGTGCCACGAACGGCATCTGGACGCGGACACAGCGGCGGCGTTCCTGTGGGACGTGCGCGAGACGCTGCGGCCGGAGCTGCGGCTGGTGGCCGCGTCCGCGACGACCGACGCGCAGGGCTGGGCGCGGCTGCTGGGCGGGGCGCCGGTCATCGAGGCGGCGGGGACGTCGTATCCGGTGGAGGTGGTGTGGGCGCCGCCGGTGCGTCCCGTTCGGCCGCCGCACGGGATGCGGGTCGACCCCGGGCTGCTGACGCACGTGGCGTCGGTGGTGCGGCGGGCGCTCGCCGAGCGGGCGGGGGACGTGCTGTGTTTCCTGCCCGGGGTCGGCGAGATCGCGCGGGTCGCCGGGCAGCTGGGCGATCTCGGTGATGTGGACGTGCTCCAGGTGCACGGGCGGGCGCCCGCGGCCGTGCAGGACGCGGTGCTGGCTCCCGCGGGACGGCGCCGGGTGGTGCTCGCGACCTCCGTGGCCGAGTCCTCGCTGACGGTTCCCGGGGTTCGGGCCGTCGTCGACTCCGGGCTCGCGCGGGAGCCGCGCGTCGACCACGCGCGCGGACTGAGCGCGCTGACGACGGTTCGGGCTTCGCAGGCCGCGGGGCGGCAGCGGGCGGGGCGGGCCGGGCGGGAGGCGCCGGGCGCGGTGTACCGGTGCTGGGCGGAGGCCGAGGACGCCCGTCTGCCGCGTTTCCCCTCGCCGGAGATCAAAGTGGCCGACCTGACGGCGTTCGCCTTGCAGACGGCCTGCTGGGGCGATCCGGAGGCGGCCGGGCTGGCGCTGCTGGATCCGCCGCCGGGTGGCGCGATGGCGGCGGCGCGGTCGGTGTTGACGGCCGTGGGAGCGGTCGACTCCGCCGGCCGGGCCACGGAGCGAGGGGTGCGGCTGGCTCGGCTGGGCTTGCATCCCCGGCTGGGGCGGGCGCTGCTGGACTCGGCCGCGGTGGTGGGGGCGGAGCGGGCCGCCGAGGTGGTCGCGCTGCTGAGCGAGGAGCCGCCCCGGGAGTACGGGGATGACCTGGCGGCTGCTCTGCGGGCTGCGCGCCGTGGGGGTGACGCCTATACCGGGCGGTGGCGAGCGGAGGTTCGGCGACTGCGGGCCGTCGCCACGGAGACTTCCCCGCCGCCCAGGCGTGACGAGGGTTCGTCGGCAGGCACCGGTGAAGACGGCCTCGTCGGGCTCGTCGCCGCTCTCGCCTTCCCCGAGCGGGTCGCCAAGGCCGACGGCGGTTCCTACCTCATGGTCTCCGGAACCCGTGCCGAGGTCGGCGACGGCTCCGGCCTGCGCGGTGCCCCCTGGATCGCCGTCGCCGTCGCCGACCGGCCCGTCGGCAAGGGGCACGCGCGCGTGCGGCTCGGGGCGGCGGTGGACGAGGGCGTCGCCCGGCTGGCGGCGGGGACGCTGGCGCGGACGCGGGACGAGGTCCACTGGGCCGAGGGTGACGTCGTCGCGCGGCGGGTGGAGCGGCTGGGGGCCGTCGAGGTGGCGGTGCGGCCCCTCAAGAACGCCGACGCCGGTCTCGTACGGGAAGCCCTCCTTGAAGGGCTGCGACAAGAAGGGTTCGGGTTGCTGCGGTGGTCGGCCGAGGCCGTCGTACTGCGGCAGCGGCTGGCCTTTCTCCGCCTGCACCTCGGGGACCCGTGGCCCGACGTCGGCGACGACGCGCTCCACGCGCGCGTGGACGAGTGGCTGGAGCCCGAGCTCGGGCGGGCGCGGCGGCGTGCCGAACTCGCGCGGATCGATGCCGGGCAGGCGCTCAACCGGCTGCTTCCCTGGGCCACGGGCCAGGCCGGGCGGCTCGACGAGCTGGCGCCCGAGCGGATCGCCGTACCCAGCGGGTCCAGGATCAGGATCGACTACGGCAATCCCGAACAGCCCGTGCTCGCCGTGAAGTTGCAGGAGATGTTCGGCCTGCAGGAGTCGCCCTCGGTGGCGGGGGTGCCCCTCCTCGTCCATCTCCTGTCCCCCGCCGGGCGGCCCGCCGCCGTCACCGCCGACCTCGCGTCGTTCTGGAAGGACGGCTACAAGGGCGTACGGGCGGAGCTGCGCGGCCGGTATCCGAAGCATCCGTGGCCGGAGGACCCGGCCGGCGCGGAACCGACGCGGTACACCAACGCGCGGCTCAGGCGGTGACCGGTTCCGGTTCTGCGGCGTCCGACGCGGCCGGGTCGGCCGGGCGGCGGCTGCGGGCCTCCAAGTAGAGGGACAGGGACAGCAGCAGGATGCCCAATACCAGGAAGCCCCAGGGCAGGTACGACGTCAGGAGCAGGATCGGCCAGCGGTTGGACTTGACCAGGTCGACGGTGTGCTCGATGTAGTCCTCGCGCATCTTCACGTGGCCGGCGAACGCCGTCACCTTCTCGCGGCCGCCGAGGAGGGTGCCGCCGCGCAGTTCCTCCCGGTGGATCTCCTCGCCGTAGACGGGGGCACCGGTGAGGGGTTCGACCCAGAACTTGCGGACGGTGGTGTACCAGCGGGTGGTGCCGGTCTCGGCGACCGACTCGGGGGTGATGCCCGCGACGGGCATGGCCTTGGGGAAGGGCACCTTGGTCCAGGGGATGGTCTGCTCGAAGTAGTAGACCTCGACGCCCCGGAAGTCCTGGGTGCCCCGGTAGTGGATGGGGGCCGTGATGCGCGCCTGCGCGTCGAAGTACTCGTAGTCCCGTTTCTCCGTCAGGAAGGGCCACTTGAACTCGATGCCCTTGCGGGTGACCGGGTCGCCGTCGACCGTCTCGCCGGTGGCGTGGACGGGTTCCTGGGTGTGGGCGTCGAAGATGTAGCGCTCGGGGATTTTGGAGACCATCTTGCCGTCGGGGCCCTGGACGTAGGACAGGCCGTCCCAGACCACGACGTCCTTGCCCACGGTCTTCTCGATCTCCTCGGAGGCCTCCACGTTGCCCTTGAGCGTCTGGACCACGGTGACCTTGGGGACCTTCTTCGCCTTCATCGAGTTGTAGTCGAGGAGGGTGGCGTCCTTCGCCTCCAGGACCATGTCCTGGTAGTGGTGGGCGGGGATCTTGGCCAGGCGCGGGAAGGCGTACCAGCGCAGCATCGGGGACAGGGCCGCGAAGAACACGGCGAGGGCGAGCAGGACGAGACTGGACTTCCGGCGCATCTCGGGCTCCCTCGCGAGTCGTTACGGGTGTGCGGGCACCGTCGTCAACAGCGGTTTCGGGGACGTGTCGCCCGTCGGCGCACCCATGGCCGTGATGGTGAGGACCAGGGCGAGCGCGACGGCGAGACCGGTCGCGGCGGCGATCAGGGCGCGCATGCCTGCCTCCGGAGCTGGAACTGATACATCGTCAGGTCCGGCACCGTAGCAACGGGCGGCCGAGATGAGAACACGTTGCACACACAACGACGGCGCCCCTCCACCGGGAGGGGCGCCGCCGTGGCCGTGCGAAGGTCTCCTACGCGGAAGGGCTCGCCGACGGGCTCGGCGACGACGTCTGTGCCGCCTCGACGGTCAGCTGGACGTTGATCGCCGCGCCACCGGCCGTGGTGATGCGGAGCATGTACGTGCCGGCGGTGTCGTCGGCGTACAGCTTCGGCAGCTTCAACAGGCCGTTCGCATCCGTCTCCAGGCCGGTCAGGGTGCGTACGGTCTTGCCGTCCGCGTCCTTGAAGTAGGGGCCCTTGTCGTTCTCGGTCGGGTCGAGCACCGACTTGATCAGCGTGGCGGTGGCGGCCACCTTGTCCGCGACCTCGCCGTTGTACGTCGCCTTCACCTCGACCTGGTCGGCGAACTCGCCGCCCGGTACGCAGGTCATCGCGGTGTCGCTGGTGCGGGTGAGGGCGTCGGCGGCGCGCTCGGCGACGGTGGCCTTGTAGTCGAGGCCGGTGACGGAGCGGCCCACCACGGTCACGCGGACGGTGAAGTCGCCCGTCTTCTCGCCCGCCCGCAACGCGGGCGCCACGGCCACGCCGGTGCTGTTGGTGACGACCGTGGCGACGCTCTCGCCGCCGGTGAAGGTGGCGTCGGTGTCGCCGACGATCGTGAAGCGGATGCGCACCTTGGCCACGGCCGCGCCGGCCTTCGTCTCGGCCCGGGTGCTCACCTTCTCGGTGAACGCGTCGCCCGCCTGCGCGGTGAGCTTGGCGGTGCCCGCGTCCTCCAGGTGGTCCACCGTGTCGGTGGGAGTGGCGGGCGTTGTCGGAGGCGTGGTGCTCGGCGGTGTCGTCACGGGCGGCTTCGGGCTCGGGGTGCCGGTCTCGGGCTTCTGCGGCCTGGGACTGGGCTTGACCGAGGCCGGCGGCGACGGCGACGGCGTCGGGCTCGCCGAGACGTTGTCGTCGCTGCGGTTGCCGGGCAGGCTGCCGGTGCCGTCCGGGATCTCGTGGCTGCCCTTGCGGTAGTACTCCAGCCACGACAGGACCGTGTTCAGGTAGTCCTGCGAGTGGTTGTAGCTGAGGATCGCGCTGTTGAGGTCGGCCTGGGTGGACAGGTCCCAGCCGAAGCGGCACAGGTAGTGGCCGGCCGCGAGGGCGGCGTCGTAGACGTTGTTGGGGTCCTTCTTGCCGTCGTCGTTGCCGTCGCGGCCCGCCCACTCCCAGGTGGAGGGGATGAACTGCATGGGGCCGACGGCCTGGTCGTACGTGCTGTTGCCGTCGTACGCGCCGTTGTCGGTGTCCTTGATGAGCGCGAAGCCGTTGCCGTCGAGCTGCGGGCCGAGGATCGGGGAGATCGTGGTGCCGTCCGCGGTGACGTTGCCGCCACGAGCCTGGCCCGACTCGACCTTGCCGATCGCGGCGAGGAGTTGCCAGGGCAGATTGCAGCCGGGCTTGGCCGACTGCAGTTCGGACGCGGCCTTCTTGTAGGCGTCGAGGACGGTCGCGGGGATGCCCGCCTCGGTCGGGCCCTTGGACGTGGGCGTGCCGATGGTCGGCGACGGGCTCGGGCTGTTCAGCGGTGGGAGGTCCGTGTAGTACGGGGAGTTGCCGGTCGCGCCGCCCTTGTCGGCGGTGACGTCGGACGCGGTGTCGGCGCCGGCGGCGGCCGGTCTGCCGCTCTGGTCGTCGGCCGTCGCGCCCGGCCCCTGCGAGGCGGACAGGGCCGCGACCGCGAGCGCGGCCACGGCGGTGGTTGCCGCACTCTTGCGCAGCCTCCTGCCGAATTGCGCCGCCATAAAGTGAACCCCTCCCGTGGACGCCCGAGCGCCCGTTCCTGTCTGTCGTGCCCGGCTGTGCTCGACAGCGTTCGACCTGTTGTGACGATCCACCCGCCCTGAGGGTTGCCCCCTGCGGCGAGGTTCGTGCCCTGTTCGCCTGTTCGGCCACGCTCCCCAGCCCGGCGACCCAAGCGACCCTACGACAACTTCCTTTCCTCGGGCACCCGTTCGTGCCCGATTTTCACCGGTTGGCCATATGGGATGGTGACGTCATCGGTCAATCGCCTTGAAGGAGCCCCGTTGCCGTTCACCCTCAGCCATGCGGCGGCCGTGCTGCCCGCCGTACGCACCGACGGAAGCGGCCGGGGCCGGCTGGTGCCCGCCGCACTCGTGGCGGGTTCCTTCGCGCCCGACATGACCTACTACGCGGCGAGTGTCGTGTCCGGGGCAATGGAGTTCGGCGAGTTCACGCACTCTTTCGCGGGCGTCTTCACTCTCGACGTGCTGGTGGCCTGGGCTCTGGTCGGGCTGTGGCTGCTGGTGCGCGAGCCGCTGGTGGCTCTGCTGCCGCCGGCCCGGCAGGGGCGGGTCGCGACGCTGTCGCGCTGCGGGACGCCACGCGCGCGCGTACGGCCCGTTTCGCTGGCGTGGTGGTACGTGTCCGCCGCGCTCGGTGCGCTGACCCACGTCGTGTGGGACGCGTTCACTCACCTCGACCGGTGGGGGATGCGAATGTTCCCCGTCCTCGGCGAGAAGGTGGCGGGCTCCCCGTTGTACTGGTACCTGCAGTACGGCGGTTCCGCGGTGGCCGCGGTCGTGATCGCCGTGTTCGTCGGCCACGCGCTGCGGCGGGCGCCCGCGGCCGAGCCGGTGGGGGTACCGGCGCTGTCGGTGGGGGACCGGTGGTGGGCCGGTGCCGTGATCGGCGGCTGCGCGGTGGTCGCAGCGGTGCAGCGGGCGACGCGGTGGTGGGACTACTGGGGATCCACCGCGAAGCCCTGGGAGCTGATTCCGACCCTGTGCTTCGGGGCGGGCGCGGGACTGGTCCTGGGGATCGTGCTGTACGCCGCCGGGGTCAGGGTGTGGCGTCCGGCCCGCCGGTTGGACGATCCGGAAGTGGGCGAGGGGGCGCGGAGCGGTCAGGCCGCTCGCTGACGGCGGTGAACACCGTGAACGTGGCCAGCAGGCGCGACCGTGGCAGCAAGGTGACAGCCAGGGCCAGGTAGCCGCGGCCCGGATCCGCCCACGGCCGCCGGACGGGCGCCTCGCGCTCCTGCCCTACGGCGTCCCGCTCTCGGCGGACCAGCCGGCGCCGGGTGCCTGCGGCGGCGTGCCGCACTGCGGTCGCGAGTCCGGCGGGGATACGGGCGGTACCGACGACCGTGGCCCGGCGCAGAGGTGCCGCCAGGCCGCCGGGGACAGCGGCGGTCACCCGGCCCAGGACCGTCGGCAGGCCGCCGGGGATGCGGGCGGTGCTTGCCGCGGCCGCGAAGGCCGGGACCGGCGGCGGGAGCGGTGCGGGCGAGGCCGTCTCGGCGTGCGCCCGTGTGTGGGCCGTCCGGCGGTGAAGCGTGCGTATACCCATGGCCGCATCCTTACGGGCGGGGACGCCCGGGGGCGTCTTCGCGGGGGCCACGCGGGTGACCCACGAACCGGCCGCACCTGGCGCCGAGCGCTCCACGAACCGGCCGCACCTCGCGCCGAGCGCTCCTAGGCAGACCCAGACCTGACTGCGTCCTCCCGAACCAGGCGCACGCCGAACCCGGCCCCGGTACGTCGGAGGGCCCGTCGTGGCATCCCGTGCCACGAACGAACCCTCCGCCCGAGCGCCGCAGGCTAGTGCAGGGCCGATCGCAGGCTAGTGCGCTGCCGATTCCCAGTCCGGGCCGACGCCCACCGAGACGTCCAGCGGGGCGCGGAGGTGGACGGCGTTGGCCATTTCGTGGCGGACGAGTTCTTCGGTGGCCGCTCGCTCGCCGGGGGCGATTTCCAGGACGATTTCGTCGTGGACCTGAAGGAGCATGCGGGACTTGAGGTCCGCCTTCTCCAGGGCCTGGCCCACATTGAGCATGGCGATCTTGACGATGTCCGCGGCGGTGCCCTGGATGGGGGCGTTGAGCGCCATGCGCTCGGCCGCCTCGCGGCGCTGGCGGTTGTCGCTGTTGAGGTCGGGGAGGTAGCGGCGGCGGCCGAAGAGGGTCGCCGTGTAGCCCGTCGCCCTCGCCTCGTCCACTGCCCGGCGCAGATAGTCCCGTACCCCGCCGAAGCGCTCGAAGTACGCGTCCATGAGGGTGCGGGCCTCGGCCGCCTCGATGTTCAGCTGCTGGGAGAGGCCGAAGGCCGACAGGCCGTACGCCAGGCCGTACGACATCGCCTTGATCTTGCGCCGCATCTCGGCATCCACCGCGGTGGGCTCCACGGCGAACACCTGCGCGGCGGCCGTCGTGTGCAGGTCCTCTCCGGAGGTGAACGCCTCGATCAGGCCCGCGTCCTCCGACAGGTGGGCCATCACGCGCAGTTCGATCTGGCTGTAGTCGGCCGTCATGAGCGACTCGAAGCCCTCGCCGACCACGAAACCGCGGCGGATGGCCCTGCCCTCGTCCGTGCGGACCGGGATGTTCTGCAGGTTCGGGTCCGTCGAGGAGAGACGGCCGGTCGCCGCCACCGTCTGGTTGAACGTCGTGTGGATACGGCCGTCCGTCGCGATCGACTTGATGAGGCCCTCGACGGTGACACGCAGCTTGGCCTGCTCGCGGTGCCGGAGCATGATCACCGGCAGTTCGTTGTCCGTCTGCGTCGCCAGCCACGCGAGCGCGTCGGCGTCGGTCGTGTAGCCGGTCTTGGTCTTCTTCGTCTTCGGCAGGGCGAGCTCGCCGAAGAGGACCTCCTGGAGCTGCTTGGGCGAGCCCAGGTTGAACTCGTGCCCCGCCGCCGCGTGGGCCTCCTTCACCGCCTGCTGCACGGCGCCCGCGAACATCTGCTCCATGGCTTCGAGGTGAGCCCGGTCGGCCGCGATGCCGTGCCGCTCCATCCGGGCCAGCAGGGCCGAGGTGGGCAGTTCCACATCACCCAGCAGGTCCGCGGCGCCGACCTCCTGGAGGCGGTCGGCGAAGGCCTCGCCCAGGTCGAGGATCGCTCGGGCCTGGATCATCAGGGCCTCGGCCTCGGCGCCGTCGTCCGCGCCGAAGGCCAGCTGCCCGTCGGCCGTCGCGGCGGGGGCCAGCTCGCGGTGCAGGTACTCCATGGACAGCGCGTCCAGGTCGAAGGAGCGGCGGCCCGGCTTGACCAGGTAGGCGGCGAGCGCGGTGTCCATGCGTACGCCTTCGACCGTCCAGCCGTGCTCGGCGAAGACGCGCATGACGCCCTTGGCGTTGTGGAGGATCTTCGGTTTGTCCGCGGCGGCGAGCCAGGCCGCGAACGTGGTCTCGTCGGCCTCGTCCAACTGCGACGGGTCGAACCAGGCGGCCGCTCCGCCGCCCGCGGCGAGCGCGATCTCGGCGACCGATCCGGTGCCGAGTGCCCAGGTGTCGACCGTGGCCACACCGAGGACCCCGGTGCCGTGCTCGGCGAGCCAGCCGGCCAGCTCACCCGTGCCCAGCACGGTGCCGTCCAGCTCCACGCCGCCCGTGACGACCGGCGTCGTCTCGGCTTCCTCGGCGCCCGGGTCGACGGCGAGCAGCCGCTCACGCAGCGAGGGGTTCCTGATCTCCAGGGTGTCGAGGATCATCGCGAGCGCCTTGCGGTCGTACGGCGCGCGCTCCAGGTCGACGACGGTCTTCGGCAGCTCGACGGTGCGCACCATCTCGGTCAGCCGCCGGTTGAGCTTGACGGCCTCCAGATGGTCGCGGAGATTCTGCCCGGCCTTGCCCTTGACCTCGTCGACGCGCTCGACGAGGTCCGCGAACGACCCGAACTGGTTGATCCACTTCGCGGCCGTCTTCTCGCCGACGCCCGGGATGCCGGGCAGGTTGTCGGACGGGTCGCCACGCAGAGCCGCGAAGTCGGGGTACTGCGCGGGTGTCAGGCCGTACTTCTCGACGACCTTCTCCGGGGTGAACCGGGTCAGCTCGGACACGCCCTTGGTCGGGTACAGCACCGTGGTGTGCTCGCTGACCAGCTGGAAAGAGTCACGGTCGCCGGTGACGATCAGCACGTCGAAGCCCTCGGCCTCGGCCTGCGTGGCGAGGGTGGCGATGACGTCGTCCGCCTCGAAGCCGTCGACGGCGAAGCGCTGCGCGTGCATCGCGTCGAGCAGCTCGCCGATCAGCTCGACCTGGCCCTTGAACTCGTCCGGGGTCTTGGAGCGGTTCGCCTTGTACTCGGTGAACTCCTCGGAGCGCCAGGTCTTGCGGGACACGTCGAAGGCCACCGCGAAGTGCGTGGGCGACTCGTCACGCAGGGTGTTGGCCAGCATCGACGCGAAGCCGTAGATCGCGTTCGTCGGCTGGCCCGTCGCGGTAGTGAAGTTCTCCGCGGGCAGCGCGAAGAACGCGCGGTAGGCCAGCGAGTGCCCGTCCATGAGCATCAGGCGGGGCCGGTCGCCGGAGGTGTGTGCGGTCGTCTTCGATGCTGTTTCTGCCACGACCCCGATCCTGCCACGAGCCACTGACACTCAGACCCGCCGTCCGCCCCACGGTCACTTCCGAGCGGCGCCCACCGCGCCCCTTGCTCGCGCCCCCGCACCCGCCTGGACCCGATCGTTGTCACCGGCGCGTGCGAGGATCGAAGAGGTACTTCACATGAAGGAGAGCGCGCCATGGCAACGAAGCCGCCCAAGGCAGATCCGGTTCAGGACGCGCCACAGGTCGCCGAGCCGAAGCACGTGGCCGCGGGAATCCCGGCCATCGGGCACACCCTGCGCGTCGCGCAGCAGCAGATGGGCGTGAAGCGCACCGCCCTGACCCTCCTGCGCGTCAACCAGAAGGACGGCTTCGACTGCCCGGGCTGCGCCTGGCCGGAGCCGGAGCACCGGCACGCGGCGGAGTTCTGCGAGAACGGCGCGAAGGCGGTCGCCGAGGAGGCCACCCTGCGCCGGGTCACCCCGGAGTTCTTCGCCGCGCACCCCGTCGCCGACCTCGCGACCCGGAGCGGCTACTGGCTGGGCCAGCAGGGCCGACTGACCCACCCCATGTACCTCCCCGAAGGGGGAGCGCACTACGAGCCGGTGACCTGGGAGCGCGCCTTCGACATCGTCGCCGAGGAGATCACCGCCCTCGCCTCCCCCGACGAGGCCCTCTTCTACACCTCCGGGCGCACCAGCAACGAGGCCGCTTTCCTCTACCAGCTCTTCGCCCGCGAGCTCGGCACGAACAACCTGCCGGACTGCTCCAACATGTGCCACGAGTCGTCCGGTTCGGCCCTGACGGAGACCATCGGCGTCGGCAAGGGCAGCGTCCTGCTCGAAGACCTTTACAAGGCCGACCTGATCGTCGTCGCCGGCCAGAACCCCGGCACCAACCACCCGCGCATGCTCTCCGCCCTGGAGAAGGCGAAGGCCAACGGCGCGAAGATCATCAGCGTCAACCCGCTGCCCGAGGCGGGCCTGGAGCGCTTCAAGAACCCGCAGACCCCCCAGGGCATGCTCAAGGGCGCCGCGCTCACCGACCTGTTCCTGCAGATCCGCATCGGCGGCGACCAGGCCCTCTTCCGCCTCCTGAACAAGCTCATCCTCGAGACGGAGGGCGCGGTCGACGAGGAGTTCGTCCGCGAACACACCCACGGATACGAGGACTTCGCGGCCGAGGCCCGGTCCGCCGACTGGGACGAGACGCTCACCGCCACCGGCCTCTCCCGCGCGGACATCGACAAAGCCATGCGCATGATCCTCGCCTCGAAGCGCACCATCGTGTGCTGGGCGATGGGCCTCACCCAGCACAAGCACTCCGTGCCGACCATCCGTGAGGTCGTCAACTTCCTCCTCCTGCGCGGCAACATCGGCCGCCCAGGCGCGGGCGTGTGCCCGGTGCGCGGCCACTCGAACGTGCAGGGCGACCGCACCATGGGCATCTTCGAACGCCCCTCGGCCGCCTTCCTGGACGCCCTGGAGAAGGAGTTCGGCTTCGCACCCCCGCGCGAACACGGCTACGACGTCGTACGCGCCATCCGCGCCCTGCGCGACGGCGAGGCGAAGGTCTTCTTCGCCATGGGCGGCAACTTCGTCTCCGCCTCCCCCGACACCGACGTCACCGAGGCGGCCATGCGCCGCGCACGCCTGACCGTGCACGTCTCGACGAAACTCAACCGCTCGCACACGGTCACCGGCGCACGTGCCCTCATCCTCCCCACGCTCGGCCGCACCGAGCGCGACCTCCAGGGCAGCGGCGAACAGTTCGTCACCGTCGAGGACTCCATGGGCATGGTGCACGCCTCCCGCGGCCGCCTGGAGCCCGCGAGCACCCACCTGCTGTCCGAACCGGCGATCGTGTGCCGCCTCGCCCGCCGCGTCCTCGGCGAGGACAGCAAGGTGCCGTGGGCGGAGTTCGAGAAGGACTACGCCACCATCCGCGACCGCATCGCCCGCGTCATCCCCGGCTTCGAGGACTTCAACGCGCGCGTGGCAGACTCCAGCGGCTTCGCCCTCCCCCACGCCCCGCGCGACGAACGCCGCTTCCCCACGGCCACCGGCAAGGCCAACTTCACCGCCGCGCCCGTCGAGTACCCGAAGCTGCCCGAGGGCCGTCTCCTCCTGCAGACCCTGCGCTCGCACGACCAGTACAACACCACGATCTACGGCCTAGATGACCGTTACCGAGGCATCAAGAACGGCCGCCGGGTGGTCCTGGTGAACCCCGAGGACGCCCGCACCCTGGGCGTCACCGACGGTTCGTACGTCGACCTCGTCAGCGAGTGGAAGGACGGCATCGAGCGGCGGGCGTCCGGATTCCGGGTCGTGCACTACCCGACGGCACGCGGCTGTGCGGCCGCCTACTACCCCGAGACCAACGTGCTCGTCCCCCTTGACGCCACCGCCGACACCAGCAACACCCCGGCCAGCAAGTCCGTCGTCGTACGTCTGGAACAATCGGCAACCGACTGAGCGTTTGCTCAGCGACGCGACAGCCGTACCGATCACCACGAACGGAGCCGGGCGCCATGGGCGAACAGCAGCACGTGAAGTTCCCGCAGGAGGTCATCGACGAGTACGCCGCACTCGGGGTGGACCTCCTCGCGCTGTTCTCCGCAGGGCACCTCGGCACGCGGATGGGCGTACAGATCGTGGAGGCATCGGCGGAACGGGTCGTCGGAACGATGCCGGTCGAGGGAAACACCCAGCCGTACGGGCTGCTGCACGGGGGCGCGTCCGCCGTGCTCGCCGAGACACTCGGCTCCGTGGGATCGATGCTCCACGGGGGCAGCTCGAAGATCGCCGTCGGCGTCGACCTCAACTGCACGCACCACCGGGGGGCGCGGTCGGGACTGGTGACCGGGGTCGCGACACCCGTGCATCAAGGGCGATCCACCGCGACCTACGAGATCGTCATAAGCGACGAGGCGGGACGACGGGTGTGCACCGCACGGCTGACCTGCCTCCTGCGGGACGCTTCAGCGACCGACGAGGCCAACATGCGCGCCGCCGGCTGACAAGGGGCGGCGCCCGCCCGCCCCCACCTCTCCACACACCCGGCGCCGAAGCGGGCGTCTACCGGGGGCTCCGCCCCCAGACCCCCGAACCCATGCCCACCCACCACCCGACTCTGCCGGTCGAAAGGTGGATGGACGCACAAACCCGCACCCGCGTACGGCGGCAAGGGGCCGTGTCGGGGGGTGTCCGCCCGCAGCGGTTGGCGCGTCAACGCCCGCACGTCGCAGGCAACCGATTCCGCGCCGTTCCGAGGACGGACACCCCCCGACACGGCCCCGACCCGCAACGAAACGCACGGCGCATGAATGCGCACCCCCTTTCTCGGCGTAACGCTGCGTAACACACGCGCAATACGGCGCCACAGTCGCATCCTCGGCGGCGCGTTCCCCCACGATCTCCGCGAACTCCTCCACACCGCCCGCGACCCACACCCCGCACGACCGGCCCCACGGCCAAGCGGAAGTGCACGTTCTCAGAATGCGGACTGAACAGAAAATACGGCAAACCGGCCGAGAGCCCCCTTCCGCGAACTTCGCCCTCCATCACGTCATAACAAGAAAGTCACAAGCCAGCCTACGACGATGCCCCTGCCCACAGACCGGGCTTAGAGTCACGGCCAGTCACCGCTCCATCGGGAGTTCGGTACCAGCGCGGCACCCGCCGCCCCCACAGGGATGGCAGTGACTGCGGAAAGGACTGATTGTGCGACGTTCCATGGTGATACTTACCTCCGTCCTCGCGACTGGAGCTCTGACGCTCACCGCCTGCGGCTCCCGAGACGACAACGGCGGCGACACCGGCGACAACGGGGACTCGACCACGCTGACGATCGGCGTGGACGCCCCGCTCTCCGGTGAGAACTCCACCACCGGCCTCGGCATCCAGTACGGCTCCCAGATCGCCGTCGACGACGCCAACAAGAACAACCTGGTCCCCGGCGTCAAGTTCAAGATCAAGGCCCTGGACGACAAGGCCCAGCCCGCCACCGGCCAGTCCAACGCCACGGCCCTCGTCGGCGACAAGACCGTCGTCGGCGCCGTCGGCCCCCTGAACTCCGGCGTCGCGCAGACCATGCAGCAGGTGTTCGCCTCGGCCGACATGGTCCAGATCTCCCCCTCGAACACCAACCCCGAGCTGACCCAGGGCAAGAACTGGCAGACGGACAAGAAGCGGCCGTACCCGACGTACTTCCGCACCGCCACCACCGACGAGCTGCAGGGCAGCTTCGCCGCCGGCTACGCCTTCAACAAGCTCAAGAAGAAGAAGGCGTTTGTCGTCGACGACAAGCAGACCTACGGCGCCGGCCTGGCGAAGATCTTCAACGAGCAGTTCAAGAAGCTCGGCGGCACGGTCGTCCAGACCGACCACGTCAACACCGGTGACAAGGACTTCGGTTCCCTCGTCACCAAGATCAAGAACTCCGGCGCCGACCTGCTCTACTACGGCGGCCAGTACGACGAGTCCGCGCTGATCACCAAGCAGATGAAGGACGGCGGCGTCAAGATCCCGCTGTTCGGCGGCGACGGCATGTTCGCCTCCACCTACATCGAGACCGCCGGAGCCTCCTCCGAGGGCGACCTCGTCACCTCCGTCGGCGTCCCCGCCGACACCCTGCCCGCCGCCAAGACGTTCATCGAGACGTACAAGGCCAAGGGCTACAAGGGTGACTACGGCGCCTACGGTGCCTACTCCTACGACGCCACCACCGCCATCATCAAGGCAGTGAAGGCCGCCGTGGACGCCAACGACGGCAAGGTCCCCTCCGACATCAACAAGCTGCGCTCCAGCGTCGTCGAAGGCGTCCAGAAGTCCGACTTCGAAGGCATCAGCGGCAAGGTCGCCTTCGACCAGTACGGCGACACCACGAACAAGCAGCTCACGGTTTACCAGGTCGAAAAGGGTGCCTGGAAGGCTGTCGAGACCGGCACCGCCGACCTCGGCTGATCAAGGCCCCAGCACACCTCACCACGGGCCGCGCGGAAGGGGACCCCGACCGCGCGGCCCGTTTCCACACCCAGACCACCCCCCGGCACGCATCCAGTGCACACGACCACCAGCGACATGGAGGCCATGCGGTGAACACCCTGCCGCAGCAGCTGGCCAACGGGCTGCTCCTAGGCTCGATGTACGGGCTCATCGCCATCGGCTACACGATGGTGTACGGCATCGTCCAGCTCATCAACTTCGCGCACGGCGAGATCTTCATGACCGGGGCCTTCGGCGCCCTCACGGTCTACTTCTACATCCTCCCCGACGGCACAGCGATGGCCATCGCCGTGCCCATGATGCTGATAGGCGGCGGAATCGTCGCCATCCTCATCGCCGTCGGAGCGGAACGATTCGCCTACCGGCCACTGCGCGGAGCACCACGGCTAGCACCGCTCATCACCGCCATCGGCCTCTCCCTGGCGCTCCAGGAGGTCGTCCGAAACTTCTACCCCGACGCCGACCGCGCCCGCGCCTTCCCCGGCCTCGACGCCACCCACGACATCGGCTCCATCACCATCAAGGACGCCGACATCTTCCTGATCGCCGCCGCGATCATCTGCATGTCCGGCCTCGCCTTCTTCGTCCGCAAGAGCCGCACCGGCCGCGCCATGCAGGCCACCGCGCAGGACCCGGACACCGCACAGCTCATGGGCATCGACACCAACCGCATCATCGTCATCGCCTTCGCGATCGGCGGCTTCTTCGCCGCCGTGGCCGCCGTCGCCTACGGACTCAAGTACGGCAACATCGACTACCGCATGGGCTTCCTCATGGGCCTCAAGGCGTTCACCGCCGCCGTCCTCGGCGGCATCGGCAACATCTACGGCGCCATGCTCGGCGGCATCGTCCTCGGCATCGCCGAAACCCTCGCCTCCGCCTACATCGACGGCATCCCCGGCATGCAGCAACTCGGCGGCCAGGGCTGGGCCAACGTCTGGGCCTTCGCCCTCCTCATCATCGTCCTCCTCGTGAGGCCACAAGGCCTACTCGGCGAACGCGTCGCGGACAGGGCGTGATCACGATGACCGACATCACCAAAACCAACCCCGCCACCCGCGGCCTCATCCCGCTGCCGGAAGCCGCCGCCCGCGGCCTCCTCCTCGCCGGCGGCATAGCCACCGCCGCCTCCGCCTTCCTCGCCTGGACCTGGACCTCCGAGTTCCCCGGCGACCTCACCATCAACGGCTACCCCGGCGGCCTGCAATGGCTCACCTTCACCGCCGGCCTCCTCACCACCCTCTTCGCCCTCGCCCTCTACGGCGTCCGCGGCCTCGGCTGGCTCCTGCCCGCCCGCAACAACGCCCCCCTCGCCCTCGCGGCCCTCGGCGGCTTCGGCACCACCTGGTTCACCGTCATCGCCATCGCCAGCAACCTCGGCGGCGTCGTCAACTACGAACCCGGCGCCTGGATCGCGGCCATCGCCTCCCTGCTGCCCGTCCTCGGCGCCTTCGCCCTCCCCCAAGAAGGCGTCGGCCAGGACAGCACCAAGGAAAGCCTCAAGGCCTACATCACCAAGCCCGACGCGATCCCCGCACCCCAGCCCCTCACACCCTGGCTGGAACGCGCCGCCATCACCCTCGCCACCATCCTCGGCCTCGCCGTCTTCACCTACGGCATCGACACCGAGTACGGCGAACTCTTCATCGGCTACCTCATCGTCGTCGTCTTCTTCACCTGGGCCCTGCACACCGCAGGCCTCATGGACCGCTTCTCCCGCATCGTCGCCCACAACCGCAGCTTCACGCTCGCCATGGGCTTCCTCGCGGCCATCGCGTTCCCCTTCACCCAGACCGACGACCACTACGCCAACATCGGCGTCAACATCCTGATCTTCGGGACCGTCGCCCTCGGCCTCAACATCGTCGTCGGCCTCGCCGGACTCCTCGACCTCGGATACGTCGCCTTCCTCGGCGTCGGCGCCTACACCGCCGCCCTCGTATCCGGCTCCGAGTTCTCCACCTTCTCCGGCGTCCAGTTCCCCTTCTGGGCCGCCGCCCTCACCGGCGCCGCCGCCAGCCTCATCTTCGGCGTCCTCATCGGCGCCCCCACCCTGCGACTGCGCGGCGACTACCTCGCCATCGTCACCCTCGGCTTCGGAGAAATCTTCCGCATCGCCGTCAACAACATGGACGGCGTCTCCGGACCCGACATCACCAACGGGCCCAACGGCATCCCGTCCATCCCCGACCTCAGCTTCTTCGGCTTCAACATGGGCGAAGCACACGACGTCGCCGGCTTCACCCTCGGCCGCTTCGCCAACTACTACCTGCTGATGGTCCTCATCATGGCGATCGTCGTCCTGGTGTACACCCGCGCCGCCGACTCCCGCATCGGCCGCTCCTGGATCGCCATCCGCGAAGACGAGACCGCCGCCACCGCCATGGGCATCAACGGCTTCCGCGTCAAACTCATCGCCTTCGCCCTCGGCGCCTCCCTCGCCGGCCTCGCCGGCACCGTCAGCGCCCACGTCACCTACAGCGTCGTCCCCACCCCGTACCAGTTCGCCGGCTCCACCCCGCCCAACTCCGCCTTCCTCCTCGCCGCAGTCGTCCTCGGCGGCATGGGCACGGTCGCGGGCCCCATCCTCGGCGCCGCACTCCTCTACCTGCTGCCCGAGAAGCTGGTGTTCCTCCAGGACAAGTCGCTGCTCGCCTTCGGCATCGCGCTCATCCTCCTGATGCGCTTCCGCCCCGAAGGCATCATCGCCAACCGACGCAACCAGCTGGAATTCCACGAAACCGGCCAACTCGACGTACCACAACAAACGACGCTGACCGACGAACCGGCCGTCACCAAGGCGGGGGCGTGACCGACATGACGACACCAGTACTCGAAGCCCGCGACGTCACGATGCGCTTCGGCGGCCTCACCGCCGTCCGCTCCGTCGACTTCACCGTCAACACCGGCGAGATCGTCGGCCTCATCGGCCCCAACGGCGCCGGAAAGACCACCTTCTTCAACTGCCTGACGGGCCTCTACATCCCCACCGAAGGCACGGTCTCCTACAAAGGAACCGTCCTCCCACCCAAGCCCCACCTCGTCACCCAGGCCGGCATCGCCCGCACCTTCCAGAACATCCGCCTGTTCGCCAACATGACGGTCCTGGAAAACGTCCTCGTCGGCCGCCACACGCGCACAAAGGAAGGCCTCTGGTCCGCCCTCCTGCGCGGCCCCGGCTTCAAGAAGGCCGAAAAAGCCAGCGAAGAACGCTCCATGGAACTCCTTGAGTTCATCGGCCTCGCCCACAAGCGCGACCACCTGGCCAGGAACCTCCCCTACGGCGAACAGCGCAAGCTCGAGATCGCACGCGCCCTGGCCTCCGAGCCGGGCCTGCTCCTGCTCGACGAACCCACCGCCGGCATGAACCCCCAGGAAACGCGAGCCACCGAAGAACTCGTCTTCGCCATCCGCGACAAGGGCATCGCCGTCCTCGTCATCGAGCACGACATGCGCTTCATCTTCAACCTGTGCGACCGCGTCGCCGTCCTCGTCCAGGGCGAAAAGCTCGTCGAAGGCACCTCCGCCGTCGTCCAGGCCGACGAACGCGTCATCGCCGCATACCTCGGCGAACCGTTCGAGGGCGAGCCAGGCGAAGCCGAAGCCGCGGAAATCGCCGCAGTGGAGGCCGGAACCGACGCGCAGAGCACCACCAGCACCAAGGGAGAAGCCCAGTGACCGCACTGCTAGAGGTCGAAGACCTCCGGGTCGCCTACGGCAAGATCGAAGCCGTCAAAGGCATCTCCTTCAGCGTCGAAGCCGGCCAGGTCGTCACCCTCATCGGCACCAACGGCGCCGGCAAGACCACCACCCTGCGCACCCTCTCGGGCCTCCTCAAGCCGGCCTCCGGAAAGATCATCTTCGACGGCAAGCCGCTCACCGGCATCCCCGCCCACAAGATCGTCGCCCTCGGACTGGCCCACTCCCCCGAAGGCCGCCACATCTTCCCCCGCCTCACCATCGCCGAGAACCTCCAACTCGGCGCCTTCCTCAGGAAGGACAAGGAAGGCATCGACAAGGACATCCAGCGCGCCTACGACCTCTTCCCCATCCTCGGAGAACGCCGCAGGCAAGCCGCCGGAACCCTCTCCGGCGGCGAACAGCAAATGCTGGCCATGGGCCGCGCCCTGATGTCCCGACCGAAGCTCCTGATGCTGGACGAACCCTCCATGGGCCTCTCCCCCATCATGATGCAGAAGATCATGGCCACCATCGCCGAGCTCAAGTCCACCGGCACGACCATCCTCCTCGTCGAGCAGAACGCCCAAGCCGCACTCTCCCTGGCCGACCAGGGACACGTCATGGAGGTCGGCAGCATCGTCGTCTCCGGCACCGGCGAACACCTGCTGCACGACGAGTCGGTCCGCAAGGCGTACCTCGGCGAGGACTAGGACACGCTTCCGACCTGCCTACACGACGAGGCCCGCGCCCCCGAATCCGGGACGCGGGCCTCGTCGCATGTGACGCGAAGGGGTATCAGCCCTTGCCGTTCTTCTTCTCGTCAGCGTCCTGAATGACCGCCTCGGCGACCTGCTGCATCGACATCCGACGATCCATCGACGTCTTCTGAATCCAACGGAACGCGGCCGGCTCGGTCAGCCCGTACTCCGTCTGAAGAATCGACTTCGCACGGTCCACCAGCTTCCGCGTCTCCAGACGCAGAGTGAGGTCCGCGACCTCGTTCTCCAGCTCCCGCAACTCCGTGAAACGCGACACCGCCATCTCGATCGCCGGCACGACATCACTCTTGCTGAACGGCTTCACCAGATAGGCCATCGCACCGGCATCCCGGGCACGCTCGACGAGATCGCGCTGCGAGAAGGCGGTCAGCATCAACACCGGGGCGATACGCTCCTCGGCGATCTTCTCCGCGGCGGAGATCCCGTCCAGCTTCGGCATCTTCACATCGAGGATCACGAGGTCCGGCTTGTGCTCGCGAGCGAGCTCGACGGCCTGCTCGCCGTCACCGGCCTCGCCCACGACGCTGTAGCCCTCTTCCTCCAGCATCTCTTTGAGGTCGAGGCGAATCAGCGCCTCGTCCTCGGCGATGACGACACGGGTCGTCAGCGGAGGCACGTGCGACTTGTCGTCGTCGGGCGCGTCTACGGGCTGGGGCGACTCGGGGGCGGTCACGGGGGCTCCTCGTTCAGGGGCGGGGTGCTGCTGACAAGAGCCTACCTAGCTGCGGTAAGGTGGACGCGCGGAGGGTCAGAGGAAACCTTGGATTCTGCCAGCCCCGGTAGCCCAATTGGCAGCAGGCAATGGATTCAAAACCCATACAGTGTCGGTTCGAGTCCGACCCGGGGCACTTTCCTTGGATTCCAAGGTCGCCCTCCGGAAGCGGATGTCCACGTTCTCGTGAACATCCGCTTTTTGCTGCGTGTCGTCGGGACCACTCTCACAGAGTGACCACATGTACGACGTCAGCACACGCAAGCGAGCACTCTCGCTGGTTGCTCAGGGGCGCAGCCTGAATTCCGTCAGCCGAGAGACGGGCATCTCACGGGCCGCGATTCGTGCTTGGCAGGACCGACTTGAGCCCTTACCTCGCATTGCGCCTCCGGACCCCGGACCGCCCGCGGATGAACGCGCGTACGCCTACCCGCTGGGCCTCTATCTCGGCGACGGCTGTATCAGCGCACACCCACGCAGCGGCTACTACCTCCGCATCGCGTGCGCCGATGCATGGCCCGGTCTTATCCAGCAGTGCCGTGAAGCCATCACGAAGGTGCGCCCCGGCATTGGTGTGTATGCCCTTCAGAGGGAGGGCTGCACGATGGTGACCAGCTACTCCCCACAGTGGCCCCGCCTCTTCCCTCAGCACGGCCCCGGCAGGAAGCACGACCGCACCATCGCCCTCGAACCCTGGCAGCAAGCCATTGTCGACGCCCACCCGTGGGAATTCATCCGCGGCCTCATCCACTCCGACGGGTGCCGGATCACCAACTGGACCACTCGCCTCGTAGCCGGTGAACGCAAGCGCTACGAATACCCCCGGTACTTCTTCACCAACCGGTCGGGCGACATCATGCGTCTCTTCACCCAGGCACTGGACCACGTGGGCGTCGAGTGGAAGCAGGCGAATGCCTGCAACATCTCGGTCGCCCGCAAAGCCTCGGTCGCCCTCATGGACACCCGCGTAGGCCCCAAGCACTGAATTGGGCCCCTCCTCAAGAGGGGCCCTGCATCCGCCTACTTGAGGCTGTCGTCCTCCCCGATGTGGTGCACCCGCACCAGGTTCGTCGAGCCCGAGACTCCCGGCGGGGAGCCGGCCGTGATGACCACGGTGTCGCCCTGTTCGCAGCGGCCGTACTTCAGCAACAGTTCGTCCACCTGGTCGACCATGGCGTCGGTGGAGTCGGCCTCGGGGCCGAGGAAGGTCTCCACTCCCCACGTCAGGCTGAGCTGGGAGCGGGTCGCCGGTTCCGGGGTGAAGGCCAGGAGCGGGATCGGTGAGCGGTAGCGGGACAGGCGGCGGACGGTGTCGCCGGACTGGGTGAAGGCGACGAGGAACTTGGCGCCGAGGAAGTCGCCCATTTCGGCTGCCGCTCGGGCGACCGCGCCGCCCTGTGTGCGGGGCTTGTTGTGTTCGGTCAGGGGCGGGAGGCCCTTGGCGAGGATGTCTTCCTCGGCCGCCTCGACGATCTTCGCCATGGTCGTGACGGTCTCGATGGGGTATTTGCCGACGCTGGTCTCGCCGGACAGCATCACGGCGTCCGTGCCGTCGATGACCGCGTTGGCGACGTCGCTCGCTTCCGCCCTGGTCGGGCGGGAGTTTTCGATCATGGAGTCGAGCATTTGGGTGGCGACGATGACCGGTTTGGCGTTGCGTTTGGCGAGTTTGATTGCGCGCTTTTGGACGAGTGGGACCTGTTCCAGTGGCATTTCGACGCCCAGGTCTCCTCGCGCGACCATGATGCCGTCGAAGGCGGCGACGATGTCGTCGATGGCGTCGACGGCCTGGGGTTTTTCGACCTTGGCGATGACGGGGAGGCGGCGGCCTTCTTCGTCCATGATGCGGTGGACGTCGTCGATGTCGCGGCCGGTGCGGACGAAGGAGAGGGCGATGACGTCGAAGCCGGTGCGCAGGGCCCAGCGGAGGTCGGCTTCGTCCTTGTCGGAGAGGGCGGGGACGGAGACGGCGACGCCGGGGAGGTTGAGTCCCTTGTGGTCGGAGATCATGCCTCCTTCGACGACGGTGGTGTGGACGCGGGGTCCGTCGACGGAGGTGACTTCGAGGCAGACTTTGCCGTCGTCGATGAGGATGTTTTCGCCGGGGGTGACGTCAGTGGCGAGGCCGGTGTAGGTGGTTCCGCAGGTCAGGCGGTCGCCCTCGGTTCCTTCCTCCACCGTGATAGTGAAGGTGTCGCCGCGTTCGAGGAGTACGGGTCCTTCGGTGAAGTGGCCGAGGCGGATCTTCGGGCCTTGTAGGTCGGCGAGGGTGCCGACGCTGTGGCCGGTCTCGTCGGAGGCCTTTCGTACGCGCTGGTAGCGCTCCTCGTGTTCGGCGTAGGAGCCGTGGCTGAGGTTGAATCGGGCGACGTCCATTCCGGCGTCGACCAGTCCTTTGATCTGGTCGTACGAGTCGGTGGCGGGGCCCAGGGTGCAGACGATTTTTGCTCGGCGCATGTTTCGAGCCTAGAGCTTACCGGTGGGTAGGGAATTGGTGGCGGGTGGCTACTGAACAAGCTTTGGGTGAAGCGCTCTTGACAAGTGTTGAATTGTGCGCAGGGGTGCTCTGATGAGCATTTCAGGGCGCCCCGGCGCATTCTTATGGCAATTACTTTTACAGCTGTGGTGGGGCCATGGTGAAGCGTGCGTTGACCTGGGCCTGGACGCGTTGGCGTTGGGGTTCGAGGTCGAGGGGGGCGGCGGCGGTTTCCTCGGCCGCGTAGGCCGCTGAGCGCATCCGGGCGCCGCTCGGGGCGGCGGGGTAGGCCGGTGGGGCGTTTTCGGCGCCGATGTCGGCGAGCTCGACCAGGGCGGCCAGTGACGTCCCGAGTGCCTCGGCGTACTCCCTGGCGCGCTGGACGGCTTCTCGTACCGCTTGCTGTCGGGCTTGCCTGTGGGCGGGTGAGTCGGGGCGCAGGGCCCACCAGGGGCCGTCGACGCGGGTGAGGTCCAGGTCGGCGAGGCGGGTGGTGAGTTCGCCGAGGGCGGTGAAGTCGGTGAGCTCGGCGGTGATGTGGACGCGGCCGTGGTAGGCGTGGATGCGTTCGCCGCGGCCGTCTTTGAGTTGTGGGGTGATGGAGAAGGAGCCGGTCTCCAGTCGTTCCACTGCGTCGCCGTAGGTTTTGATGAGGTCGAGGGCGGTGGTGTTGCGGCGGGTGAGGTCGTCGAGGGCGGCTCGGCGGTCTTTGCCGCGGGAGGCGACGGTGACGCCGATGCGGGCGATCTCGGGGTCGACTTCGAGGCGTGCTTCGCCGCGGACGGCGATGCGGGGTGCGTCGGGGGTGCCGTAGGGGACGGCGGGTTGGGGCTCCTCGGATGGTGGGGTCATACGTCCCACTGTGTCAGTTCTTACCTGTTTGACGCCCCGGCTGGTCACCAGATCGAAACCTGTGGGGTCTATTGCGGTGCGGCATGTCCGGGTCAGAATCTACGCGCGTTGTTGACCGTTCCCCGAGGAGATCCAGACATGCCGTTGAACCGTCGGAAGTTCCTGAAGAAGTCCGCTGTGACCGGTGCGGGTGTCGCGCTGGCGAGTGCGGTGGCGGCTCCGGCGGCGGAGGCCGCGGAGGCGAAGAAGGGCTCCCGGCCCGCTAAGCGGTATTCGCTGACGGTGATGGGGACGACCGACCTGCACGGTCACATCTTCAACTGGGACTACTTCAAGGACGCGGAGTACACGGACGCCAAGGGCAACGCGCAGGGCCTGGCCCGGGTGTCGACGCTGGTGAACCAGGTCCGCAAGGAGAGGGGCCGGGGCAACACGCTGCTGCTGGACGCGGGCGACACGATCCAGGGCACCCCGCTGACGTACTACTACGCGAAGGTGGACCCGATCACCGCCGAGGGTGGTCCGGTGCATCCGATGGCGGCGGCGATGAATGCCATCGGGTATGACGCGGTGGCGCTCGGCAACCACGAGTTCAACTACGGCATCGAGACGCTGCGCAAGTTCGAGGAGCAGTGTGATTTTCCGCTGCTGGGCGCGAACGCGCTGGACGCGAAGACGCTGAGGCCGGCTTTCCCGCCGTACTTCATGAAGAAGTTCCGGGTCAAGGGTGCGCCGCCGGTGACGGTGGCGGTGCTGGGTCTGACGAATCCGGGGATCGCGATCTGGGACAAGGCGTATGTGCAGGGCAGGTTGACGTTCCCGGGTCTTGAGGAGCAGGCGGCGAAGTGGGTGCCGAAGCTGCGGTCGATGGGTGCGGACGTGGTGGTCGTGTCGGCGCACTCGGGTTCGTCGGGCACGTCGTCGTACGGTGACCAGTTGCCGTATGTGGAGAACTCGGCGGCGTTGGTGGCGCAGCAGGTGCCGGGGATCGACGCGATTCTGGTCGGGCACGCGCACGTGGAGATTCCCGAGCTGCTGGTCACGAATGAGAAGACCGGCAGGACGGTCGTGTTGTCGGAGCCTTTGGCGTATGCGGAGCGGCTGTCGCTGTTCGACTTCGAGTTGGTTTTCGCGAAGGGGCGTTGGGCGGTCGAGTCGGTGTCGGCGTCGGTGTTGAACTCGAATGCGGTCGCGGACGACCCGAAGATCACGAAGTTGCTGAAGGACGATCACGATGTGGTCGTGGCGTATGTCAACCAGGTGGTCGGTACGGCGACGGAGACGCTGACGACGGTGGATGCGCGGTACAGGGACGCGCCGATCATCGACCTGATCACGAAGGTGCAGGAGGACGTCGTCAGGGCGGCTCTGGCGGGTACGGAGTACGCGTCGGTGCCGGTGATCGCGCAGGCGTCGCCGTTCTCGCGGACCTCGGAGATCCCGGCCGGCGAGGTGACGATCCGGGATCTGTCGAGTCTGTACGTGTACGACAACACGCTGGTCGCGAAGTTGATGACGGGTGCGCAGATCAGGGCGTACCTGGAGTACTCGGCGGAGTACTTCGTGCGGACGGCGGCGGGTGCGGCGGTCGATGTGGAGAAGCTGACGAACGCGGGTGGGCGTCCGGACTACAACTACGACTACGTGTCGGGGTTGACGTATGAGATCGACATCGCGGAGGCGGCGGGTTCGCGGATCAAGAACCTTTCGTACGGCGGTGCGGCGCTGGCTGACGCGCAGCGATTCGTGTTGGCGGTGAACAACTACCGGGCCAATGGTGGTGGTGCGTTCCCGCATGTGGCGTCGGCGACGGAGTTGTGGGCGGAGTCGACGGAGATCCGGACGCGGATCTCGGAGTGGGTGACGGCGAAGGGTGTGCTGGACCCGAAGGACTTCGCGTCGGTGGACTGGAGGCTGACGCGGGGTGGTACGCCGGTCTTCTAGGAGTTTTTGGCATCAGAGGTTCAGCGGGGTGGTGTCCACGGCGTCGGCGATGGGTTTGGCGCCGGCGTCGTTGACGTGGAGGCTGTCGCCGCTGTTGTGGTCGTCGCGGATCCGGTCGGGTCGGTCGGGGTCCGCGACGGCGACGGCGATGTCGATGACGGTGTCGAAGGGGTGGGTGTCGCCGAGGAGCCGGGCGTTGAGGGCTTGGCGCGTGGTCTGGCCGGTGTCGGTGTCGTAGCCCTCGTGGAGGGTGCCGCGGTAGGGGCCGGGGGTGGAGCCGGGCCGTCAGTCGATGAGGGGTGTGAGGGCTTTGGCGGGCTGCCGTGCCTGGGGGACGTGCGGGGGGTGTGGTTCGAGGCCGAAGGTGGTGAAGGCGGTGCGGGTCGGCAGGGGGTAGGGGTCTTTTCCGGTGAGGGTGTTGAGGATGGTCGCGCTGCGCCAGGCGGCGAGGCCGAGGTCGGGGGTGCCGACGCCGTGGGTGTGGCGTTCGGCGTTCTGGACGTATGCGGTGCCGGTGACGGAGGGGTCGAGGAC
This sequence comes from Streptomyces sp. NPDC058678, assembly GCF_042714835.1. Lineage (NCBI taxonomy): Bacteria > Bacillati > Actinomycetota > Actinomycetes > Kitasatosporales > Streptomycetaceae > Streptomyces > Streptomyces sp. NPDC058678. The sequence goes on along the minus strand of NZ_JBHXSG010000019.1, from coordinate 104,592 downwards.
CAGGCGGAACTGTTCGTCGACGCGGGGGCGTTCGCGGCTGTCGCGGCGTAGGTAGGGGTCGAGGCCGGCGAGGATGCGTTCGAGGGGGCGTTCGCGGTGGCCGGTGGCGAGGACGACGGCGTCGGTGGTGAGGCGGGAGCGGGTGTTCTGCTGGATGTGTTCGAGGTGTAGTTCGATTTTGGTGGTGGCGATGCGGCCGGCGGTGCGGACGTGGACGCCGGGGGTGAGGACGGTGTCGGGCCAGCCGCCGTGCAGGGTGCGGCGGTAGAGCTCGTCGTGGATGGCGGCGATGGTGCCGGCGTCGATGCCCTTGTGGAGCTGCCACTGGGTGGTGGCGAGGCGGTCGCGGACGCTTTCGGTGAGGGCGTGGAAGTAGCGGGTGTAGTCGGGGGTGAAGTGTTCCAGGCCGAGCTTGGAGTACTCCATGGGTGCGAAGGCCTCGCTGCGGCCGAGCCAGTGGAGTTTTTCGCGGCCGGCGGGGCGGTGGCGGAGCAGGTCGAGGAAGATCTCGGCGCCGGACTGTCCGGAGCCGACGACGGTGACGTGGCCGGCGCTGAGGATCGTGTCGCGGTGGTCGAGGTAGTCGGCGGCGTGGACGACGGGCACGGTGGGGGTTTCGACGAGGGGCTTCAACGGCTCCGGCACGTAGGGCTCGGTGCCGATGCCGAGGACGAAGTTCCTGGTGTAGGTCCGTCCGAGGGCTTCGGCTTCTCCGTCGGCGTCGAGCTGGGTGAAGTCGACTTCGAAGAGGTCGCGTTCGGGGTTCCAGCGGACGGCGTCGACCTGGTGGCCGAAGCGGAGCGTGGGGAGGTGGTCCGCCACCCAGCGGCAGTAGGCGTCGTACTCGGCGCGTTGGATGTGGAAGCGCTCGGCGAAGTAGAAGGGGAAGAGTCTGTCGCGGGCCTTGAGGTAGTTGAGGAAGGTCCAGGGGCTGGCGGGGTCGGCGAGGGTCACCAGGTCGGCGAGGAAGGGGACTTGGATGGTGGCGCCGTCGATGAGCAGGCCGCGGTGCCAGTCGAAGGCGGGGCGTTGTTCGTAGAAGACGGTGTCGAGTTCGGTGAGGGGGTGGGCGAGGGCGGCGAGGGAGAGGTTGAAGGGGCCGATGCCGATGCCGACGAGGTCGCGGGGTGCGTCGGGTGCGTGGTGTGGGGGGTGGGGCGTCGGGCTCATCGGGGTGTGGTTCCTTCCACGAGTTGCAGCAGTCCGGCCAGGTCGTCGGGGCGGCTGTGGGGGTTGAGGAGGGTGGCCTTGAGCCAGAGCCGGCCGTCGAGGCGGGCGCGGCCGAGGACGGCTCGGCCGTGGGTGAGGAGTTCTCGGCGTACGGCGGCGACGGTGTCGTCGGTGGCGCCCGCGGGACGGAACAGGACCGTGCTGATGGTGGGCCGGTCGTGGAGTTCGAAGCCGGGGTGGTCGTGGACCAGGGCGGCGAAGGTCTGGGCGTGGTCGCAGACCTGGTCGACGAGGGCGCCGAGGCCGGTGCGGCCGAGGGTTTTGAGGGTGACGGCGACTTTGAGGATGTCGGGGCGGCGGCTGGTGCGCAGGGAGCGGCCGAGCAGGTCGGGCAGGCCGGCCTGGGTGTCGTCGTCGGCGTTGAGGTAGTCGGCGCGCTGGTCGAGGGCGGCGAGGTCGTGGGGGTTCTTGACGGTGAGGAGGCCGGCGGCGACGGGCTGCCAGCCGAGTTTGTGCAGGTCGAGGGTGATGGTGTCGGCGGCGTCGAGGCCGGTGAGTTTGGCGCGGTGCCGGTCGCTGAAGAGGAGGCCTCCGCCGTAGGCGGCGTCGATGTGCAGGCGGGCGTGGTGGGTGCGGCACACGGCGGCGATGTCGGGGAGGGGGTCGATGAGGCCGGCGTCGGTGGTGCCCGCGGTGGCGGTGACGAGGTGGGGGCCGGGGAGGGTGGTGAGTGCTTCGTCGAGGGCCGCGGGGTCGAGGGTGCCTGCGGGTGCGGGGACGACGACGGGGTCGGGCAGGCCGAGCAGCCAGGCGGCGCGGGGCAGCGAGTGGTGGGCGTTGGCGCCGTGGAGGAGGCGGACGCCGGCGCCGTGGGTTTCGCGGGCGAGGAGGAGGGCGAGTTGGTTGGATTCGGTGCCGCCGGTGGTGACGAGTGCGTCGGCGGCGCCGGCTTGCCGGGCGAGCGCCCGGGTCACCAGTGCTTCGAGTTCGGATGCCGCCGGGGCCTGGTCCCAGGAGTCCAGGGAGGGGTTGAGGGTGGAGGCGGCGAGGTCGGCGGCGGTGGCGACGGCGAGGGGCGGGCAGTGCAGGTGGGCGGCGCACCGGGGGTGGGCGGGGTCGGCGGCGCCCTCGGCGAGGGCGTGGACGAGGAGTCGTAGGGCGTCGGGGTCGCCTTCGTCGGGCAGTACGTCGCCCACGGTGTCGCGTAGGCGCGCCGCTACTGTTTCGGGGCCGCCGGCGGGCAGGGGGCCGCCGCGTGCTCGGGTGCCGTCGTGCAGTGCGTGGAGCACGGTGTCGAGCAGGGGCCGCAGGGCGTGGGGGCCTTCGGGGCCCGAGGCGAGGCTCGGTGTGCTCATGGGTGGTCCTCCGGGCGCTGGGCAGAGGGAGTTCCAGCTTGTACGCGAATGCGTGGTCGCGCCCGAAAAGCCCAACGAACGGAACCCTAAAGGGGGTACGTCCGTGCGGGGAAAACGTGTCGGGGCACGGCCGACCCGGGAGTCGGCCGTGCCTCGGGGTTGGTCCGGTTCATGCCTCCTGTACCCGCAGGGCGCGTGCCAGGTCGTCCAGTTGGTCGGCGAGCTTGCGGCGCAGGGACGGGATGGCGTCGTCGTCGCTCAGGCACGCCTCGCCCAGGCTCAGGGTGTGCGGGTCGACGGCGTGCACGGGGAAGGCCCAGCGGCCGGCGGCGTCGGCGATGGCGGGGCCGCGGCGGTCGGCGAGGGCGACGGCGTCCTGGAAGTAGCGGGGGACGTACTGCTTCAGGAGGTCGGTCTGTTCGGGCTGCCAGAAGCCCTGGGCGGTGGCGGTGAACAGGTAGTTGGAGAGGGTGTCGTCGGTGAACATGGCCTCCCAGGCGCGCTGCTTGGCCTCCTCGTCGGGCAGGGCGGCCCGGCAGCGGGCGGCGCCTTCCTGGCCGGTGGCGCTGGGGTCGCGTTCGAGTTCGGCCGTGATGGCGGCTTCGTCGGTGGCGCCGAGGACGGCGAGCCGGGACAGGACGCGCCAGCGCAGCTCGGGGTCGAGTTCCGGGCCGCCGGGGACGGTGCCGTCGGCGAGCCAGGCGGCGATGGTGTCGGGGTGGGCGGCGACGTCGATGTAGTGGCGTACGGCGATGAGGCGCAGGCCGGGGTGGTCGCCGTCCTCGGTGCGGCGGATGAGGTCGCGGCACAGGGCGGTGAGGGTGGCGAGTGCGGCGGGCCGTTCTTCGGGCTTCAGGTAGCGGTCGGTGACCTGGGTGGCGGCGAAGGCGAGGACGCCCTGCACGAGGGCGAGGTCGGTCTCGTGCGGGAGGTGGGTGCGGGCGGCTTCCAGGTAGGCGGAGGCGGGCAGTTCACCGTCGCGGACGGCGTCCCTGAGGGCGTTCCAGACGACCGCGCGGGTGAGGGGGTCGGGCAGGCCGGAGAGGGCTGCCTGGACGGTTTCGAAGGAGCGGGGGTCGAAGCGGACCTTGGCGTAGGTGAGGTCGCCGTCGTTGAGGAGGAGCAGTGCGGGGCGCTTGCCGATGGGGCGGGCGGTGGTGTGCGGGACGTCGAGGTCGAGGCGTTCGCGCAGGACGAGGTGGCGGCCTTCGTCGGCGACGTCCTGGTCGTAGAGGCCGACGGAGATGCGGTGGGGGCGGCTGCCGGTGTGGTCGACGGTGAGGGTGCAGGTGCCGTCGTCGCCGGGGGTGACGCGCGGGGCGAGGGTGTCGACTCCGGTGGTGCGCAGCCAGGCGTCGGCCCAGGCGTGGACGTCGCGCTCGGTGCCGGCGGCGAGGGAGTCGATGAAGTCGGCGAGGGTGGCGTTGGCGAACTTGTGGCGGGCGAAGTGGGTGTTGATGCCGGTGAGGAAGTCATTTTCGCCGAGCCAGGCCACCAGTTGCCGGAGGGCGGAGGCGCCCTTGGCGTAGGAGATGCCGTCGAAGTTGAGCATGGCGGACGCGGTGTCGGGGACGGCGGCCGGGTCGGGGGCGACGGGGTGGGTGGAGGGGCGCTGGTCGGCGTCGTAGCCCCAGGCCTTGCGGGCGACGCCGAAGTCGGTCCAGGTGTCGGTGAAGCGGGTGGCTTCGGTGAGGGTCTGGTAGCCCATGTACTCGGCGAAGGACTCGTTGAGCCAGATGTCGTCCCACCACTGGAGGGTGACGAGGTCGCCGAACCACATGTGGGCCATCTCGTGGGCGATGACCATGGCGCGGGTCTGGCGTTCGGTGTCGGTGACGGCGGAGCGGTAGACGAACTCGTCGCGGAAGGTGACCAGTCCGGGGTTCTCCATGGCGCCGGCGTTGAACTCGGGGACGAATGCCTGGTCGTAGGAGTCGAAGGGGTAGGGCTCCTCGAACTTCTCGTGGTAGCGGTCGTAGCACTGCCGGGTGATCTCGAGGAGTTCGTCGGCGTCCGTGTCCAGGTATGGGGCGAGGGAGCGGCGGCAGTGGATGCCGAAGGGCAGGCCTCGGTGTTCGGTGCGCACCGAGTGCCAGGGGCCGGCGGCGACGGCGACGAGGTAGGTGGAGATCAGCGGGGTGGGTGCGGCCTGCCAGCGGCCGTCACTGAGGGGGGCGGTGATGCCGTTGGCGAGTACCGTCCAGCCCGTGGGGGCGGTCACCGACACCTCGAAGACGGCCTTGAGGTCGGGCTGGTCGAAGGCGGCGAAGACGCGCTGGACGTCGTCCATGAACAGCTGCGTGTAGACGTAGGTTTCGCCGTCGGTGGGGTCGGTGAAGCGGTGCATGCCCTCGCCGGTGCGGGAGTAGCGCATCGCCGCGTCGACGCGCAGTTCGTGCTCGCCGGGGGTGAGGTTCTTGAGGGGCAGCCTGTTCTCGTCCAGGGTTTCCGGGTCGAGGGGGTGTCCGTCGAGGGTGACGGTGCGCAGTTCGGCGGGCTTGACCTCGAGGAAGGTGTCCGTGGTGTCCTGGTCCGCGCGGACGGTGAACCGGATGACGGTGCGGGAGTCGAAGGTCTCGTCGCCGGTGCTCAGATCGAGGTCGATCGTGTAGCGGTGGACGTCGAGGAGCTTGGCACGGGTCTGCGCTTCGTCGCGCGTCAGTACGGACATGCAGGACATGCTGCCTGATGCCGCTGACCTGGCACAGAGGCGGATCGGTACGCGGCCTATGTCCGGTCCTGTTCGAGCTCTCCGGTGTGCGCCCCCTGGCCGCGCTGGACGGGTACGCGGGCGTCGGGGTGGGGCGGGGCGGGGAGGGTGGGGTGTTCGTCGGCCTCGCCGTGGTCCTTGACGAGGGCGCGTAGTTCCCGGACTTCGTGTTCGAGGGCGAGGTGGCGCTGGTGGGCGTCGAACAGGTAGCGGACCTTGGTGCGCAGCGCCCAGGGGTCGATGGGTTTCATGACGAGGTCGGCGACGCCGAGTGCGAAGGCGGTGGTGGTCAGTTCGTGGTCGGCGCCGAAGCCGGTGAGCAGGATGACGGGGATGTGCTGGGTCTGTTCCACGCGGCGCATGTAGCGCACGACGTCCAGGCCGCTGACGCCGGGCATGCGCACGTCGAGCAGGAGGAGACCGACCAGGCCGCGCAGCACCTGTTTGAGGGCTTCGTCGCCGCTGGTGGCGCGGCCCAGCCGGTAGCCCAGCGGGGCGAGGGCGCTCTCCAGGGCGTACAGCGTGTCCTCGTGGTCGTCGACGATGAGGATCCTGGCATCCGACGGCATGGCCCGACGTCCCTCCCTCGTGAGCAGACCAGCTTATGCCCGAGGAGCTGACGGGGAGTGCTCGTCAGCTGACAAGGAGTGCACAGCGCAGCATGCCTCTCGGGAGCGTCCGTGTCACGTCCTCGGGGGCGTCGGGGAGGTCAATTCGCCGGGGGTGTCGAGCCGTTGACGGCGTCCTCGGCGATGCGCTCGTGGTGCCTGATCACTTCGGCGATGATGAAGGTCAGGAACTTCTCGGCGAAGGCCGGGTCGAGTTTGGCGTTCTCGGCGAGGGTGCGCAGCCGCTCGATCTGCCGGGCCTCGCGGGCCGCGTCGGCGGGCGGCAGCTGGTGTCTGGCCTTGAGGTGGCCGACCTGTTGGGTGCACTTGAAGCGTTCGGCGAGCATGTGGACGACGGCCGCGTCGATGTTGTCGATGCTGTCGCGGAGCCGGGCGAGTTCCTCGCGGACGGCGGGGTCGACGTCTGAGGTGTCGGTGTTGCGGGTGGTCATGACGGATCAGCCTACGTGGCGTGGGGGCGTTCGATCATGGGTGGATCGTCCGGGTCGGGGACCTGGTTGCTCCAGCCGCCGGGGACGGTGCGGCCCTGCTGGGCGCGGAAGCGGACGGGGGCGGTGCCGACGCGGCGGGTGAACAGGCGGGAGAAGTAGGCCGGATCGTCGTAGCCGACGCGGCGGGCGACGGCGGCGACGGGCAGTTCGGTGGCGGCGAGGAGTTCCTTGGCGCGGCCGAGGCGGATGCCGAGCAGGTAGTCCTTGGGGCTGCAGCCGGCGCCGCGGCGGACGGCGGTGCGCAGTTCGGTGGTGGTCATGCCGTGCCGGGTGGCGTGGTCGGCGACCGACAGTGGCAGACACGCGTCGCGGGCGAGGGCCTTGAGGACGTGGTCGCCGTCGGGTGCGAGGTCGGCGCGGGCGCGGCGCAGGGCGACGAGGAGTTCGTGGACGGCGGCGCCGGTCTCCACCTCCAGGAGGGGGTTGTCGCGGCGGGCGGCGCGGGCGATGCGGGTGACGACGGCGCGTGGGCCGGTGGCGTCGGACAGGGGGACGAGGGGGCGGCCGGGTTCGATGTAGCCGAGTTCGGTGTAGGTGGTGGTGGCGGGGCCGGAGAAGGCGACGAAGCCCTCGTCCCAGCCGGTGTCGGGGTCGGGTGCGTAGTGGTGCGGGACGCCGGGGGTGAGCCACAGCAGGGCGGGCGCGGTGACGGTGGTACGGCGTTCGTCGGGGCCGAGGTACCAGCCGGTGCCGGCGCTGACGACGACGGCGACGTGGTGGTCGAGGGTGCGGGGTCCGACGGTGGGGAGGGCGCCGTGCTGGAGGCCGACGCCGAGGCAGACGAGGCCGAGCCGGTGGTGGGCGGGGCCGGGCGTGAGGAACCGCATCCAGGTGTGGTACATCCGCGGTCCTCCGGCGGTCGTACTTGTGTCCAAGCAGCGCCGATCTTTGTCCATGGACGTGATCGACGCCAGGGGGTGAGGGTGGGGCGTATGAGCGAGTTCGGGGTGGGGGACACGGATTTCCTGCTGGACGGGCGGCCGGTGCGGCTGCTGTCCGGTGCGCTGCACTACTTCCGGGTGCACGAGGCGCAGTGGGGTCACCGGCTGGCGATGCTGCGGGCGCTGGGCCTCAACTGTGTGGAGACGTACGTGCCGTGGAACCTGCACGAGCCGGGGCCGGGCGTTTTCCGTGACGTCGAGGCTGTGGGCCGGTTCCTGGACGCGGTGCGGGAGGCGGGGCTGTGGGCGATCGTGCGGCCGGGGCCGTACATCTGTGCCGAGTGGGAGAACGGCGGGCTGCCGCACTGGCTGACGGGGCGTTTGCGCACGCGTGACGAGCGCTTTCTCCGACCGGTGGAGGACTGGTTTCGCCGGCTGCTGCCCGAGGTGGTGTCCCGGCAGGCCGACCGGGGCGGCCCGGTGATTCTGGTGCAGGTGGAGAACGAGTACGGCAGCTACGGCTCGGACGCGGAGTATCCGGGCCGTCTCGCGGATCTGTTGCGGTCCGGGGGCATCACCGTCCCGCTGTGCACCTCGGACGGCCCGGAGGATCACATGCTCGGCGGCGGCTCGGTCCCCGGTGTGCTCGCCACGGTCAACTTCGGCTCCGACGCGCGCGGGGCGTTCGAGGCGCTGCGCCGGCACCGCTCGGGCGGGCCGTTGATGTGCATGGAGTTCTGGTGCGGGTGGTTCGATCACTGGGGCGGCGAGCATGTCGTACGGGATCCCGCTGAGGCCGCGGCGACGCTGCGGGAGATCCTGGAGTGCGGGGCCTCGGTCAATCTGTACATGGCGCACGGCGGCACCAGTTTCGCGGGCTGGGCGGGTGCCAACCGGGGTGGCGGCGTGATGCACGACGGGCCGCTCGAGGCGGACGTGACGTCGTACGACTACGACGCGCCGGTCGACGAGTACGGCGCGCCCACGGAGAAGTTCTGGCGGCTGCGCGAGGTCCTCGCCGAGTACGCCGACGGCCCGCTGCCCGCACTCCCGCCCGCGCCTCCGGCGCTGCGCGGGCCGGCCGAGGTGCGTTTGACCGGCTGGGCGTCCCTGTCCGCCGTGCTCGAGGCGCGCGGGGGCCCCGAGCGCACCCGTCCTGTGCCGCCCACCTTCGAGGAGCTGGACGTCGACCGGGGGCTGGTGCGCTACGAGGTGACGGTGCCGGGGCCGCGGCAGCCGTATCCGCTGACTGTGCGCGGGCTGCGGGATCTGGCGGTGGTGTACGTCGACGGGGAGCGGGCCGGCGTGCTCACCGAGGACGACGACCGTCTCGAGAGGCCCGTCGCGGGGCACGCGCGGGTGCAGCTGTGGGTGGAGTCCCTGGGGAGGGTCAACTACGGTCCGCGGACCGGTGAACCCAAGGGCATCACCGGTGGTCTCCTGCACGAGCGGCAGTTCCTGCACGGCGTACGCGCGCGTGGGCTGCGCCTGGACGCCCTGGACGACATCGAGGGCATCGGCTTCCGGTCGCCGCCCGGCGACGGCGCCCCCGGCCTGTACCGGGCCACGGTCGAGGTCCGCGGCGCGGGGGACGCCTGTCTGGATCTGCCGGGCTGGACGCGCGGCTTCGTGTGGATCAACGGCTTCAACCTGGGCCGCTACTGGTCCGCGGGTCCCCAGCGGTCGCTGTACGTGCCCGGGCCGGTGCTGCGGGAGGGCGTGAACGAGGTGTGGGTGCTGGAGCTCGAGGGGGCGTCGGCCGGGCCGGGGCCGCTGCTCAGGGGCCGATGACCTTGTGGAGGTGCACGTCCTGGTGTCCGCCGGGGATGCCTTCGGTGCGGCCCGTCTCGCGGAACCCGAGCCGCCGGTAGAAGTCCGGTGCCTGGAAGGTGAAGGAGGAGACGATCATCTCGGTGCAGCCTCGCCGCGCCGCTTCGTCCTCGGCCGCCCGCATGAGCCGGCTCCCCCAGCCGGCGTGCCGCTGGTCCGCGCGCACCCACAGCATGCCGACGGCACAGCAGCTGCCCCAGACCCAGGCGGTGAGTCCCCCGACGAGTTCGCCGCCGGTGTCGTCCAGGCGGACGGTGAGCGGCTGGGGGGTACCGGCTCCGGTCGCCTCGGCGTTGAAGGCGGTGAGTTCGTCGTCGAGGCGCTGCTCGAGGGTTGCGTCCTTGCCGCTCACGCGCAGGGAGGCGGTGGTCTCGGAATCTTGTTCGGTGGTCACGGCCGGGAGTATGCCAGGGGGGCGGGATCCGACCAGGGAATTTCCGCCCGCACCCTCGTAGAGTGGAAGCGGGTTCACGGCCTCTTGGGGGTACGGGCGTGGCGAACGACGGACCGGTCGAGCACGGCTACCCGCATCTGGAGACGGTGCGGGCCGCGGTCACCGCGCTGTACAAGCGGCTGTCGTACGACACCATCCAGACGTTCGGGGCCAGCGTGCCCCCTGTCGACGTGGCGTTCTGCGACACCGACGATCTGTATCTGGGGGCGCAGCGGGTGGCCCGCGAGCTGGTGCGGCACTACCGGCTGCCGGATGCCCGGATGGTCGTCAGTTTCCGGGAGATGACACATGCGGCGAACGTCGAACTCGCCGCTGGTCCCGAGTACTTCGTCGAGCTGAACGACCGGTTCCGCACCCACCGCCGGGACATCGGCGCGGCTCTGGCCCACGAGGTGATGCACGTCTATCTGCACCGCCTGGATCTGTCCTTCCCCGGCACCCGGGACAACGAGATCCTCACCGACACCGCGGCGGCCTACCTGGGTGCCGGCTGGCTGCTCCTGGACGCGTACCGGGAGGACGCCGCGTCCTCCCAGAAGCTCGGCTACCTCACCCCCGAGGAGTTCGGTTACGTCCTCGCCAAGCGTGCCCTGGTCTTCGGCGAGGATCCGTCGGTGTGGTTCACCAGCCCGCAGGCCTACACGGCGTACGTCAAGGGCATGGCCCGGGCCCGTCAGGACGAGCAGCAGCCCCCGCTCACGGCCGCCGGCTGGGCGGGGCGCCGCCGCTACGCCCGCGACCGGCGGCACGTGCCGGGGCCCCAGCCGGGCGTCCCCTACACCTTCAGCCCGGACAGCGGCGGCCACCTGCGTGTCTCCTTCCCCTGCCCGACCTGCCACCAGCGGATCAGGGTGCCGGTTCGGGGGCGGGTGCGGGCCCGGTGTTCGTTGTGCAGGTCGGTGCTGGAGTGCGACACGTAGCGAGCCCGTGCGTCCGGAGAACAGCGGGAGTCAGCAGGAGACAGCGGGAGACAGCTCCGCTACTCGGTCCGCAGGGCCGTCGCCGTACGGGTCCTCGCCGCCCAGCCGGCCGGGAGCAGCGCGCCCAGCAGGGCGATGGTGACGCCGGCCAGCCCCAGCAGCACCAGCCGCGGGGTGTCGTACACGTCGAGGACCGACGGTGGCAGGTCGGTGCCCGCCGCGTGTCCCATGACCGGCAGCACGTAGGCGTGCAGGGCGAATCCGGCCGGTACGCCGAGCAGTCCGCCGAGTACGCCGATCCCGGCCACCGAGGCGAGGACGAGACCCACGGTCTGGCGCGGTGACATGCCGAGCGCCTTGCACACCCCCAGGTCGTGGACCCGCTCGCGGGTGTCGAGGACCACGGAGTTGAGCACGCCGAGTCCGGCCACGGAGACCAGCATGAGCGTGAGCAGCGCGGCCATCGCGTTCAGGATGAGGACCATGTTGTCCTGTTGCGAGGGGGAGTTGGCGCCGGCGTCGCCGCCCAGGGGCTGGACCGTCGCCGCGAGGTCCCGGGCGTACTCGGTGGCCGAGACGCCCGGTTTCACCTCGACGAGGAACACGCCGGGTTCGGCCGCGGGGAAGTCGGCGCGGTTCGCGTGGATCTCCAGTGTGTCGTCGGAGGTGTCGAAGGCCTCGCCGACGATGCGCAGGGTCCGCGGCTGCCCCTGGGAGGTCACCCGTACCGTGTCGCCGATCTCGGTGCCGGTCTTCTCCAGGAAGCCCGAGGGTACGACGACCTGGCCGCGGCCGGTGATCCAGTGGCCGGAGATCATCTCGTAGGCGCCGGAGCGGGAGTCGCCCTGGTAGAGGCTGGCCCGGACGATGCCGGAGACCCCGCCGACGGTGACGTCCGTCTGGCTCTTGCCGTAGTACGAGGCCGTGCCGGCCTGCGCCTCGATGGCGGCACGCACGCGTGCCGGGTCGGCGGCGGCCGGGGGGTCGGCGGTGCCGGCCGCGGGGGCGGGTCCGTGGGCGCCGGGCGGTCCGGCGGCGCCGGTGAAGACGGTGACCGCCGCGCGGTTCTCGGGATCCTGTGCCTCGCCGACCGCGTTCAGGGACGAGGTCAGGCCCACCGCGAAGGTCGCCGCGACCGTGCCGAAGGCCACCGCGAGCAGCATGGCGGCGGTGCGGACCGGGTGGGCGAAGGGTGCGGCGAGGCCGTAGGTCACCGCGCGGGGCAGCGGCAGCCGGCCCGCCGCCCGGTGTGCCCACTGGCCGCGTCCGGTGCGGGGCGCGCGGCCGATCGCGATGGCCTCGACCGTGCGCAGCCGTCCGGCCCGCAGTGCGGGGATCAGCGCCGCGATGCCGACGACCAGCAGCGCGGCGGCCGGTACGACGACGGACACCCACCAGGCCACCGTCAGCGAGGCGGTGCCGTACACCTGCTCGGTGCCGTCCAGCAGGGGTACGGCCAGCAGGTTTCCGAGGACGACGCCCAGGGCGATGCCGACGCCCGCCGGGATGAGTGCCTGGGCGACGTAGGCGCGCACGACCTCGCGTGGGGTGAAGCCGATGGCCTTGAGGATGCCGATCCTGCGCAGGCTGGTGCCGACCGCGCCGCTGACCACACTGCCGACGATGATCAGTGACATCGCGATGCCGAGCACGCCGAACGCGATGAGGAACGGGATGGTGGGCGCCGCGCCCGCGTCGGCGGCACGCTTGGTGTCCAGGTAGGACCGGGTGCCGAGGAGGGCGCCTTCCGGCAGGGCGGCGGTGAGCTTCTTGCGGGCGGCGGTGATGTGTCCTTTGGTGTCCGCGGAGTCGAAGCGGTAGAGCATCTGGCCGGTGACCGGGGTTTCCTTCGAGGCGAGTGCCGTGACCTGGGCGGGGGTTGCCCAGGCGTCGGCGGTCCGGGCGGCCGAGACGGCGATGCCGACGACCGTCAGGGTGGGGGCGTCGGCGGCGTCCGAAGTCCTCAGTGTGGTGCCGAGCTCGAAGGCGGGGCCGGCGACCTGAGAGGTGAGGACGATCTCGCCCGGCTTCGTCGCCCAGCGGCCCAAGGACAGGTCCAGGTCGTCCACGTCGGCGTGCGGGGTGGACCGCCCGGCCAGGGTGAGGGGCGGCTGCAGGTGGCCGCCGCCCTCGTCCACCGCGCGGATCGTCGTGACGGGGTACGGTCCCGCGGTCGCGGTGACGCCGTCCAGGCGGCCGGTGGCCTCGAGCTGTGCCGTGCTCGCCTTCGCCGGGTCGTACTCCGCGGTGATGTGGGCACCGTGCTGCCGGGCGAAGGCCTTGTCGAAGGGGGCGTCCGCGGCGACCATCAGCGATCCGGCGACCACGGCCGAGGCCACGGCCATCATCACCGCCACGGCGATCACCACGGTCTGCACCCGCCGCCGGCCCACCCCGGAGCGGACGACCCGAGCGAGTGCCCCGCCAGCGAAACGGCTCATCGGACGGCCTCCACCGTGGTGTCGAGGGCGAGATGACCGTCCACCAGGTGGATCGTGCGGCTCGCGCAGGCCCGGGCCAGCGCGAGGTCGTGGGTGACCAGCACGATGGTCTGGCCGCCGCGGTGCAGATCGACCAACAGGTCCCGTACGTCCTGCCCCGACGCCGTGTCGAGCGCTCCGGTCGGCTCGTCGGCGAGCAGCAGCGCGGGCCGGTTGACCAGGGCGCGGGCGACCGCGACCCGCTGGCGTTCGCCGCCGGAGAGGCGGCCGGGGTAGGCGCGGGCGTGCTTCTGGATGCCGAGCACCTCCATGAGCTCACCGGCGCGGGCCGCGGCCTGGCGGCGCGTGGTGCCGGTCAGCTGGGCGGGCAGCTGGATGTTGTCGGCGACGGTGAGGTCGTCGAGCAGGTTGAAGAACTGGAAGACCATGCCGATCCGTTCACGGCGGAACCGGGCCAGCGCGTGTTCGCTCTGCCGGTCGATCCGCCGCCCGGCGACGGTCACCGTGCCCTCGGTGGGCCGGTCCAGGCCGGCGACGAGGTTCAGCAGCGTGGACTTGCCGCTGCCGGAGGGGCCCGTGACGGCGAGGGCCTCGCCCTGCGCGATCGCGAGGTCGAGCGGTCCGAGGGCGGGGGCGCCGGCGCTGTCGTAGCGCTTGGCCACGCCCGCCAGTTCGATCACGTGTGTGGTGGTGGCCAGGGGCGTCGTCGGTGCCAGGGAGGTCATGGGAGTCGTCCGTCCTTACGGTCGCTCGTGCCCGGTCGGGTCCCGGTGAACCTAGGGGCGGGGCCTCGTCGGGCGCGTCGGCCGCGGCACCGACATGCGGCCCTCCCCGCGGAGGACCCGTTCGCGGGGTCATCCCTGCGAAGTACGCCTGCGGGACGGTGCCTTGGCCGACCTGGTCGTCCAGGCGGACGCGGCCGGGGCGCGTCGGCCACACAATGAGCCGATGGAGACGGAGGAGCGGCCCGGGTGGCGCCGGCAACTGCGGGACGCGCTGCGGCCGGAGGCGAAGGGCGCCCCGCTGTCACGGCGTGCGATGCGCGCGGACGTGGTGCTGGCGGTCGTCCTGACCGTGGTGGCGCTGGTCGTGGCGGCGCGGTATCCCGGTGACGGGCCGGCGTTCGTCGTGCCGAGGGACGAGTACGGGGTGCCCGTCCCGCCCCAGCCGCCGACACCGGGTGCGCGGGTCGTGGAGGACGAGATCTCCGCGCTGCCCTGGCCCCTGGTGCTGCTGTCGGCGCTGCCTCTCGCGGCCCGGCGCCGGTATCCGCTGGCCGTGTTCGCGGTGGTGCTGGCCGCGGCGCTGGGCATCGGGGACCGTGCCACCTGGATCACTGTGCTGACCTGTGTCATCGGCGCCTACAGCGCGGTGAAGCACAGTCGGTACCGGACCCTGGCGCCGGCCTGTCTGGTCGCCGCCGCCGTGCCGGCCGGCCTGGCGTTCCGGCAGACGGATCCGATCCTGCCGGGGTGGTCGAGTCCCGTGGTCGTGCTCCTGGCCGCCGGGGTGCTGGCCGGGACGGTCCGGTTCTGGCAGCGGCGCCTGGCGGCAGGCCGGGACCGGTTCGCCGAGTTGCAGCGGGTTCAGGAGGAGGACATGCGCCGGGCGGTCGAGGAGGAACGGGCTCGGATAGCCGCCGAGTTGCACGACGTCGTGACCCACAATGTGAGCGTGATGGTCATCCAGGCGGGGGCGGCCCGCAAGGTGATGGACGCGGCACCGGAGCGGTCGAAGGAGGCACTGCTGGCGGTGGAGGCCGGAGGCAGGGCCGCGATGGCCGAACTGCGCCATGTGATGGGCCTGTTGGCGGCCCCGGACCTCGGCGGCACCGACACTCCCGTCGACGGTCTGGAGCCGCAGCCCGGCCTCGGGCAGCTCGACGCGCTGATCGAGCGGGTGCGCGCCGCCGGGACCCCGGTGGGCGTCGCGGTGTCGCTGCCGCCCCAGCCGCTGCCGCCCGGGGTGGACCTGGCGGCGTACCGCGTGGTGCAGGAGGCGCTGACCAACACGATCAAGCACGCGTCCGGCGCCGACGCCGGCGTCACGATCGGCTACGCCGGCGACTGTCTGGAGATCGAGGTCACCGACACCGGCGCGGTCCGCGACTCCCCGCCCGCGGACGGCAACGGCCGCGGGCTGATCGGGCTGCGCGAACGCCTCGCGGTCTACGGCGGTGAGCTGACGGCCGGTCCCACCCTCGCCGGCGGCTACCGGGTCACGGCCCGGATCCCCTGGCGGGCGGCGTGAACCGGCCGCCGGCGCTGCGCGCGGTCATCGCCGACGACCAGGCCCTCGTGCGGACCGGCTTCGGGATGATCCTGGCCGCGGACGGCATCGAGGTGACGGCCGAGGCGGCCGACGGGGCGGAGGCGGTCGCCGCGGTCCGGCGCACCCGGCCCGACGTGGTCCTCATGGACATCCGGATGCCCCGGATGGACGGCATCGAGGCCACCCGAAGGATCCTCGCCGACAGCGACCCGGACGGCCCGCGCGTCATCATCCTGACCACCTACGACCTCGACCACTACGTCTACGCCGCGCTCACCGCCGGGGCCAGCGGCTTCCTGCTCAAGGACGTCACCCCCGAGCATCTGGTGGCCGCCGTACGCCTCGTGCAGTCCGGTGACGCCCTGCTCGCACCCGCCATCACCCGCCGCCTGATCGAACGCTTCGCCCACCGCGAGGAGGCCCGACCGGCCGCCCTCCCCCGTGACCTGTCCGACCTCACCCCACGCGAGCTGGAGGTGCTGCGGCTCCTCGCGACGGGTCTGAGCAACGCCGAACTCGCGGACCGGCTGTTCCTCAGCCCCACCACGGTCAAGACCCACATCGGCCGCATCCTGTCGAAACTGGACCTCCGCGACCGCGTCCAGGCGGTGGTCCTCGCGTACGAGACGGGGCTGGTGGCACCGGGGGGTCCGCCGGGGAACGGCTGAGACCTTGTGCGCGCCCCCTGCCCCACCCCTGTCACGCGCCGTACACCGCCCGCGGAACCTCCGCCTCCGCCAGCAGTTCCAGCGTCGCGTCCCCCGCGCCGGCCGGTGTCCACCGTGCGCCCTTGTCGGCGCTCGGCCCCGGCCGCCAGCCCTCCATGACGGTGATCCGGCCGCCCTCGGCCTCGAAGACCCGCCCGGTGACGCCCGCGCTCGCGGCCGAGCCGAGCCAGACCACCAGCGGCGACACGTTCTCGGGGGCCATCGCGTCGAAGCCACCCGCGGGGCTCGCCATGGCCTCCGCGAACGTCTCCTCCGTCATCCGGGTCCGGGCGGCCGGGGCGATCGCGTTGACCTGCACGCCGTACCGTCCCAACTCCGCCGCCGCGACCAGCGTCAGCCCGAGGATCCCGGCCTTCGCCGCGCTGTAGTTGCCCTGCCCCACCGACCCCGACAGCCCTGCCCCGCTGCTGGTGTTGACGACCCGCGCCACCGGAGTCCGCCCCGCCTTCGCCTCCGCCCGCCAGTGCGCCGCCGCGTGCTTGAGCGGCAGGAAGTGGCCCTTCAGGTGGACGCGTACGACCGCGTCCCAGTCGTCCTCGTCGAGGTTGACCAGCGTGCGGTCGCGCAGGAACCCGGCGTTGTTGACGAGGGTGTCGAGACGGCCGTACGTCTCCAGGGCGGTGCGTACGAGGGACGCGGCGCCCTCGGTCGTGGCGATGTCCCCGGCGTGGGCCACCGCGTCGCCGCCGGCCGTGCGGATCTCGTCGGCGACCCGGCCGGCGGGGCTGTCGCCGCCCGGCGTGCCGTCGAGGCCGACGCCGAGGTCGTTGACGACGACCCGGGCGCCCTCGGCGGCGTACGCGAGGGCGTGCGCGCGACCGAGCCCGCGGCCTGCGCCCGTGACGATCACGACGCGTCCCTCGCACAGCGGTGGTGCGCTCATCTCAGCTCTCCTTGTCGGCGGTTGCGGCATCGAGGAACGCGGGCCGCTCCCCGCCCCCGTGGACGAGCAGCGAGGCCCCACTGATGTACGCGGCGGCGTCCGAGGCGAGGAAGACCGCGGCCGCGCCGACGTCGGACGGCTCGGCCAGCCGCCCGAGGGGGACGGTGCGGGCGACCGCGGCGATGCCGTCCGGGCCGCCGTAGTGGAGGTGGGACAGCTCGGTGCGGACCATGCCGACGACGAGGGTGTTCACGCGGACCTCCGGCGCCCACTCGACGGCCATCGAGCGGGCCAGGTGCTCCAGGCCGGCCTTGGCCGCCCCGTACGCCGCCGTGCCGGGCGAGGGGCGGCTGCCGCTGACGCTGCCGATCATCACGATCGAGCCCTGGGCCCGCTTGAGGTGGTCGTACGCGGCGAGGGACACGGTCAGCGGGGCGAGGAGATTCAACTCGACGACACGGACGTGACGTTCGGGCTCGGCCCGCGCGAGCGGACGGTACGGGGCGCCGCCCGCGTTGTTGACCAGGACATCGAGACCGGGCAGCTCGGCGAAGAACCGCCGTACGGACTCGCTGTCCCGTACGTCCAGCGGCACGAACTCGGTTTTCGGCACCGGGGCTTCCGGCGGCCGGCGCGCACAGACGACGACCTCCGCACCCGCCTCCACCAAGGCCCTCGCGATCCCGGCGCCGACGCCTCGGGTACCGCCGGTGACGACCGCGACCTTCCCGTTCAGCTCCATTCGCCGCTACCCTCCACCTAACAAACGTTTGGTGGAAAGGTAGCTGATGCGGCCATGGGTGTCTCCACCTCGTCCCCGGAAAAGGGGCCCGAAGAAAATGGCATAGCCGTCGTAACGGTCGACTTCCCGCCGGTGAACGCCCTGCCGGTGCGGGGCTGGTTCGCGCTGGCCGACGCCGTGCGCGCGGCCGGCCGGGACACCGGGGTCCGGTGCGTGGTGCTGGCCGCCGAGGGGCGCGGTTTCAACGCGGGTGTGGACATCAAGGAGATACAGACGCAGGGACAGCAGGCCCTGATCGGCGCGAACCGCGGCTGCTTCGAGGCCTTCGCGGCGGTGTACGAGTGCGAGGTGCCCGTGGTCGCGGCCGTGCAGGGGTTCTGCCTGGGCGGCGGGATCGGCCTGGTGGGGAACGCGGACGCGATCGTGGCGAGCGAGGACGCGACCTTCGGCCTGCCCGAGCTGGACCGGGGCGCACTCGGCGCGGCCACCCACCTGGCCCGGCTGGTCCCGCAGCACCTGATGCGCGCCCTGTACTACACCTCGCGCACCGCGACCGCGGCCGAGCTGCACGCGCACGGCTCGGTGTGGCGGGTCGTCCCGCGCGCGGAACTGCGCGAAGCCGCCCTGGAGCTGGCCCGCGAGATCGCCGCCAAGGACGGCCACCTCATCCGGCTGGCCAAGGCCGCCATCAACGGCATCGACCCCGTCGACGTTCGCCGCAGCTACCGCTTCGAACAGGGCTTCACCTTCGAGGCCAACCTCGGCGGCGTCGCCGGCCGGGTGCGCGACACCTTCGGCAAGGAGGCCATCCGGTGAGCGACAAGACCATGTCGGCCCAGGAAGCCGTCGGCCGCCTGGAGAGCGGCATGACGCTCGGCATCGGCGGCTGGGGCTCGCGCCGCAAGCCGATGGCACTGGTCAGAGCGCTGCTACGGTCCGAGGTCACCGACCTCACGGTCGTCTCGTACGGCGGTCCGGACGTCGGCATGCTGGCCGCGGCCGGCCGTGTCCGCAAGCTGGTCACCGCCTTCGTCACCCTCGATTCCATCCCCCTGGAACCGCACTACCGCGCGGCCCGCGAGCGCGGCGCCCTCGAACTGATGGAGATCGACGAGGCGATGTTCCTGTGGGGCCTGCGGGCGGCCGCGAACCGGCTGCCCTTCCTGCCGGTGCGGGCCGGGATCGGCTCGGACGTGATGCGGGTGAGCCCGGGCCTGCGGACGGTGACGTCGCCGTACGACGATGGGGAGACGTTCGTGGCGATGCCGGCCCTGCGGATGGACGCCGCCCTGGTGCACGTGAGCCGCGCGGACCGGCGGGGCAACGGCCAGTACCTGGGCCCGGACCCGTACTTCGACGACCTGTTCTGCGAGGCGGCCGACACCGCGTACCTGTCCTGCGAGCGGATCGTGGACACGGCCGAGCTGACGAAGGACGCCGCCCCGCAGACCCTGCTGATCAAACGCCACACGGTCACGGGCGTCGTCGAGGCCCCGAACGGCGCCCACTTCACGTCCTGCGCCCCCGACTACGGCCGGGACGAGGCGTTCCAGAAGCGGTACGCCACCACGCCCTGGGCGGAGTTCGCGGCGCGGTTCCTCGACGGGGACGAGCAGTCCTACCAGAGGGCAGTCAGGGAGGGCGCATGACCGCCGTCAGCCGCGCCGAGTACTGCGTGATCGCCTGCGCCGAGGCCTGGCGGGACGCGGGCGAGATCCTGGCGAGCCCCATGGGCCTGGTCCCGTCCGTCGGCGCCCGCCTGGCCCGCCGTACCTTCGCACCGGACCTGCTGCTGACCGACGGCGAGGCCATGCTCGTCGACCCGGACGGCACCGTCGAGGGCTGGCTGCCCTACCGCCGGCACCTCACCCTGGTCACCGGCGGGCGACGGCACGTGATGATGGGCGCGAGCCAGATCGACCGGTTCGGCAACCAGAACATCTCCTGCGTCGGCGACTGGGCGAGGCCGAAGCGGCAGCTGCTCGGTGTGCGGGGAGCGCCGGTCAACACCCTGAACAACCCGACGAGTTACTGGATCCCGCGGCACTCCAGGCGGGTCTTCGTCGAGCGCGTCGACATGGTGTGCGGGGTGGGATACGACCGTGCCGCCGAGCATCCGGAAACGGCCCGCTTCCACCGCCTCCCCCGGGTCGTCTCCGACCTCGGTGTCTTCGACTTCGCCACCCCCGACCACTCGATGCGGCTGGCCTCGCTGCACCCGGGCGTCACCGTGGACCAGGTCGGGGAGGCCACCGGCTTCGAACTGACCGTGCCGGACGAGGTGCCGTACACCCGTGAACCGACGCCCCGCGAACTGGAGCTGATCCGCGAGGTGATCGATCCGGAAGGCGCCCGTACCCGTGAGGTACCTGATCGGGAGGCCGGCTGATGGAGACCGCGCTCACCCGGCTGGTCGGCGTCCGCCATCCCGTCGTGCAGACCGGCATGGGCTGGGTGGCGGGCCCGCGCCTGGTCTCCGCGTCGGCCGACGCGGGCGCGCTGGGCATCCTGGCCTCCGCGACGATGACCCTCGACCGGCTGCGGGACGCCGTACGGGAGGTCAAGTCCCGTACGGACCGGCCGTTCGGGGTGAATCTGCGCGCGGACGCCGGGGACGCGGGCGACCGGGTGCGGATCGTCATCGACGAGGGCGTGCGGGTCGCGTCCTTCGCCCTCGCGCCCTCCCCCGAGCTGATCACCGAGCTCAAGGCGGCGGGCGTCGTGGTCATCCCCTCCGTGGGCGCGCGGCGGCATGCCGAGAAGGTCGCGGCGTGGGGGGCGGACGCGGTGATCGTGCAGGGCGGCGAGGGCGGCGGGCACACCGGCGAGGTGGCGACGACCGTGCTGTTGCCGCAGGTGGTGGACGCCGTCGACATCCCGGTCGTGGCGGCGGGCGGCTTCCACGACGGGCGGGGCCTGGTAGCGGCGCTGGCGTACGGCGCGGCGGGCGTCGCCATGGGCACGCGGTTCCTGCTCACCTCGGACTCGACGGTGCCGGACGCGGTGAAGGCCCGGTATCTGGCGGCGACGGTCCGGGACGTGACCGTGACACGGGCGGTCGACGGCCTGCCGCACCGCATGCTCCGTACGGAACTGGTCGAGGCCCTGGAGCACGCCGGCCGCACGAGGGCCCTGCTCCAGGCCGTGAGAAGAGCGGCGGGCTATCGGAAGCTGTCCGGGCTGACCTGGCGCCGGCTGGTCAGCGACGGGCTCGCCATGAAGCACGGCAAGGACCTGACCTGGAGCCAGGTCCTGCTCGCCGCGAACACGCCGATGCTGCTGAGGTCGGCGATGGTGGACGGCCGTACCGATCTCGGGGTCATGGCCGCGGGGCAGGTCGCCGGGGTGATCGACGACCTGCCGTCGTGCGCGGAGCTGGTGGAGCGGATCATGAAGGAGGCGGAGGAGGTACGGGAGCGGCTGAGTACGCCCCCGTGAGCGTCACAGCCGCTCGATGTCCTCAGAGCCGCTCGATGATCGTCACGTTGGCCTGCCCGCCGCCCTCGCACATGGTCTGCAGCCCGAACCGCCCCCCGGTGCGCTCCAGTTCGTGCAGCAGGGTCGTCATCAGCTTGACGCCCGTCGCGCCCAGCGGATGCCCGAGAGCGATGGCACCACCGTTGACGTTGACCTTGTCGGGGTCCGCGCCGGTCTCCTTCAGCCAGGCCAGGACGACCGGGGCGAAGGCTTCGTTGATCTCGACGAGGTCGATGTCGTCGAGGGACAGTCCGGTCTTCTTCAGGGCGTGGGCGGTGGCCGGTATGGGCGCGGTCAGCATGCGGATGGGGTCCTCGCCGCGTACGGAGAGATGGTGCACGCGCGCGCGTGGGCGCAGCCCGTGCTCGTGCACCGCCCCCTCCGACGCGAGCAGCATGGCGGCCGCCCCGTCGGAGACCTGCGAGGAGCAGGCCGCGGTGACGGTGCCGCCGTCGATGACGGGCTTCAGGGCGGCCATCTTCTCCGGCGAGGTGTCCCGGCGCGGCCCCTCGTCGACGGCGGTCCGGGCGTACGCCACGATCTCCCGCTCGAAGCGCCCCTCGTCGATGGCCCGCAGGGCCCGCCGGTGCGACCGCAGCGCGAACTCCTCCTGGTCCTGCCGGCTGATCCCCCACTTGGCGGCGATCATCTCGGCGCCGGCGAACTGGTTCACCGCCCGGTCCCCGTACCGTGCCCGCCAGCCCTCGCTGCCCGCGAAGGGGCCCTCCGTGAAGCCCAGGGGCTCGGCGGCCTGCCGGGTCGCGAAGGCGATCGGGATCTGCGACATGTTCTGCACGCCGCCGGCGACGACCAGGTCCTGCGTCCCGGACAGCACGGCCTGCGCGGCGAAGTGCACGGCCTGCTGGGAGGAACCGCACTGCCGGTCCACCGTCACTCCCGGCACCTCCTCGGGCAGCCCGGCCGCCAGCCAGCAGGTTCGCGCGATGTCCCCGGCCTGCGGGCCCACGGTGTCCAGGCAGCCGAAGACGACGTCCTCGACGGCGGCCGGGTCGACTCCGGCCCGCGCGACCAGTTCCTTGAGCACATGTGCGCCCAGGTCGGCCGGGTGGACCCCGCTCAGTCCTCCCCCGCGCCGCCCGACGGGCGTTCGGACCGCTTCGACGATGTAGGCCTCGGCCATGGCAACTCCCCAGACTCCCCATTGAGTTACGTGCGTACGGCGATCCCGTCCAGCACCATCGACAGGTACTGCCGGGCGATCTCCTCCGGGCTGTGCTGTCCGCCGGGCCGGTACCAGGACGCGGCGACCCAGACGGTGTCGCGCACGAACCGGTAGGTGAGGCGGACGTCGAGGTCGGCCCGGAACACCTCGGCGGCGACCCCGCGTTCCAGCGTGGACAGCCACGCCTTCTCGAACCTGCGCTGCGACTCGGCGAGGAACGCGAACCGGTCGTGCGTGACGAGCTGCCTGCTCTCCTTCTGGTAGATCGCGACGGCGGCGCGGTGCCGGTCGATCTCCCGGAACGACTCGGTGACCAGCGCTTCGAGGGTCTCGCGCGGCCCGAGCTCGCCACCCAGGACGGTGTCGTAGCCTTCCCACAGCTCGTCGAGGAAGGTCCGCAGGATCTCCTCCAGCATCGATTCCTTGGAGTCGAAGTGGTAGTAGAGGCTGCCCGCGAGCATGCCCGCGTGGTCCGCGATCTTGCGGACGGTGGTGGCGTTGTAGCCCTGCTCGGCGAAAACCTCGGCGGCGGTGTCGAGGAGTTCGCGTCGGCGGTCGCGAGCGGCGGCGGCGGGGGGCTCTGTGGCGGTCACCTGGGGCTTCTTCTTGGTCGGCACGGGTCCATTGTGGTCCTAGGGGTGCTGACTGCTGACCGGGACGACCTCGCCCGTCATGTACGAGGAGTAACCGGACGCCAGGAACACGATCACGTTGGCCACCTCCCACGGCTCGGCGTACCGCCCGAAGGCCTCGCGCGAGGTCAGCTCCTCCAGCAGTTCCGCCGAAGTCACCTTGACCAGGTGCGGATGCATGGCGAGGCTCGGTGACACGGCGTTGACGCGCACCCCGTACGCGGCGGCCTCCATCGCCGCGCACCGGGTCAGCGCCATCACGCCCGCCTTCGCGGCGGCGTAGTGCGCCTGCCCGGCCTGGGCACGCCAGCCGACGACGGAGGCGTTGTTGACGATCACGCCGCCGGTGCCCCTCATCAGGCGGAGGGCTGCCCGCATGCACCGGAACGTGCCGTTCAACGTCACGTCCAGCACCGTCGACCACTGCTCGTCGGTCATGTCGACGAGCTCCGAAGTCCCTCCGAGACCCGCGTTGTTGACGACGACGTCCAGGCGTCCGTGCTCCTGCACGGCGGCGTCGAACAGGGCCCGCACCTGTGCCTCGTCGGTGACATCGCAGGGGATCGCCGCCACCGCCCCCGGGTACTCCCGGCTCAGCTCGGTCTCGTGCTCCTTCAGCCGCCGCGCGTGCGCATCGCTGATCAGCACGCGCGCGCCCTCCTCCAGGAAGCGGCGCGCGGTCGCCCCGCCGATCCCCGCGCCGGCTGCCGCGGTGATGACGGCCGTGCGCCCGCCGAGCAGCCCGTGCCCGGGAACGTACGCGGGAGCCTCGACGTTCGTCATGACAGCACGCTAACCTACCAAACACTTGTTAGGGAAGGAGAGTGACCGTGGACCTGGCCCACTCCCCCGCCGACGAGGCGTTCCGCGCCGAGGCCCGCGGCTGGCTGCACGCGCACGTGCCGTCCGTTCCGCTCCCCTCCCTGGAGACCGAGGAGGGTTTCGCGGCGCACCGCGCGTGGGAGGCCGAACTCGCCGCGGACCGCTGGTCGGTGGTCAACTGGCCGAGGGCCTACGGCGGGCGGGACGCGGGCCTGATCCGGTGGCTGCTCTTCGAGGAGGAGTACTACGCGGCGGGCGCGCCGGGAAGGGTCGGCCAGAACGGCGTCAACCTGCTCGCCCCGACCCTGTTCGAGCATGGCACCGAGGAGCAACGCGCGCGCGTGCTCCCGCCCATGGCCTCGGGCGAGGTGGTCTGGGCGCAGGCCTGGTCGGAGCCGGAGGCGGGTTCGGACCTGGCGTCCCTGCGGTCGCGGGCGGTCCGTACCGACGGCGGCTGGCTGCTGAGCGGGCAGAAGACCTGGTCCTCGCGCGCGGCCTTCGCGGACCGCGCGTTCGGCCTGTTCCGCAGCGAGCCCGACACCCCGAAGCCGCACCAGGGCCTCACCTACCTGATGTTCGACCTGCGCGCCCCGGGCGTCACGGTCCGCCCGATCGGCCGCCTCGACGGAAAGCCGGCCTTCGCGGAACTCTTCCTGGACGAGGTGTTCGTGCCCGACGAGGACGTGATCGGCGAGCCCGGGCAGGGCTGGCGGGTCGCCATGTCGACAGCCGGCAACGAACGCGGCCTGACCCTCCGCTCCCCCGGCCGCTTCCTCGCGAGCGCCGCCCGGCTCTCCGAGCTCTGGCAGGCACGGGGCCGCCCGCAGAGCGCCGACAGCCGCGTGGCCGACGCCCTCATCGGCGCCCGCGCCTACCAGCTCTTCACCTACGCCGCCGCCTCCCGCTTCCTCGACGGCGAGTCGATCGGTCCCGAGTCCAGCCTGAACAAGGTCTTCTGGTCCGAGTACGACATCGCCCTGCACGAGACGGCACTCGACCTCCTCGGCCCGGAGGGCGAGTGTGCCGACACAGGCTGGTCCGAGGGCTACGTCTTCTCCCTCGCCGGCCCCATCTACGCCGGCACCAACGAGATCCAGCGCGACATCATCGCCGAGCGCCTGCTGGGCCTGCCGAAGGGACGCCGTTGATGCGCTTCCTCCTGGACCCCGAGCAGCGCGCGTTCGCCGACGCGCTGGACGCGATGCTGACAGCCGCGGACACACCTTCGGTGGTACGGGACTGGAGCCGGGGCGAGCACACGAGCGGCCGTGCGCTGTGGCGCCGTATCGCGGAGACGGGCGTGTTCGCGCTGGCGGTACCGGAGGCGTACGAAGGGCTGGGCCCCCGGCCCGTGGAACTCGCCGTCGCCTTCGTGGAGTTGGGGCGGCACGCGGTGCCGGGCCCCTTGGTGGAGACGGTGGCGGCGGCCACGCTGCTCGCCGCCCTGGACGACACGGGCCCGGCCGAACGCCTGCTGCCCGCCCTGGCTTCGGGCAAGTCGACGGCGACCCTGGCGGCGGGCCCGTACACGCTGGACGCGGACGTGACCGACGTCCGGCTCGAGAGGTCGGGCCCGACCGCGCTGCGCCTGGCCCCCGCGCCCGGCGCCCCGCGCCCCTGTCTCGACCCCGCTCGTCGTCTCTTCCGCCTACCGCCCGGGGGAGAAACCCTCGCCACCGGCCCGCAGGTGATCGCGGCCGCCGCCCTCGCCCTCACCTGGGCTCGCCTGGCCACGGCCGCCCAGGCTCTCGGCGTCGGTCTCGCCCTTCTCGACAGAACCGTCGCCCACGTCAGGCAGCGCACCCAGTTCGGCGTCCCCGTGGGCTCGTTCCAGACCGTCAAGCACCACCTGGCCGACGCGAAGATCGCGTTGGAGTTCGCGCGCCCCCTGCTCTTCGGCGCCGCTCTGACGATGACCGAGCAGGACGTCGCCGCCGCGAAGGTCACGGCCTGCGAGGCGGCGTACACCACCGCTCGTACGGCCCTCCAACTGCACGGCGCGATCGGCTACACGGCGGAGTACGACCTGTCACTCTGGCTCACCAAGGCCCGCGCCCTGCGCACCGCCTGGGGAGGCCCCGACGAGTGCCGGGCAGCCGTCCTCCTCACTGGTGGTGATCACCGCTCGTGAGCTCCCGGTACTCCTCGACCGTGGGTTTCGCGATCCGCTTGTCGGGCCCGAACATCGCCCTGGCGAGCCGCGCCCGCACCCGCTGGGAGACCTTGACCGGCCGCCGTACGCCGCCCGCGTCGACGAGCGGCCCGATCTCGTACGGCGGCTCCTGCTCGTGCTGGGTGAGCGTGAACATCTGTGCCTGCGAGAGCGGCTCGTGGACCTCGACGTACTCGCCCTGCGGGAGCCGTTTGATCGTGCCGGACTCCCTGCCGTGCAGCACCTTGTCCCGGTCGCGGCGCTGGAGTCCGAGACAGATCCGTTTCGTCACCGTGAAGGCGAGGACCGGCATCACGAAGACGGAGATCCGCACGAACCAGGTGATCGCGTTGATGGACAGATGCAGATGCGTGGCCACGATGTCGTTGCCGCCGCCGATCAGCAGCACCGCGTACAGGCTCAGCCAGGCGACGCCGAGACCGGTGCGCACGGGTGCATTGCGCGGCCGGTCCAGGATGTGGTGCTCGCGCTTGTCGCCGGTGATCCACGCCTCGATGAACGGATACACGCCGATGGCGATCATGATCAGCGGGAAGAGGGCGAAGGGGATGAAGACGCCCAGCTCCAGGGTGTGACCCCAGAAGTTGATCTCCCATCCCGGCATCACCCGGATCAGGCCCTCGGAGAAGCCCAGATACCAGTCGGGCTGCGCACCCGTGGTCACCAGATCCGGCCGGTACGGCCCGAAGGCCCACACCGGGTTGATGCTGGCGATGCCGCCCATCACCGTGAGCATGCCGAAGACGAGGAAGAAGAAGCCGCCGGCCTTCGCCATGTAGACGGGCAGGAACGGCATGCCGACCACCGACTTGTTGTCCCGTCCGGCGCCCGGGAACTGCGTGTGCTTGTGGTAGAAGACCAGGATCAGATGGGCCACCACCAGGCCGAGCATGATCCCGGGAAGCAGCAGGATGTGGACCGGGTACAGCCGCGCGATGAAGTCCTCCCCGGGGAACTCCCCGCCGAAGAGGAAGAACGCCAGGTACGTTCCCACGACCGGCACGGACAGGATCGCGCCGTGTGCGAAGCGCAGACCGGTGCCGGACAGCAGGTCGTCGGGGAGCGAGTAGCCGGTCAGGCCGGTGAGGATGCCGAGGAACAGCAGGGTCCAGCCGAACACCCAGTTGAGCTCGCGCGGCTTGCGGAAGGCGCCGGTGAAGAACACCCGCATCATGTGCACCATCATGCCGGTGACGAAGACCAGCGCGGCCCAGTGGTGGATCTGCCGGATGAGCAGCCCGCCGCGCACGTCGAAGCTGATGTCGAGCGTGGACTCGTAGGCCCTGGTCATCAGGACGCCGTTGAGCGGTTCGTAGGAGCCGTTGTAGACGACTTCGGTGGTGCTCGGATCGAAGAACAGGGTCAGATAGACGCCGGTGAGGATCAGGATGAGGAAGCTGTAGAGGCAGACCTCGCCCAGCATGAACGACCAGTGGTCCGGGAACACCTTGCGCATGTTGGCCTTGGCCAGCCCGTAGAGACCGAGCCGCCCGTCTGCCCAGTCGGCGAGCTTCTCGCCCTTGGCGGGGGGCTCCCTGCGGGAGCGGACGGAACCCCTCGTCTCGTCCACCGATCGTGCGCCGTCCATACGTCGTCGCCTCCCCGTGGGATCCCATTCAGGGTGGCACGGCGGTCATGCCTGGGCCAACGGTGCGAGCGGACGAGTGAGCGCGGAACGGCCCCCACACATGCGGCGGCGCCTGCCCATGTCCGGTCGGGGACTGGGGCAGGCGCCGTCTCGTGTTCCGTACGCCTTTGTACGGGACGCTTCGTGTGGGCCGAGGCCGAGGCCGTCAGACCATCAGCGAGCGGTCCGTCGGACGGATCGGGGCGTGCAGCTCACTGGTTCCGGTCAGGAACCGGTCGACGCCGCGCGCGGCCGAGCGGCCCTCCGCGATCGCCCAGACGATGAGCGACTGGCCTCGGCCGGCGTCACCGGCGACGTACACGCCCGGCACGTTGGTCCGGAAGTCGGCGTCGCGGGCGATGTTGCCGCGCTCGTCGAGCTCCAGGCCGAACTGCTCGACCAGGCCGTTCTCACGGTCGGTGCCGGTGAAGCCCATGGCGAGGGTGACCAGCTGGGCGGGGATCTTGCGCTCCGTGCCCGGCTTCGGGGTCAGCTTGCCCTCGACGAACTCGACCTCGCTGAGGTGCAGCCACTGGACGTTTCCGTCCTCGTCGCCCTCGAAGTGGGTGGTGGAGACGGAGTAGACCCGCTCGCCGCCCTCCTCGTGCGCCGAGGTGACCTTGTAGAGCATCGGGAAGGTCGGCCACGGCTGGGAGACCGGGTTCCGGTCCTCGTTCGGGCGGGGCATGATCTCCAGCTGCGTGACGGAGGCCGCGCCCTGGCGGTGCGCGGTGCCCACGCAGTCGGCACCGGTGTCACCGCCGCCGATCACGACCACGTGCTTGCCCTCGGCCGAGATCGGGGGCGCCACGAAGTCGCCCTCCTGCACCTTGTTGGCCAGGGGCAGGTACTCCATGGCCTGGTAGATGCCCTTGAGCTCGCGGCCCGGGGCCGGAAGGTCACGCGCGGTCGTCGCACCGGCGGCGATGACGATCGCGTCGTACCGCTTCTTCAGGTCGGTCGCCTTGAGGTCGCGGCCGATCTCGATGCCCGTACGGAAGCGGGTGCCCTCCGCGCGCATCTGCTCGATACGGCGGTTGATGTGCCGCTTCTCCATCTTGAACTCGGGGATGCCGTACCGGAGGAGGCCTCCGATGCGGTCCGCGCGCTCGTAGACGGCGACGGTGTGGCCGGCCCGGGTCAGCTGCTGGGCGGCGGCGAGACCGGCAGGGCCGGACCCGATGACCGCGACCGTCTTGCCCGACAGGCGCTCGGGCGCCTGCGGGGCGACGTCACCGGTCTCCCACGCCTTGTCGATGATCGAGACCTCGACGTTCTTGATGGTCACCGGCGGCTGGTTGATGCCGAGCACACACGCCGACTCGCAGGGAGCGGGGCACAGCCGGCCCGTGAACTCCGGGAAGTTGTTCGTGGCGTGCAGGCGCTCGGAGGCGTTCGCCCAGTCCTCGCGGTAGGCGTAGTCGTTCCACTCGGGAATCAGGTTCCCCAGCGGACAGCCGTTGTGACAGAACGGGATGCCGCAGTCCATGCACCGGCTGGCCTGCTTGCTGATGATCGGCAGCAGCGAACCGGGAACGTAGACCTCGTTCCAGTCCTTGAGACGTACGTCGACGGGGCGGGACCTGGCGACCTCGCGCCCGTGGTTCAGAAAGCCCTTCGGGTCAGCCATTGATCGCCGCCTCCATCATCTTCTCGGTGATCTCGGTCTCGGTGAGACCCGCTCGCTCGGCGGCGTCCTTGGCGGCGAGCACTGCCTTGTACGTGCTGGGGATGATCTTGCTGAAGCGCTCCACGGAGGCGTCCCAGTCGGCGAGCAGCTTCTCGGCGACCGTCGAGGCGGTCTCCTCGGCGTGGCGGCGCACCACGTCGTGCAGCCACTGCTTGTCGGTGTCGTCCAGCGCCTCGATCGCGTCCACGTTGCCGACGTTGACGTTGTCGCGGTTCAGGTCAATGACGTACGCGACACCGCCGGACATGCCGGCCGCGAAGTTGCGGCCCGTCTCGCCCAGCACCACCGCGTGACCGCCGGTCATGTACTCGCAGCCGTGGTCGCCCACGCCCTCGGAGACGACCGTCGCGCCGGAGTTGCGGACGCAGAACCGCTCGCCGGTGCGACCGCGCAGGAACAGTTCACCGCCGGTCGCGCCGTACGCGATGGTGTTGCCCGCGATCGTCGAGAACTCGGCGAGGTGGTCGGCGCCCCGGTCGGGACGGACGATCACCCGGCCGCCGGAGAGGCCCTTGCCGACGTAGTCGTTGGCGTCGCCCTCCAGGCGCAGCGTGACGCCGCGCGGCAGGAAGGCACCGAAGGACTGGCCGGCGGAGCCCGTGAAGGTGATGTCGATGGTGTCGTCGGGCAGGCCCGCGCCACCGAACTTCTTGGTCACCTCGTGGCCGAGCATGGTGCCGACCGTGCGGTTGATGTTGCGGATCGCGACCTGGGCGCGCACCGGCTGGGCGTCGGTCGCGGAGTCCGCGGCCAGGGCGTCGCCGGCGAGCTTGATCAGCTCGTTGTCGAGTGCCTTCTCCAGGCCGTGGTCCTGCTGGATGACCTGGTGCAGCGGGGCGCCCTCGGGCAGCTCCGGCACGTAGAAGAGCGGGGACAGGTCCAGGCCCTGCGCCTTCCAGTGGTCGACCGCGCGGGTCACGTCGAGGGTCTCGGCGTGGCCGACGGCCTCCTCGATGGAGCGGAAGCCCAGCTCGGCGAGGATCTCGCGGACCTCCTCGGCGATGAACTGGAAGAAGTTCACCACGTACTCGGCCTTGCCGGTGAACCGGTCGCGCAGGACCGGGTTCTGGGTGGCGATGCCGACCGGGCAGGTGTCCAGGTGACAGACGCGCATCATGACGCAGCCGGAGACGACGAGCGGCGCGGTCGCGAAACCGAACTCCTCGGCGCCGAGGAGCGCGGCGATGACGACGTCACGGCCGGTCTTCAGCTGG
The DNA here is from genome assembly GCF_042714835.1 of Streptomyces sp. NPDC058678. Classification (NCBI taxonomy): domain Bacteria; kingdom Bacillati; phylum Actinomycetota; class Actinomycetes; order Kitasatosporales; family Streptomycetaceae; genus Streptomyces; species Streptomyces sp. NPDC058678. The sequence goes on along the minus strand of NZ_JBHXSG010000019.1, from coordinate 74,269 downwards.
CCGTCGGTCTGCACGACGATGCGGTCGCGCAGGCCGTTGAGCAGCAGCGTCTGCTGGGTCTCGGCGAGACCGAGCTCCCAGGGACCGCCCGCGTGCTTCAGCGAGGTGAGTGGGGAGGCGCCCGTACCGCCGTCGTGGCCGGAGATGAGCACCACGTCCGCGTGCGCCTTCGACACACCCGCCGCGACCGTGCCGACGCCGACCTCGGAGACCAGCTTCACGTGAATCCGCGCCTGCGGGTTCGCGTTCTTCAGGTCGTGGATCAGCTGGGCCAGGTCCTCGATGGAGTAGATGTCGTGGTGCGGCGGCGGGGAGATCAGACCGACACCCGGGGTGGAGTGACGGGTCTTGGCGACCCACGGGTACACCTTGTGGCCGGGCAGCTGGCCGCCCTCGCCGGGCTTGGCGCCCTGGGCCATCTTGATCTGGATGTCGTCCGCGTTGACCAGGTACTCGGAGGTCACGCCGAAGCGGCCGGAGGCGACCTGCTTGATCGACGAGCGGCGGGCCGGGTCGTACAGCCGGTCCGCGTCCTCGCCGCCCTCACCGGTGTTGGACTTGCCGCCCAGCTGGTTCATGGCGATGGCGAGCGTCTCGTGGGCTTCCTTCGAGATGGAGCCGTACGACATGGCGCCCGTCGAGAACCGCTTGACGATCTCGCTGACCGGCTCGACCTCGTCGATGGAGATCGGCTGCCGGTCGGAGGTGAAGCCGAACAGGCCGCGCAGCGTCATCAGGCGCTCGGACTGCTCGTTCACACGCTCGGTGTACTTCTTGAAGATGTCGTACCGGCCGCTGCGCGTGGAGTGCTGGAGGCGGAAGACCGTCTCCGGGTCGAACAAGTGCGGCTCGCCCTCGCGGCGCCACTGGTACTCGCCGCCTATCTCCAGCGCGCGGTGGGCCGGCGCGATGCCGCTGGCCGGGTACGCCTTGGCGTGGCGGGCGGCGACCTCCTTGGCGATGACGTCGATGCCGACGCCGCCGATCTTGGTGGCCGTACCGCTGAAGTACTTGGTGACGAACTGCTCGTCCAGGCCGACCGCTTCGAAGACCTGGGCGCCGCGGTAGGACGCGACGGTCGAGATGCCCATCTTGGACATGACCTTCAGGACGCCCTTGCCGAGGGCGTAGATCAGGTTGCGGATGGCCTGCTCGGCCTCGATGTCCGACAGGAAGGTGCCCGCGCGGACCAGGTCCTCGACGGACTCCATGGCCAGGTACGGGTTCACGGCCGCGGCGCCGAAGCCGATCAGCAGGGCGACGTGGTGGACCTCGCGGACGTCACCGGCCTCGACCAGCAGACCCACCTGGGTGCGCTGCTTGGTGCGGATGAGGTGGTGGTGGACGGCCGCGGTGAGCAGCAGCGACGGGATCGGCGCGTGCTCGGCGTCCGAGTGACGGTCCGACAGGACGATGAGGCGGGCGCCGTTGTCGATGGCGGCGTCGGCCTCGGCGCAGATGTCCTCGAGGCGTGCGGCGAGGGCTTCGCCGCCGCCGGAGACCCGGTACAGGCCGGACAGGGTCGCGGCCTTCATGCCGGGCATGTCGCCGTCGGCGTTGATGTGGATGAGCTTGGCCAGCTCGTCGTTGTCGATGACCGGGAAGGGCAGGAGGACGCTGCGACAGGACGCGGCGGTCGGCTCCAGCAGGTTGCCCTGCGGGCCGAGGGACGAGCGCAGGCTCGTGACCAGTTCTTCCCGGATGGCGTCCAGCGGCGGGTTGGTGACCTGCGCGAACAGCTGGGTGAAGTAGTCGAAGAGCAGTCGCGGACGCTCGCTCAGCGCGGCGATCGGCGAGTCGGTGCCCATCGAACCGATCGGTTCGGCACCGGCCTTGGCCATCGGCGCGAGGATGACGCGCAGCTCCTCCTCGGTGTAGCCGAAGGTCTGCTGGCGGCGGGTGACCGAGGCGTGCGTGTGCACGATGTGCTCGCGCTCGGGCAGGTCGGAGAGCTCGATCTCGCCGGCTTCCAGCCACTCCGCGTACGGCTTCTCGGCGGCGAGCTGGGCCTTGATCTCGTCGTCCTCGATGATGCGGTGCTCGACGGTGTCGACGAGGAACATACGGCCGGGCTGCAGACGGCCCTTGCGCACGACCCTGGCCGGGTCGATGTCGAGGACGCCGACCTCGGAGCCGAGGACGACGAGGCCGTCGTCGGTGACCCAGTAGCGGCCGGGGCGCAGACCGTTGCGGTCGAGGACCGCGCCGACCTGCTTGCCGTCGGTGAAGGTGACGCAGGCCGGTCCGTCCCAGGGCTCCATCATCGTGGCGTGGAACTGGTAGAAGGCTCGCCGGGCCGAGTCCATGGAGTCGTGGTTCTCCCACGCCTCCGGGATCATCATCAGCACGGAGTGCGGCAGTGAACGGCCGCCCAGGTGCAGGAGTTCCAGGACCTCGTCGAAGGACGCGGAGTCGGAGGCGTCCGGCGTGCAGATCGGGAAGACCCGGTCGATCGTGTCCTGCTCGCCGAACAGGTCGGAGACGATCTGGGACTCGCGGGCCGCCATCCAGTTGCGGTTGCCCTTGACCGTGTTGATCTCACCGTTGTGCGCGACGAAGCGGTACGGGTGCGCGAGCGGCCAGCTCGGGAAGGTGTTCGTCGAGAAGCGCGAGTGGACCAGCGCGATGGCCGACGCGAAGCGGCGGTCGGACAGGTCCGGGAAGAAGGGCTCCAGCTGGCCGGTGGTCAGCATGCCCTTGTAGACGATCGTCCGCGCGGACAGCGACGGGAAGTAGACGTCGACCTCGCGCTCGGCGCGCTTGCGCAGCACGAACGCCTTGCGGTCGAGGGTGATGTCCGTCGAGGAACCGTCCGTGACGAAGATCTGCCGGAAGGCGGGCATCGTCGAACGGGCGGTGGCGCCGAGCAGTTCGGGGGCGACCGGCACGTCGCGCCAGCCGAGGACCGTCAGGCCCTCCTCCGCGGCGATCGTCTCAATGCGTGAGATGGCGTCTTCGGCGCCGTTCTCCGGCAGGAAGGCGATACCGACCGCGTACGCACCGGCCGCGGGCAGCTCGAATTCGGCCACCTCGCGGAAGAAGGCGTCCGGCACCTGGGACAGGATGCCCGCCCCGTCACCCGAGTCGGGCTCGGAGCCGGTGGCACCGCGGTGTTCCAGGTTGCGCAGAACAGTCAGCGCCTGCTCGACCAGCGCGTGGCTCGCCTCGCCGGTGAGGGTGGCCACAAAGCCGACGCCACAGGCGTCGTGCTCGTTGCGGGGGTCGTACATACCCTGCGCAGCAGGGCGAGCATCCATGAACGACCGGTTCTGGCCATTCGTGGAGTGCTGGGACGGCTGGCGCGGCGTACGCATCGGCTCTCCCGTCGTCGTCATGTGGCATATGCAGATTGCCGAGGGACGACGTTGGCCCTCTGCGTGAGTGCAAAATTTCGTGCAGGTTACATGATGGAGCGGATCTCGGGAACCGGATACTCCGTTCCAACATGCGGACGCCGCAGGGTCGCGGCGGGGGTACCGCGCTCGGCGGCGCAAGGTATATGGGGACCGAAGCGGACAGATCGGTGTCCGTCGACCCGAGGGGGCGGAGAGAGCATCGTCGCCCACCCCGCGGGTGTGCCGCGGGCCTCATTGCCCACAGCGCTTACGGCTCATGCCCGGTGGTTAAGCATTCGAAACCAGCGAGTAACGGCTACTTATGCGGCCCATCGCATAACTTGCAGCCGACCTATCCTACGACCGTTCCGAACAGGCTGCCCAGGGCGTACGTCACACCGGCCGCCGCACCCCCCAGAGCGAGCTGCCGCAGCCCGCTGAACCACCAGGTCCGCGCCGTCACCCTGGCCACGACCGCGCCGCACGCGAAGAGCCCGACGAGCGCGAGCAGCACGGCGGGCCACAGGTCGGTGGCGCCGAGCAGATACGGCAGCACGGGAAGCAGGGCGCCCAGCGCGAACGCCCCGAACGAGGACACGGCGGCGACCAGCGGCGACGGCAGGTCACCGGGGTCGATGCCCAGTTCCTCGCGAGCGTGTATCTCCAGCGCCTGCTCGGGGTCGCGGGACAGCTGCCGCGCCACTTCCCGGGCCAGCTCCGGCTCGACGCCTCGCCCTTCGTACAGGGCCGCGAGTTCGGCCTCCTCGTCCTTCGGGTGCTTTCTCAGCTCCCTGCGTTCCACGTCCAGCTCGGCCTCGACGAGTTCGCGCTGCGAGGCGACGGAGGTGTACTCACCGGCGGCCATGGAGAAGGCGCCGGCGGCGAGCCCCGCGAGCCCGGTGATGACAATGGTCTGCTGACCGACCGAACCGCCCGCGACGCCGGTCATCAGCGCGAGGTTGGAGACCAGGCCGTCCATCGCACCGAAGACGGCGGGCCGCAGCCAGCCGCCGTTCACATCCCGGTGGGTGTGGTTGTCGCGGTGCGCCTCGTGCAGTGACGCCTCGGTTTCGATGATGGCCATACGGTCCCCCAGGGAGAGCTTCTTCGGGCTTCTTTGGACTTCTTCCAGATTTCGACAACAAAGAGACTACGCTCCCGAATTCCCGCCCGCCAGCAAGGAAAGGCTCCGCTAACCTGCGGTTTTACCTTCGGACGCTCATTCGATCGGGGAGCTGCACAGATGTCGACCGGGTGATGCTGAGGTCCCCGAGGCTCTGGCGAACCGCTCCGGTGGGACACATCCGCAAAGGGCTCCGCCGCCTGCGTGAAGCCCCGGAGGAGAGGCCGCGTATGGCATCGATCGCCTGCATTCCCCCGGTCCCGGCGCCCGGCAACGCCGCCGAAATCCGCGAGCGGGCCCGCGGCGCCCTGCTCGGCCTGGCCGTGGGAGACGCGCTCGGGGCCCCGGCGGAGAACATGAAACCCTCCGAGATCCGCGCCCGCTGGGGCCGTATCACCGGCTATGTCGCGGACAAGCCGTCCGGCACGGACGACACCGAGTACGCGATCTTCTCCGGCCTCCTGCTGGCCCGGCACGGCTCGGCGCTCACCCCGACCCACGTCGAGGCGGCCTGGCACGAGTGGATCGCGGACCGCGACGAAGGCCCCTTCAGGGGCGCGGGCTTCAGTGAACGCGGCACGCTGGAGAACCTGCGCCGCGGCCTCGCGGCCCCCATCTCCGCCCAGCACCGCCACGCCTGGAGCGACGGCCTGGCCATGCGCGCGGCCCCCTTCGGCGTCTTCGCATGCGGCCGCCCCGCCGAGGCGGCCCGCCTGGTGGCGATCGACGGCTCGGTGAGCCATGACGGCGAGGGCATCTACGGCGGTCAGGCGGTGGCGGCGGGTGTCGCGGCGGCGATGGCGGGCGCCCCGACGATCGCCGTGGTCGCCTCGGCCCTGGCGGTCGTGCCCGACGACTCGTGGACGGCCCGCTCGCTCCGCCGCGCGGTGGCGGTGGCCCACCGCGGCGAACGCGCGGTCCGCTCGGCGGTCGTCGTCGGCGGCTACCCCTGGACCGACCTGGCCCCCGAGGCGGTCGCCCTCGCCTTCGGCGCCTACGCGGCCGCCGACGGCGACTTCGTCCAGGCGGTGCTCACCGCCGTCAACATGGGCCGCGACGCCGACACCACGGCGGCGGTGGCGGGCGCCCTGGCCGGCGCCACCCACGGCGTCTCCGCGATCCCGGCCGACTGGGCCGCGGCGATCGGCCCGGCGCGCGGCAGCTGCCTGCCGTCCATGGCGGGCCACCACGTCCTGGACGTGGCGGAGCTGCTGACGCCGGGCGAGGACGGGCGATGGGGCGCGGGGGGCTTCGTACCTAGCGAGATCCCGGGCGAGACGGAGGCCCTCTCATGACCCCGCCCATCCCCTGGGACGAGGGCGCGGCGACGCAGCTGCTCGCACCCGCGGCCGCCGAAGGCGAGGAACCCCCACAGGGGCCACCGGCACCCGACGACGAAAGCCGCACGGGTGGTGCGGGTGGGAACAAAAAGGCCGAAGGCGAAGCCGAGGCGACCCACCACCGCACCCCACGCCGAATCGAAGGCCTCCTGCTGGGCCTCGCCGCAGGCGACGCAGCCGGCTGGCCGGCCGGCCGCCACCGAGCCGCCCGTATGCCCGACTGGACCCGCCGCCTGACCCGCGAACTCGACACCTTCGCCGAACAGAACGCGACGACGACCCTCCCCGTCCCCATCGCCCTGAACCAACCCCCCGAACCGCTCCGGCTGGGGCCGTCCGACGACGCCGAGTGGGCGGTCTTCGCGGCGGAAGCGGTCCTCCGCGCAGGCGACGACACCGTCCTCGGCGACCTGAGCCGAGAACGCCGTACCCGCGCCGCCATCGACCTCACCTGGAGCGCCCTGGCCAGCGAGGTCGCCGCAGCGGCCGACCGCGCCCCCGAGATCGAGTCCGCGGTGATCCCCCTCCGCGCCCGCATCTCGGTCCGCGCGGGCCTCGGCAACCTCGCCACCGGCCTGCGCCCGCCCGCCACCGGCCACGACAACCCGCACTACTTCGACGACGCCGCCTGCGTACGGGCCTGCGTACTGGCCGTGGCCCACCCCGGTGACCCCCGGCTCGCCGCGGAACTCGCCGAGTTCGACGCCCGCTACACCCAGGACGGCGACGGAGTGCACGGCGCCCGCGCGATGGCCGCGGCACTCGCCCTCGCCCTGGCGGGAGCCGACGTACGGGCATGCGTCACCGCCGCACTCGCGGAACTCCCCGAGTCCACCGAGATCGGCCGCAACGCCCGCCACGCCCTCGAGCTCGCCCAGGACGCCGAAAGCGCCTTCGCCCTGATCCCCCTGCTGGAACACCAGATCGTCGACCACGTCTACAGCTACGGCATCGCCGCCGCCGAGACCGTCCCGGTCGCCCTGGCCCTGGCCTGCGCGGCGCAGGGCCGGATCGCGCAGGCGGTTCCGGCAGCGGCCTGTCTCTCCCGGGTCGCCGATTCGGCCCCGGCCCTCGCGGGCGCCCTCACCGGCACCCTGGGCGGCGGCCAGTCGATCCCCGCCTCCTGGCGCGACAGCTGCCGCATCCTCTCCGGCTGCGTACTGCCCCGCCTCACCGGCACGGACCTGGTGGAACTCGCCGAGCTGCTGGAAGCCGCACAACCGGCCCCGCCAGGGGGATGATTCGGGGCATGACACCCAAAGAGGAAAAAGCTCACGCGTCGGGTCTGGACGAACGCATCGCCGGCGCCCTCGTCGGCGCGGCTGTCGGCGACGCGCTGGGCGGCCCCGTCGAGGGCTACTCCCCCGAGCAGATCGTCGAACGCCACGCCGGCCGCGTCCACGGCATCGTCGGCCCCTGGCACGGCGACGCCTGGCGCACGGCCCGTCCCATCGCGCCTTACCACAAGGGCGACGGCCACGTCACCGACGACACCTTGATGACCCACGCGCTGGTCCGGGTGTACGCGCGGGTCCGTGACCACCTGGACGCGTACGCGATCGCGGACCACCTGGTGCCGGACCTGATGACGAACCCGCGGTGGATCCCGGAGCTGGAGACGGAGGCACTCCCGCTGCAACGTGTCTTCCTGGCGGAGAAGTGGCTGGTGGCCCGTCTCCACTACGGCCACCTCGACCCCCGCGAGGCCGGCGTCGGCAACATCGTCAACTGTGGCGCGGCGATGTACATGGCCCCGGTCGGCCTGGTCAACGCGGCCAACCCGGCGGGGGCGTACGCCGAGGCGCTGGACATCGCGGGCGCCCACCAGTCGTCGTACGGCCGTGAGGCGGCGGCCGTCCTCGCGGCGGCGGTGGCGGCGGCGAGCACGCCCGGCGCGAGCCCGGACTCGGTCGTCTCCGCCTGCCTCGCCCTGGCGAAGGACGGGACCCGTGCGGCCATCGAGCAGGTCTGCGAAACCGCCTCACAGCACACGGACTTCGAGTCCGCGCTGACCCCGCTGCGAAAGGCGGTGGCCCCGTACGACACGGTCGGTCCCGACTACCGACAGCCCTCCCTCGGCGCCCGCCGCCCCTCCCGCCTGCACACGATCGAGGAACTTCCGATCGCCCTGGGCATGCTGGTGGTCTCCCGCGGCGACTACCGGCACGCGGTCCTGGGCGCGGTGAACTACGGCCGCGACTGCGACTCCATCGCCACGATGGCGGGCGCGATGGCAGGCGCCCTCGGCTCCCCGGTCCCGGAGGACTGGGCGAAGCAGGTCTCCGAAGCCAGCCGCCTGGACCTCTGGGAACCGGCGACCACCCTCACGACCGTCACCCGCGAGATCTTCCGACGGGACGTGACCCGTCGCCGGTCCCACGAGGCGGCCCTCACCGAACTCGGAGCCTGAGATGCTCCGCCTCACCTGGGTCCAGCCCGAGGACCTGATCGGCCACGAACTCCACCAGGCGGCCCAGGACGGCCGCGAGCCGTCGGCGATCGCGGCGAGATGGAGAGCGGCGGGCGGCAGAGCAGCCCCCCTGCGAGCGGGCGCCTCGCCGGAACCGGCATCGAGATACCTACGGCAGCTCGCCGAGGACCTGCTGGACGAACTGGCGGACCTGCCGAGCAGGTCGGCGGAGAACGAGCCCACCGACCTCGCGAGGATCAAGGCCGCCTGCCCGGCCTGGCCCACCCGGACTGCGGGCAGTCGTGCCGCCGGGGCGGCCCCGATGGACGTCGCAGGCGGCCAGGCCCGGCTGGAAGCCGCCTGGCTCGGCCGGGCCGTCGGCTGCCTCCTGGGCAAACCAGTGGAAAAGCTCCCCCTGGAAGCCATCCGCCGACTCGCCAAATCCACCGGCAACTGGCCCCTGAACACGTACTTCACGGCCCGAGGAGTCCCCCCGGAACTCCTGACGGAGCACCCCTGGAACCGCCGCTCGGCACAAACCTCGCTCGCCGAGAACATCGACGGCATGCCGGAGGACGACGACCTCAACTACCCCCTCCTCAACCTCCTCCTGCTCCAACGCCACGGCAAGACCTTCACCACCAAGGACGTGGCATCCCTCTGGCTGGACGAACTCCCGGCCGGCCGCACGTTCACCGCCGAACGCATCGCCTACCGCAACCTCCTCACCGGCCTGGAACCCCCACGCACCGCCCACCACCGCAACCCCTTCCGCGAATGGATCGGCGCGCTGATCCGCGCCGACGTCCACGGCTGGACCAACCCCGGCGCCCCCGCGGCCGCCGCGGAACAGGCCCACCGGGACGCCACCCTCACCCACACCGCCAACGGCGTGTACGCGGCGATGTTCGTCGCGGCCACCATCGCGCAGGCGGCCACCGGCACCCACGACATCCACACCTGCCTGCGCACCGGCCTCACGGTGATCCCCCCGGCCTCCCGCCTGGCGAAGGCCGTCACCCATGCTGTCCAACTGGCCCAGGAGCACGACGACTTCGACACGATCGTCGACGCGCTGCACGCCACCCACGCGCCGACCCACCACTGGGTCCACGCCATCCCCAACACCGCCCTGATCGCCGCCGCCCTCACCCACGCGGACGGCGACTTCACCGGCTCCATCCGCCGTGCGGTTTCGGGAGGTTGGGACACCGACTCCAACGGTGCCACCGCCGGCAGCATCGCCGCCCTCCTCGCCGGCACCCCCGCCGCCCTCCCCGACCACTGGACGGCCCCCCTCAAGAACCGGCTGTCCACCTCCGTCGGCGACTTCAACGGCACCGGCTTCGACACTCCGGCCCGCCTCACCCACGAGCTCACCCACCTGGAGGCACCCCGCCCATGACCCACATCGCCGTGCTCGGCAGCACGAACATGGACCTCGTCGCCTACGTCGAGAAGGCCCCGCAGCGCGGAGAGACCGTCACGGGACGGGACTTCCGTACGATCCCCGGCGGCAAGGGCGCCAACCAGGCGATCGCCGCGGCTCGCGCCGGAGCCACCGTCTCGATGATCGGCGCGGTCGGCAACGACGCGTTCGGCGCCCGCCTGCGCTCCACCCTGGAGCACTCCGGCGTGACCACCGACCACCTGCGCACCACCGAGGGCCCCTCCGGCACGGCGCACATCGTCGTGGACGACGAGGGCGGCAACGCGATCGTCGTGATCCCCGGCGCCAACGGTACCGTCGACCACCTCGCCCCCGGCGACGAAGGCCTCATCGCCTCCGCCGACGCCCTGCTCCTCCAGCTGGAGATCCCCCTGGCCGCGGTCCTCGCGGGCGCGCGGGCGGCCCGCGACCACGGAGTCCGTACGGTCCTCACCCCCGCACCCGCCCAGCCACTGCCCCCCGAACTCCTCGCCGCCACCGATCTGTTGGTGCCCAACGAACACGAGGCCGCCGCCCTCACCGGCCTCACCGACCCGCATGACGCGGCCACCGCCCTGCTGGAGCGGGTCCCGGAGGTGGTCGTCACCCTGGGCGCGGCGGGCAGCCTCCACGCGACCCGCGGAGCCGAGCCGGCAACCGTCCCCGCACCGCAGGTCACCGCCGTGGACTCGACCGGCGCGGGCGACACCTTCGTCGGCACCCTGGCCGTGGCCCTCGGCGAGGGCCGCCCGATGCGCGAGGCACTGGAGTGGGCGGCCACGGCCGCCGCGCTCTCCGTACAGCGTCCCGGAGCCTCGGCCTCGATGCCGTACCGCGCGGAGATCGAAGCGGGGTACACCGCATGACACGAAACCACCGCACGACAACAAACCACCGCACGACAACAGACCCCCGTGCAACGGAAGACCGCCGCACGACGACAGACCCCCGTTCGACGGAAGACCGCCGCACGACGACAGACCAGCCCACGACGGCAGACCGGCCCACGGCCGCCGCCCCCCTCACCGGCCTGCGCGTCCTCGACCTCGCCACCCTCTTCGCCGGCCCCCTCGCCGCCACCATGCTCGGCGACTTCGGCGCGGAGGTCATCAAGATCGAGCACCCGGCCAAACCCGACCCTTCCCGGGGCCACGGCCCGTCGAAGAACGGCGTGGGTCTGTGGTGGAAGCTGCTCGGCCGCAACAAGCGCACGATCACGCTGGATCTCTCCAAGCCGGCCGGCCGCACCACCCTCCTCCGTCTCGCCGCGACCGCGGACGTTGTCATCGAGAACTTCCGCCCCGGCACCCTGGAGAAATGGGACCTCGGCTGGGAGGAGCTGTCGGCAGCCAACCCCCGCCTGGTCCTCACCCGCGTCACCGGCTTCGGCCAGTTCGGCCCGTACGCCCACCGCCCCGGCTTCGGCACCCTCGCCGAGGCGATGAGCGGCTTCGCGGCGATCACCGGCGAACCGGACGCGCCCCCGACGCTCCCACCGTTCGGCCTGGCCGACTCGATCGCGGGCCTCGCCACGGCGTACGCGGTGATGACGGCGCTCGCCGCCCGCGACCGCACCGGCGCGGGCCAGGTCGTCGACATGGCGCTGATCGAACCGATCCTGATGGCCCTGGGCCCCCAGCCCCTCTGGTACGACCAGCTCGGCCACGTCCAGCCGCGCACCGGCAACCGCTCCCAGAACAACGCACCGCGCAACACCTACCGCACGGCGGACGGCACCTGGGTCGCGGTCTCCACCTCCGCCCAGTCGATCGCCGAGCGCGTGATGCACCTGGTCGGCCGACCGGAGCTGATCGACGAGCCGTGGTTCGCCACGGGCGCCGAACGGGCCGCCCACTGCGACATCCTCGACGAGGCGGTCGGCTCCTGGATCGCCGAGCGCACCCGCACCGAGGTCCTCGCGGCCTTCGAGAAGGCGGAGGCGGCCGTCGCCCCGATCCAGGACGTGAGGGACGTGATGGCCGACCCCCAGTACCAGGCCCTCGACACCGTCACCACCGTCGACGACCCCGAGCTGGGCCCCGTCCGCATGCAGAACGTCCTGTTCCGCCTCTCCGCCACCCCGGGCGCGATCCGCTGGACAGGCCGCCCGCACGGCGCGGACACGGCGGAGGTCCTGGCCGAACTGGGCCTGACACCGGCGGACCTCGACGCCCTGCGGGAGGAGGGCACCGTATGACGGCACCTCCGCTCACCTGGCTGTACGTCCCCGGCGACCGCCCGCGCGTGGTCACCAAGGCCCTCGCCTGCGGCGCCGACGTCGTCGTGATCGACCTGGAGGACGCGGTCGCCCCCGACCGCAAGGCGTACGCCCGCGAGGCCACCGTCGAACTCCTCTCCGAGCCGCAGCCGGTACCGGTCCACGTCCGCGTGAACGCCCTGGACGGCCCGCTCGCGGCGGCGGATCTGGCGGCCGTGGCGGCCCTCCCGGGCGTCAGCGGACTCCGCCTCCCGAAGGTGACCTCGCCCGGGCAGATCGTCCGTGTCGCCGAGGACACGGCCCCCGCCGACGGCGGCGCACCCCCGCTCCACGCCCTCCTGGAATCGGCCCTGGGCATCGAACGCGCCCACGCCATCGCCTCCGCACACCCGGCCCTGCTCGGCATCGCCGTCGGCGAGGCGGACCTCCGCGCCGACCTGGGCGTGCGTGACGACGCGGGCCTCGACTGGTGCCGCTCCCGCGTGGTGGTCGCCGCGCGTGCGGCGGGTCTCGCGCCACCACCCCAGTCCGTACACCCCGACATCCGCGACCTCGACGCCCTCGCCGCCTCCTGCGTCCGCGGACGCGCCCTCGGCTTCCTCGGCCGCGCCGCCATCCACCCCCGGCAGCTCCCGGTCATCGAACGGGCCTACCTGCCCACCGAGGAGGAGATCGAGGAGGCGGAGACGATCGTCAAGGCGTCGACCACGGACCAGGGCGCGCAGGCGCTGCCGGACGGACGATTCGTCGACGCGGCGGTGGTGGCGGCAGCGCGACGCACGCTGTCGCTGGCCCGCCGGACATGACTGAGGGCGCCCGGGGATTCCAGGGCGCCCTCGTCGACGGTCGACCGACCGTCAGGTCTTCTTCCCCGACCCGGCCTCGTCCTTGACGTCGGTGTCGGCGTCGGCTTCCGCCTTGGCCTCGGCCGCGGCCCCCTGTTCGGCCTCGGCGCCGTCCTCGGGTTCGTCGCCGGAGGCACTGTCACCGTCGGCGGGCTCGCCGCCCGGCTCGACCACCGTCTCCCGGCCCGGCCGCTTCTTCGCCGACAGCACGAGGTAGACCACCGCGAGCACGAACACGACCATCGCGGTCCAGTTGTTCAGGCGCAGGCCCAGGATGTGGTGGGCGTCGTCGACGCGCATGTACTCGATCCAGAACCGGCCCGCGCAGTACGCGGCGACATACAGCGCGAACGCCCGGCCATGCCCCAGCTTGAAGCGGCGGTCGGCCCAGATGACGAGGAGGGCGACGCCGATGCACCACAGCGACTCGTACAGGAACGTCGGGTGGTAGTAGCCGGGCACCCGCCCGTCCGCGGACGAGGTGATGTGCAGGGCCCAGGGGAGGTCGGTCTCCTTGCCGTACAGCTCCTGGTTGAACCAGTTGCCCCAGCGGCCGATCGCCTGTGCGAGGGCGATACCGGGGGCGAGGGCGTCGGCCCAGGCGGGCAGCGGGATGCCCCGGCGCCGGCAGCCGATCCACGCGCCCACCGCACCGAGCGCGATCGCGCCCCAGATACCGAGACCGCCCTCCCAGATCTTGAAGGCGTCCACCCAGTCACGGCCCTCGCTGAAGTACAGCTCGTAGTCCGTGATCACGTGGTAGAGCCGGCCGCCGACCAGACCGAACGGCACGGCCCAGACCGCGATGTCGGCCACCGTGCCGGCCCGCCCTCCCCGGGCGAGCCAGCGCTTGTTGCCGAGCCAGACGGCTACGAAGACGCCGATGATGATGCAGAACGCGTAGCCGCGCAGCGGAACGGGGCCGAGGTACAGCACCCCGCGCGACGGGCTGGGAATGTAGGCAAGTTCCATGGCAGGGTCGACGCTACCGTGCCCGACCGGGCCCACGACGGGCGGCCCGGCTACGGGTCCATAACGGGAGGGTGTGAAAGCTGCTCACCAGCGGGTCACGCCTTGTCGGCCTCCTGCACCAGCTGCTTCAGCTTCGCCGGGGTCATGGTCTGGTCCTGGTAGATGTTCTTTCCGTTGAGGATCACGGTCGGCGTGCCGCTGAAGCCGCCGTTGCGGAAGGCCGCGGCGGACTTCTCGACCCAGCTGTTGTGGGTGCCCTTCTCGACACACGTACGGAACGCGGCGGTGTCGAGACCGTCGACCTTGGCCGCCAGCTCGATGAGCTTGGTGTTCTCGGCGAAGGCGTCGTCGGTCTCCGGGGGCTGGTTGTCGTACAGCACGTCGTGGTACGCCGTGAACTTGCCGACGTCCTGGGCGCAGGCCGCCGCGTTGGCGGCGTTGCGGGAGCCGGTGCCGCCCATGTTGCCGTCGATGATCGTCGCCAGGTGGTACTCCACCTTCAGCTGCCCGGCGGCGGTCAGCTCGTGGATGGCCGGCCGGTACGCCGTCTCGAAGGCCTTGCAGGCCGGGCAGCGGAAGTCCTCCCAGATCGTGAGCGTCGACTTGGCGCTCTCCTTGCCGACCGGGATGGCGAGGCTGTCCTTGCCCTTGGCCCCCGAGGGCACCACGAGCGGGCCGGCGGAATCGCTGCCGTCGTCCTTGCCCACCTTCGCCGCGACCACGCCGATCACCGCCGCGAGAGCCAGGACGCAGACCACGCTCGCGCCCACGATCAGCACCCTGCGCCGCTTGTCCGCGGACTTCTGTTTGTCGCGCTCCTCCGCCAGCCGCTCCCGGGCGGTGCGCTTTCCCTCTCGATTCTTCTCGCTCACATCCCGCAGAACGAACCGGGGAGGCGCACCGCGCCTCCCCGGTCCCAGGTCCACCCGTTCGAGTGACCCGTACGAAATGTCCTGCCTTGTTACGCCTTTCCGCGCACGCCCTTCGCGAGTTCACCGGCGAGCGCGCGGACCGCCTCGACGCCGGCCGCGTCGTCGGGCGCGTCCAGCATCCGCTTGACGAAGGCCGAGCCGACGATCACACCGTCGGCGAAGCCGGCGACCTCGGCGGCCTGAGCGGCGTCGGAGACGCCGAGCCCGACGCAGACCGGCAGGTCGGTGCCGGTGGCCCGGGTGCGCTGCACCAGGTCCTGGGCCTGCGCGCCGACCGACGCGCGGGTGCCGGTGACGCCCATCAGCGAGGCGGCGTAGACGAAGCCGCTGCCCGCCGCGGTGATCTTGGCGAGCCGCTGGTCCTTGCTGCTGGGGGCCACCACGAAGACCGTCGCGAGCCCGTGCTTCTCCGCATGCTCCCTCCACAGCGCCGACTCCTGCACGGGCAGGTCGGGCAGGATGCACCCGGCGCCGCCCGCCTCGGCGAGCTCGGCGGTGAAGCGCTCGACGCCGTAGCGGTCGATCGGGTTCCAGTACGTCATCACGAGCACCGGCTTCCCGGTCGCCTCGTGGGCCTCACGGACCGTCCGCATGACGTCCGCGATCTTGACGCCACCACGCAGGGCGATGTCGTCGGCGGTCTGGATGACCGGGCCGTCGAGCACGGGGTCGCTGTGCGGCAGACCGACCTCGACGATGTCCGCGCCGCCGTCGAAGACGGCCTTGATCGCCTCGATGCCGCCGTCCACGGTCGGGAACCCGGCCGGGAGGTAGGCGATGAGGGCCGAGCGTCCCTCCGCCTTGGTGGCGGCGAGGGTGTCGGACAGCAGTTGGATGTTCCCGCTCACTTGGCGTCCCCCTCGATCTCGGCGGTGTCGGCGTCCTGGTCGGCCGCGACCTCGGCGTCGGTGTCGTACAGGTCGAAGTAGCGGGCGGCCGTGTCCATGTCCTTGTCGCCGCGGCCGGACAGGTTGATCACGATCAGCCCGTCCCTGCCGAGCTCCTTGCCGACCTCCAGCGCACCGGCCAGCGCGTGGGCGCTCTCGATGGCCGGGATGATGCCCTCGGTCCGCGACAGCAGGCGCAGGGCCTGCATCGCCGCGTCGTCGGTGACCGCGCGGTACTCGCCGCGGCCGCTGTCCTTGAGGTAGGCGTGCTCGGGGCCGATGCCGGGGTAGTCGAGTCCGGCCGAGATCGAGTACGGCTCGGTGATCTGGCCCTCCTCGTCCTGGAGGACGTACGACCGCGAACCGTGCAGGATGCCGGGCTCGCCGGCCGTCAGGGTCGCCGCGTGCTCGCCGGTCTCCACGCCGTGCCCGGCGGGCTCGCAGCCGATGAGGCGTACGTCCGCGTCCGGGATGAAGGCGTGGAACAGGCCGATGGCGTTGGAGCCGCCGCCGACGCAGGCGACGGCGGCGTCGGGCAGACGTCCGGCGCGCTCCAGGATCTGGCGGCGGGCCTCGACGCCGATCACCCGGTGGAAGTCGCGCACCATGGCCGGGAAGGGGTGCGGCCCGGCCACGGTCCCGAACAGGTAGTGGGTGCGGTCGACGTTGGCGACCCAGTCGCGGAACGCCTCGTTGATCGCGTCCTTCAGCGTGCGGCTGCCGGACTTCACGGCGATGACCTCGGCGCCGAGCATGCGCATCCGGGCCACGTTGAGGGCCTGGCGCCGGGTGTCGATCTCACCCATGTAGATGGTGCACTCGAGCCCGAACAGCGCGCAGGCGGTGGCGGTCGCGACACCGTGCTGGCCGGCACCGGTCTCGGCGATGACGCGGGTCTTGCCCATCCGCTTGGTGAGCAGCGCCTGGCCGAGCACGTTGTTGATCTTGTGGGAGCCGGTGTGGTTGAGGTCCTCGCGCTTGAGGAACACCCGGGCGCCACCGGCGTGTTCGGCGAACCGCGGCACCTCGGTGAGGGAGCTGGGCCGGCCGGTGTAGTGGACGAGGAGGTCGTCGAGTTCGCGGGCGAACTCGGGGTCGCCCTTCGCCTTCTCGTACTCGACGGCGACCTCGTCCACGGCGGCGACGAGCGCCTCCGGGATGAACTTGCCGCCGAACGCGCCGAAGTAGCCTTCGGCGCTGGGGATCCGACCCTCGGGGTCGGGGATGAAGAACTCGCTGGGCATGCTGGAACCTCACGGTGAGTGTGGTGGACAGACACTGATCGCCGTGGGGGCGGGGTTTCGTCAGTCGGCCGCGGGCCGACTGTGGCTTGTCGCGCGCACGCGGCGGAGCCGCATGTTCAGAACTGCCCCACGCCCCTGACGGGGCGCTGCCATCGCATGCCGTTCACCTGGCCCGGTTCGTCACCGATGACGTACCGCACCCGACGCCCGTGCACCCTGCGTGCGGGCGCGCGGCAGCCCCGGGGCCGACAGCCGCGCGCCAGGCGGGCGTACCGGTCCGGGGTCGTCAGGGTGATCGGGAGCGTCATCGGGGTCAGTTTAGCGAGCCGTCAGCCCCGGCCGTGCCGGAGTGCGGGATGCTCGCCCGCCGCGACCAGATCGGCGACCGCCGTCTTGGGGTCCTTGCCGGTCACCAGGGACTCGCCCACCAGGACCGCGTCGGCACCGGCGTTGGCGTACGCGATGAGGTCGTGCGGGCCGCGGATGCCGGACTCGGCGATCTTGACGAGGTTGTCCGGGATCTCGGGAGCCAGCCGCTCGAAGGTCGTGCGGTCGACCTCCAGCGTCTTCAGGTTGCGCGCGTTGACGCCGATCACCTTGGCGCCCGCGTCCACCGCGCGCTCCACCTCGTCCTCGTCGTGGACCTCGACGATCGGGGTGAGCCCGATGGACTCGGCGCGCTCGATGAGGGACTCGAGGGCCGGCTGGTCCAGGGCGGCCACGATGAGCAGCGCGAGGTCGGCGCCGTAGGCCCGGGCCTCCCACAGCTGGTACGAGGTGACGATGAAGTCCTTGCGCAGCAGGGGGATGTCCACGCGCCCGCGGACCGCTTCGAGGTCGGCCAGCGAGCCGCCGAAGCGGCGCTCCTCGGTCAGTACGGAGATGACGGCGGCGCCGCCCGCCTCGTAGTCCGCGGCAAGGCCTGCCGGATCGGCGATCGCGGCCAGCGCGCCCTTGGACGGGCTGGAGCGCTTGACCTCACAGATGACCTTGACGCCGTCGCCCCGCAGTGCGGCGAGCCCGTCCTTGGCCGCGGGAGCCTTCGCCGCGCGCTCCTTGAGCTCGTCGAGGCTGACGCGCGCCTGCCGTTCCGCGAGGTCGGCACGGACTCCGTCGATGATCTCGTCGAGCACACTCACGCGAGCGGCCCCCTTCCAGACGGTTGACTGTTCAAGCGGTTGAGCTTCTGCCACCGGACCGGCCCATGAGACGAAACCAGTGGTCACCTCGATGGTATCCGCAGGAGGGCGTAGGCCTCACATCCGGTTGACGCCGGTCCCACTACCTGGACCTTCGTGAATTGATCAAGGATGTAGCCAGCCACCGAACGGCAGGTTCCGGACAACAGTGAAGACCAGCACCAACGCACCGAGGCTCCACAGCTGCACCGGCCCGAGAACGATCCTCGCCGGCCGTCCGCGCAGCGCACGGACCACCCAGACGGTCCACACCACCGCGAAGGCGAAGTACCCGACGACGGCCAGGGCGTTGTCGCCGAGCGCCGCGACGAAGTCCCCGTGGATGAAGGCGTGCGCACTGCGCAGACCGCCGCAGCCAGGGCAGTAGATGCCGGTGAGGCGCAGCAGCGGGCAGACGGGGTAGTGGCCGGGCTGGTTGGGGTCCACGGTGCCCACGTACGCGAAGGCCCCGACGACCGCCGCGAGCACTCCCGCCGGCACGGCCAGCCGGCCCAGCACGCCCTCGTCGGCGGCGTCGGGGGGCGATGTCGTCGGGGTGCTCCGGCTGTCGGCGTCCACGCTCGCATTGTGCCCTGTACGGCCCCCTGGACGCGCGTGAGGGGCGGCCCCGGCATCACGCCGGGCCGCCCCTCCACGAAGTCGTACGCGATCAGCCCTCGACGCGCGCGGGCTCGCGCTCGTCCGCGACCTTGTGCTCCGGGTGGGTCTGCTTCGGCTGGCCCAGTCCCATCTTCCGCATGATCCAGCCGACCACGCCACCGAGGACCACGATCACCATGCCGCCCCAGAAGCCCGCCGGCTCGGCCAGCACCATGAAGGCGCCGGCGACGGTGAAACCGATGAAGGCGATGATGACACCGGTCCAGGCGGCCGGGGTGTGACCGTGGCTGCTGCCCGCCATGACTTGCTCCTCGTTGCTGTGTACGTGTCTGAGCCGGACGCTCATGGTCCATTGTTCCGCACGCACGCGTGCCGGGTGTCCCGGGGTCGTCCCTTGCGCGTCGGGGGCCGATGGGGCGCCGGCCGTGGCCTGTCTGCCGAAGAACCGGCACCTGGCGAGAAGCGTGGGCCGCACCCCCAGGGGCGCGGGGAACTGCGCGACCAGCCCCCACACACCAGCACCCGGCACATCACCGAGCCCCCACCCCCGTAGCCGCCGCGACCGCGGCACGCACCGCCGGAGGCCTACGCGCCGGTCGGATCCTCGCCCCGGTCGAGGGCCTTCCAGATGTCCTCGGGACGGTCGGGGTCGACGGCGGGCGCCTGGCGGCGCGGGCGGGGAGTGCCGGAACGCTCGTAGCGGCCGGACATCGCGGGCCACCGGCGTCCGTAGCGCAGGGCGAGCAGGCCGGCCAGGAGGAGCAGGGCACCGCCGACGGCCGCGACGTACGGCCAGGCGGTGTGGGAGAGCGCGTCGACGGTGGCCGAGGTGTCGCCGGAGGCCTTCGCGGCCTGCTCGTCGAGCGCGGAGCTGTCGTCGACGCCGAGGAGGGCCGCCGCGATGGTACCGGCGCCGGAGAGCGCGAGCAGGGCGGCGACCAGGAAGCGGCCGGCCCGGCGGACGGCGAAGACGGCGACGAGCGCGGCGAGGCCCACTATGGCCAGGGACGCGGGCACGCCCGTCACGTCGCTGCCCGTGGCGGTCAGCGGGAAGCTGCCGCCGGCCACGGTCGCGGTGCCCTGCGACCACTGCTGGCGGGTCGCGAGCAACACCACGGCCGCGCCGAGCGCCCCGCTGAGCAGGGCGACGGCAAGACTCCGGCGGCCGGCCCGGGCGGGTCCTGCGGCATCGGAACGGGGGTGAGGTACGGGAGTCACGTACTCCACTATCGCCTGAACCCCGGGCGAACCGTCACCCGGGGTTCAGTGATAAGCGCCCTATTTGACGAGCCGGTTGGCCGTGTGGACCGCGCGCAGCACCGCCGCGGCCTTGTTGCGGCACTCCTGGTCCTCGGCGACCGGGTCGGAGTCCGCGACGATGCCGGCGCCCGCCTGGACGTATGCCGTGCCGCCCCGCAGCAGGGCCGTGCGGATGGCGATGGCGGTGTCGGAGTCGCCGGCGAAGTCCAGGTAGCCCACGCAGCCGCCGTACAGGCCGCGCCGGGACGGTTCCAGTTCGTCGATGATCTGCATGGCGCGGGGCTTGGGGGCTCCGGAGAGGGTGCCCGCCGGGAAGCAGGCCGTCAGGACGTCGAAGGCCGTGCGGCCCGCGGCGACCTTGCCGGTGACCGTCGAGACGATGTGCATGACGTGCGAGTACCGCTCGACGGACATGAAGTCGACGACCTCGACCGAGCCCGGCTCGCAGACTCGTCCGAGGTCGTTGCGCCCCAGGTCGACCAGCATGAGGTGCTCGGCGCGCTCCTTCGGGTCGGCGAGCAGCTCCTCGGCGAGGGCCTGGTCCTCCTGCGGGGTGGCCCCGCGGTGCCGGGTGCCGGCGATGGGGTGGACCATGGCCTGCCCGTCCTCGACCTTGACGAGGGCCTCGGGGGACGAGCCGACGACGTCGAAATCGTCGAAGCGGAACAGGTACATGTACGGGGAGGGGTTCGTCGCCCGCAGCACCCGGTACACGTCCAACGCGCTTGCCGTGCACGGTGTTTCGAAGCGCTGCGACGGTACGACCTGGAAGGCCTCGCCCGCGCGGATGCGCTCCTTGACGTCCTCGACGGCCTCCTGGAAGTCGGGGCCGCCCCACAGGGCCGTGTACTCGGGGAGTTCGGAGGGGGGCAGGACGGCCGGGGGCTGGGCGACCGCCCGCGACAGGTCCGCCTCCATGGCGTCCAGGCGGGCCACCGCGTCCGCGTGTGCCTCGTCGACGCCGGTGTCGAGGTCGTTGTGGTTGATCGCGTTGGCGATCAGCAGGACCGAGCCCTCCCAGTGGTCCATCACGGCGAGGTCGCTGGTGAGGAGCATGGTCAGCTCGGGCAGTCGGAGGTCGTCGCGCTCGCCGGGGCCGATCTTCTCCAGGCGGCGCACGATGTCGTAGCCGAGGTAGCCGACCATGCCGCCGGTGAAGGGCGGCAGGCCCTCCTGGTGGGGGGTGTGCAGGGCCTCGATGGTGGCGCGCAGGGCGACGAGCGGGTCACCGTCGGCCGGGACGCCGACGGGCGGGGTGCCGAGCCAGTGCGCCTGCCCGTCGCGCGCGGTGAGCGTCGCCGCGGACCGGACGCCGACGAACGAGTAACGGGACCACGAGCGGCCGTTCTCCGCGGACTCCAGCAGGAAGGTGCCGGGGCGCTCGGCGGCGAGCTTGCGGTAGAGCGCGACCGGGGTGTCGCCGTCGGCGAGGAGCTTGCGGGTGACGGGGATGACGCGGCGGTCGGTGGCCAGCTTGCGGAACGTCTCGAGGTCCATGGCGGCTGACCCTACTGATCCGCGGCCGGTACGCCGGAACCGGCGTCCTTGACCAGCACGTCGGCGTCGAAGCAGGTGCGCGCGCCGGTGTGGCAGGCGGCGCCGACCTGGTCGACCTTGACCAGCACGGTGTCCGCGTCGCAGTCCAGGGCCACGGACCTGACCCACTGGAAGTGGCCGGAGGTGTCGCCCTTGACCCAGTACTCCCGGCGGCTGCGCGACCAGTAGGTGCAGCGGCCTGTGGTGAGCGTGCGGTGCAGCGCCTCGTCGTCCATCCAGCCGAGCATCAGCACCTCCCCGGTGTCGTACTGCTGGGCGATGGCGGGCAGGAGTCCGTCGGCGCTGCGCTTGAGACGCGCGGCGATCTCGGGGTCGAGCCGGCTGGGCTGGCGGGGCGTGCTGCTGGTCATGGTGCCATTGTGCCGCCCGCCACTGACAGTCACCGTGGGGTGTCCACTGTGCGGACCGGCGGGACGGCCGTAGGCTGACTGCCATGTCGACTTTCGCCAAGCGTGAACGACTTCTCCTGGCCGACCTGTTGGAGGCCGCGGGCCCTGAGGCCCCGACCTTGTGCGAGGGCTGGCTGACCCGTGACCTGGCCGCGCACGTGGTGGTGCGCGAGCGCCGCCCCGACGCCGCCGGCGGCATACTGATCAAGCAACTCGAGCCACGCCTGGAGAAGGTGATGGACGAGTTCTCGGCCAAGCCGTACGAGGAACTGATCCAGCTGATCCGGACCGGCCCGCCCCGGTTCTCGCCCTTCTCTCTCAAGCAGATCGACGAGGCGTCCAACACCATCGAGTTCTACGTCCACACCGAGGACGTCCGCCGCGCCCAGCCCGACTGGTCACCGCGCGAGCTCGACAAGGTCTTCCAGGACGCCCTGTGGTCCCGCCTGGAGCGCACCGCCCGCCTGATGGGCCGCGGCGTCGCGACGGGCCTGGTGCTGCGCCGCCCGGACGGCCAGACCGCCGTCGCCCACCGCGGCACCCCGGTCGTGACGGTGACCGGCGAGCCGTCGGAGCTGCTGCTGTTCCTCTACGGCCGCCAGGACGCGGTCCACGTCGAGCTGGACGGCGACAAGGAGGCGATCGACAAGCTGCACGGGTCGAAGCAGCTCGGTATCTGAAGTCCCGCTCAGCGGGGCAGTTGCGCGCGCCTGTCCCGTTCAGCGGGGCAGTTGCGCGCGCCGCAGGTCCCGGACGCACAGCGCGACGACCCCGCCGAGCCCGCAGACCACGGCGCTGACGACGAAGACCGGGCCGGTCCCCCAGGCGCCGACGGCCGCGGCGGACAGTGGCATGCTCAGCGGGGCGAAGCCGAGGCTCACCAGGCCGGAGACGGCGGTGACGCGGCCCAGGTAGGCGGGGTCGGCCTGGGTCTGCAGCAGGGCGCCGCACATGACGCCGCTGAGCCCGGCGAGCAGCCCGATGAGCAGGGCCACCCCGACCGCCGCGAGGACGCCCGGGACGAAGGCGAGGGCGCCGATGGCGACCGAGCCCGCGAGGATGGCGTACGCAGCGACCTGCCCGGCGTGCGGCAGGCGTCCGCGCACGGTCAGCAGCAGGGAGGCGGCGCCCGCCCCGGTCCCGAACCCGGCGAGGACCCAGCCCACGCCGGAGGCACCCCAGCCACGCTCGTCCGCGAGCAGGGTGAGGCCCACGTTCAGCGGGCCGACGAAGCCGAGGTCACCGAGGGCGATGGCCAGCATCAACGGGGCCAGCACGCGGTGGCGGCGTATGTAGCACAGTCCGGCCACCAGGTCGCGCCAGGCGGTGTCGCCGTGGGCGGCCGCCTTGTCGTCCGGGCCCAGTTCCCGCAGCCGTACGCAGAGGAGCAGCGGCACCGACACCGCGATCAGCAGGCCCGCCAGAGCGAAGGCCGCCGCCGCACCGCCCGCCGCCACCGCCAGGCCGCCGAGCGGGGCGCCGACGATGCTGGCGAGGCGGATCGCGAGGCCCCGCATGCCCTGCACGCGCGCGAGCTGGTCGCGGCTCGTCACGCGCGCGGGGAGGGCACCCACGGCGGGCATGAAGACGGCGTCGACGGTGCCGAAGACGAGGGCGAGCAGGGCCAGCGGCCACAGTCCGGGGCTGGTGAGGAACAGCAGGGCGGCCACCGCGAGCCCGGCCGCGCAGCGCACCGCGTCACTGCCGATGACGACCCTGCGCGGCCCGAACCGGTCGGCGATCACTCCCCCGCCCAGCATCAGCAGGGCCCGCGGCACCGCGCTCACCGCCATGACCACTCCGGCCTGGGAGGGCGTCCCGGCCTGCACGGCAGCCCAGGACAGGGCGATGTAGTACACGCTGTCGCCGACCATCGAGAAGGTGTAGGCGGCGAGCCAGCGCAGGACGTTGCCGTCCCGGTGGGCCGGTCTGCCGGTGACGGCGGCCGGGGCGGTGAGTGAGGCGCTCACGGTGGGTGCCTTTCGGACGCGGAACGGGAAGGCGTACAGGGGCGGGGCGACGTGCTCGCGACAGGTCCTTCTTCAGCTCCGCTTCGGTCCGGCCAAGAAGAAAGCCCCGGCGGCCTCGAAAGGCAGCCGGGGCTCGAGCCGAACGTCACCTCACCGGGTGCCCCGACTCCCGCAGTGCGTCCTTCACCTGTCCGATGCGCAGATCGCCGAAGTGGAAGACGGACGCCGCGAGCACCGCGTCCGCGCCCGCCGCGACGGCCGGCGCGAAGTCGGCCAGCTTGCCCGCGCCGCCGGAGGCGATCACCGGAACCGTCACGTGCTTGCGGACGGCGGCGATCATCTCCAGGTCGTACCCGTCCTTCGTCCCGTCCGCGTCCATCGAGTTGAGCAGGATCTCCCCCGCGCCCAGCTCGGCGGCCCGGTGCGCCCACTCGACGGCGTCGATGCCGGTGCCCTTGCGACCGCCGTGGGTGGTGACCTCGAAGGAGCCCGACTCGGTGCGCCGCGCGTCCACCGACAGCACCAGCACCTGCCGGCCGAAACGCTCGGCGATCTCGCGGATGAGGTCGGGACGGGCGATCGCGGCCGTGTTGACGCCCACCTTGTCCGCGCCCGCCCGCAGCAGCTTGTCCACGTCCTCGGCCGCACGGACGCCGCCGCCGACCGTCAGCGGGATGAACACCTGCTCGGCGGTGCGGCGCACCACGTCGTACGTCGTCTCGCGGTTGCCCGACGAGGCGGTGATGTCCAGGAACGTCAGCTCGTCGGCGCCCTCGGCGTCGTACACCTTCGCCATCTCGACGGGGTCGCCCGCGTCGCGCAGGTTCTGGAAGTTGACGCCCTTGACGACCCGGCCGTTGTCCACGTCCAGGCAGGGGATGACTCGGACCGCCAGGGTCATGACTTGTCTGCTCCTCGGTACGCCTCCACCTCGACCTCGACCACCAGGCCGGGGTCCACGAAGCCGGAGACGATGATCATGGATGCGGCGGGCCGGACGGAGTCGAACAGCTCCTTGTGAGCCCGACCGACGTCGTCCACGTCCCGGGCGTGGGTGAGGTACATGCGCGTACGCACGACGTCCTCGCGGCCGAGACCCAGCTGCCCCAGCGCCTCGAACGCGACGTCGAAGGCGTTGACCGTCTGCTCGTACGGGTCGCCTCCGGCGATCTGGCCGTCCACGACGGACGTGCAGCCGGAGACCAGTACCAGGCCGTTCGGGAGCTCCACCGCCCGGGAGTACCCGAAGGTCTCCTCCCAGGGCGCGCCGGTCGTCACGCGTCGCAGATCGCTCACTGAGCCACCGCCTCCAGGGCCTCTTCGAGGGTGAACGCCTTCGCGTACAGGGCCTTCCCGACGATGGCGCCCTCGACACCGAGGGGTACCAGCTCGGCGATGGCCCGCAGGTCGTCCAGCGACGACACGCCACCGGAGGCCACGACGGGCCGGTCGGTCGCCGCGCACACGTTGCGCAGCAGCTCCAGGTTGGGGCCCTGCAGCGTGCCGTCCTTGGCGATGTCCGTCACCACGTACCGCGCGCAGCCCTCCTTGTCGAGGCGCTCCAGCGTCTCGTAGAGGTCGCCCCCGTCACTGGTCCAGCCGCGTCCGCGCAGGGTCGTGCCGCGTACGTCGAGCCCGACCGCGATCTTGTCGCCGTGCTCGGCGATGACCTTGGCGACCCACTCGGGGGTCTCCAGGGCGGCCGTGCCGAGATTGACCCGGGTGCAGCCGGTGGCCAGCGCGGCGGCGAGGGCGGCGTCGTCGCGGATGCCGCCGGAGAGCTCCACCTTGACGTGCATGCTCTTCATGCGCTCGGCGACCTCGCCGATCACGGCCCGGTTGTCGCCGGTGCCGAACGCCGCGTCCAGGTCGACCAGGTGCAGCCACTCGGCGCCCGAGCGCTGCCAGGCGAGGGCGGCCTCCAGCGGGGAGCCGTACGAGGTCTCCGAGCCGGACTCGCCGTGCACGAGCCGGACCGCCTGGCCGTCACGGACGTCGACGGCGGGGAGGAGTTCGAGCCGTCCTGAGGGGTTCGAAGACATCAGAGGGTTCCGATCCAGTTGGTCAGCAGCTGCGCTCCGGCGTCGCCGGACTTCTCGGGGTGGAACTGCGTGGCCCACAGGGCGCCGTTCTCCACGGCGGCCACGAAGGGCTTGCCGTGGGTCGACCAGGTGACCTTGGGGGCGCGGATCGCCGCGTTGTGCGTCTCCAGGCTCCAGTCGTGGACGGCGTAGGAGTGCACGAAGTAGAAGCGCGCGTCCGCGTCCAGCCCGGCGAAGAGCTGCGAGTCGGCCGGCGCGTCGACGGTGTTCCAGCCCATGTGGGGCACGATCTCGGCCTGCAGCGGCTCGACCGAGCCGGGCCACTCGTCGAGGCCCTCGCTCTCCACGCCGTGCTCGATACCCCGCGCGAAGAGGATCTGCATGCCGACGCAGATGCCCATCACGGGGCGCCCGCCGGACAGCCGGCGGTCGACGATCCAGTCGCCGCGTGCTTCCTTCAGGCCCTTCATGCAGGCGGCGAAGGCGCCGACGCCCGGCACCAGCAGGCCGTCCGCGTTCATGGCCCTGTCGTAGTCGCGCGTTATCTCGACGTCCGCTCCCGCGCGCGCGAGGGCACGCTCGGCGGAACGGACGTTGCCGAAGCCGTAGTCGAAGACGACCACTTTCTTCGATCCGGTGCTCAATTCCACACCTCCAGCCTCATGACGCCCGCGACGAGGCACATCGCAGCGCCGATCGAGAGCAGCACGATGAGGCTCTTCGGCATCTGCTGCTTGACGAAGGAGTAGATCCCGCCGGCCAGGAAGAGGCCGACGACGATCAGGAGGGTCGACAGGCCGGTCACAGCGCGCCCTTCGTGGACGGGAGGATGCCGGCCGCGCGCGGGTCGCGCTCGGACGCGTACCGCAGCGCCCGGGCCAGTGCCTTGAACTGGCACTCCACGATGTGGTGGGCGTTGCGTCCGTAGGGCACGTGCACGTGCAGGGCGATCTGCGCCTGGGCGACGAAGGACTCCAGGATGTGCCGGGTCATCGTGGTGTCGTACTCGCCGATCATCGGCGCCATCTTCTCGGGCTCGGTGTGCACGAGGTAGGGGCGGCCGGACAGGTCGACGGTGACCTGGGCGAGGGACTCGTCCAGCGGGACCGTGCAGTTGCCGAAGCGGTAGATGCCCACCTTGTCGCCGAGCGCCTGCTTGAAGGCGGCGCCCAGCGCGAGGGCGCTGTCCTCGATGGTGTGGTGCGAGTCGATGTGCAGGTCGCCCTCGGTCTTCACGGTCAGGTCGAACAGACCGTGCCGGCCGAGCTGGTCGAGCATGTGGTCGTAGAAACCGACCCCTGTCGACACATCGACCTTGCCGGACCCGTCGAGATCGATCTCGACGAGGACCGAGGTCTCCTTCG
Organism: Streptomyces sp. NPDC058678; assembly: GCF_042714835.1. NCBI lineage: Bacteria > Bacillati > Actinomycetota > Actinomycetes > Kitasatosporales > Streptomycetaceae > Streptomyces > Streptomyces sp. NPDC058678. The sequence goes on along the minus strand of NZ_JBHXSG010000019.1, from coordinate 47,153 downwards.
TCACCCGCTCGACCCTTCCAACACGCCCATCGCGAGTCATGCGCACTGCTCCTTCTTCAGTTCACGGACCGCGTCGAGGAACGCGTCGTTCTCTTCGGGGGTTCCGGCGGTCACCCGCAGCCAGCCGGGCACGCCGTTGTCCCGGACCAGGACGCCCCGGTCGAGGATCTTCCGCCACACCGCGTGGGCGTCGTCGAACCGCCCGAACTGCACGAAGTTGGCGTCCGACGCCGTCACCTCGTAGCCGATCGCCAGCAGTTCGGAGACCAGCCGGTCCCGCTCGGCCTTCAGCTGCTCGACGTAGCCGAGCAGGGTGTCGGTGTGTTCCAGGGCGGCCAGCGCGGTCGCCTGCGTGATCGCCGACAGGTGGTACGGCAGCCGTACGAGCTGGACGGCGTCCACGACCGCCGGGTGCGCGGCGAGATAGCCGAGGCGCAGGCCCGCCGCGCCGAAGGCCTTGGACATCGTCCGCGAGACGACGAGGTGGGGCCGGCCCTCGATGAGCGGCAGCAGCGAGGCGCCGTGGCTGAACTCGATGTACGCCTCGTCGATCACGACCATCGAGGGCCCCGCTGCCTGGGCGGCCTCGTACAGCGCGAGGACCGTCTCCGGCGGGACCGCGGTGCCGGTGGGGTTGTTGGGGGTCGTGACGAAGACGACGTCCGGCCGGTGCTCGGCGACCGCCTTCTCGGCGGCGGCGAGGTCGATCGTGAAGTCCTCGTTGCGGGGGCCGGAGATCCAGCCCGTGCCGGTGCCGCGCGCGATGAGGCCGTGCATCGAGTACGACGGCTCGAAGCCGATCGCCGTACGGCCCGGTCCGCCGAAGGTCTGCAGCAGTTGCTGGATGACCTCGTTGGAGCCGTTGGCGGCCCAGAGGTTGGCCGGGCCGACCTCGTGGCCGGCGGTGTCGGTGAGGTACTTGGCGAGCTGCGTGCGCAGCTCCACCGCGTCCCGGTCCGGATAGCGGTTGAGGTTCCGGGCCGCCTCGCGCACCCGCTCGGCGATCCGCTCGACCAGCGGTTCGGGCAGCGGGTAGGGGTTCTCGTTGGTGTTCAGCCGTACCGGGACGTCCAACTGGGGGGCGCCATAAGGGGACTTGCCGCGCAGCTCGTCCCGTACGGGGAGATCGTCGATTCCAAAACTCACTTGCTCGTCGGTACCTTCCATCCGAACCGCGCCTTGATCGCCGCGCCGTGCGCGGGCAGGTCCTCCGCCTCCGCGAGCGTCACCACGTGGTGCGCCACGTCGGCCAGCGCGTCCTTCGTGTAGTCGACGATGTGGATGCCGCGCAGGAAGGACTGGACGGACAGGCCCGAGGAGTGGCAGGCGCAGCCGCCGGTGGGCAGGACGTGGTTGGACCCGGCCGCGTAGTCGCCGAGCGAGACCGGCGCCCAGGGGCCGATGAAGATCGCGCCGGCGTTCCTGACGCGTTCGGCGACTTCCGAGGCCTGAGCGGTCTGGATCTCCAGGTGCTCGGCGCCGTACGCGTCGACGACCCGAAGTCCCTCCTCGACACCGTCGACGAGAACGATCGCGGACTGCCTGCCGGCGAGGGCCGGCACGATCCGGTCCTCGATGTGCTTGCTGGCCGCGACCTGCGGCTCCAGCTCCTTCGCCACCGCGTCCGCGAGCTCCACGGAGTCGGTGACCAGCACGGCTGCGGCCAGCGGGTCGTGCTCGGCCTGGCTGATCAGGTCGGAGGCGACGTGCACCGGGTCGGCGGTGTCGTCCGCGAGGATCGCGATCTCGGTCGGACCGGCCTCGGCGTCGATGCCGATCTTGCCGGTGAAGTAGCGCTTGGCGGCGGCGACCCAGATGTTGCCGGGGCCGGTGACCATGTTGGCGGGCGGGCAGGACTCGGTGCCGTACGCGAACATCGCGACGGCGGTCGCACCGCCGGCCGCGTACACCTCGTCGACGCCGAGCAGCGCGCACGCGGCGAGGATCGTCGGGTGCGGCAGCCCGTCGAACTCGGCCTGCGCGGGGGAGGCGAGGGCGATCGACTCGACGCCGGCCTCCTGCGCGGGCACCACGTTCATGATCACGGAGGACGGGTAGACGGACCGCCCGCCGGGCGCGTAGAGACCGACGCGATCGACCGGCACCCACTTCTCGGTGACCGAACCACCGGGTACGACCTGCGTCGTGTGCGTCGTACGGCGCTGCTCGCGGTGGACGAGACGGGCGCGGCGGATGGACTCCTCCAGGGCCGCGCGCACGGCCGGGTCCAGCTCCGCGAGGGCCAGGGTCAGCGCCTCGGCCGGAACCCGTACGGACTCCAGGCGTACTCCGTCGAACTTCTCGGCGAAGTCGATCAGCGCCGCGTCACCCCGATGATGCACGGCCTCGCAGATCGGACGCACCTTCTCCAGGGCGGCCGAGACGTCGAAGTCCGCTCGGGGCAGCAGGTCGCGCAGGGCGGGGCCCTCGGGAAGGGCGTCGCCGCGCAGATCGATTCGGGAGATCACGTCGTCAATTCTCTCAGACCGGGATCGGGCGTCGTTCGCGCGTATCAATGGCTGATACAGGTCCCGGGCGGAACCCGGAAGATCCCGTTCACGTCTGGTGTTCCGGGCGTCACTCAACGGGCATGACCGGTTGTACGAAACCACGAAGAGCTACTGGGGAGGAAGGAAGCCTGGTGACCGAGGGGGCCGGCATCCGGGACGGAGACCTGCCGGAGGATCTGACCGCCGCCGAGGCGGGGATGTGGCAGGCGTTCCGCAACGGCAGTGTGTACGACCTGAGCAGCGGCGACACCGTCGTCGACGATCCGCACGGCGGGCACCCCTGGGGGCCCGAGCGGACCGTGCGGGCGCGGATCGTGTGCTGGCTGCTCCTGGACGGACCGCCCGCGCTCGCGGGCCGTGTGTCGTCACTGAAGCTCGTCGGGGTGCAGATCAGCGACAGCCTGGACCTCGCGGGCGGCACGGTGGTGCCTTACGTCGAGATGCGCGGCTGCCGGTTCGAGCGGGACGTCCTGCTGCCGGAGGCCCACTTCACGACCGTACGCATGGTGGACTGCTCGGTGCCGCGCCTGGAGGCGGCCCGGGTGCACACCGAGGGCGACCTGCATCTGCCGCGCTGCCGCTTCCAGAACGGCATCCGGCTCACCGACGCGCAGATCGGTACGGATCTGCTGCTCAACCAGGCGATCGTCTATCGCGACCGCAGCGGTCGCTCGATCGCCGCGGACGGCCTGACCGTCGGCCAGGACCTCCAGGCCGAGATGCTGGAGTCGCACGGCGAGCTGACCCTGCGCAGCGCGAAGATCGGCGTCTCGCTGAGCCTGCGCGGCGCCCGGCTGGCCAACCCCTACTCGCGGCTCGCCCTGAACGCCCCCCAGCTGACCGTGGAGCGCTCGCTGTACCTGACCCCGGCGGGCGTCGGCAGCACCCTGCTCAGCGGCACGACGCCCGCGCGCGGGACGCGCATCCAGCGGTTCGAATGCCAGGGCGGGCTGCGCCTCGACGACGGGCGGTTCGGGGACGCGGTCGACCTGGAGCGGGCCCGGTTCACCTTCACCGACGAGCAGGAGCTGTCGCTGCGCCGCGTGCAGACGCCCGAGCTGCGCTTCCTCGGGGAGCGGCCGACGCGGGGCACGGTCGTGCTGTCGGGGGCGCGGGTCGTCAACCTGATGGACCGGGCGGACGCGTGGCCGGGCCCGGGCCGGCTGCACATGGGCGGGTTCAGCTACGAGAACCTGGTGCCGCGCGGCCCGTTCCCGCTGAACGAACGGCTGGAGTGGCTGGCGGCGGCGACCGCCGAGTACAACCCGGAGCCGTACGAACGGCTCGCCGCCGTACTGCGGACCGGCGGCGAGGACGAGGACGCCCGGGAGGTGCTGCTGGCCAAGCAGCGCCGCCGCCGCGAGAGCCTGCCGGTCGCCGCCAAGCTGTGGGGGTACGTGCAGGACTGGGCGGTCGCCTACGGGTACCGGCCGGGCCGGGCCGCCGTGTGGATGGCGGTGCTGTGGGCGGCGAGTTCGGTGGCCTTCGCGCACGCCGACCATCCACCGATCAGGCGCGGCGAGCACCCGCCGTGGGACCCCGCCCTGTTCGCCCTCGACCTGCTGCTGCCGGTGATCGACCTGGGCCAGGCCGGGTTCTGGCAGCTGCGGGGCGGCTGGCAGTGGCTCGCCGCCGCGATCATCCTGCTGGGCTGGATTCTGGCGACGACGGTGGCGGCGGGGGCCACACGGCTGCTGCGGCGCAGCTAGAGGGGCTCGTGTGGCTGATGGTGCAGAAGTTGTTGAACGGGCAACCTTTTACCTGTCCTTGACCGTAGCGCGTACAACTTTCCGCGAGTTGCCCGTTCGCACTGGCGCTCCCTTGACCAGCGGACCTTCAATGGTCGGCACCATGGCTCTGCTGCCCCCCTTCATCCGCTCGTCCCGGACGCCCCGGGAGCCCTCGCGCCTCGGCCCGCCGCCCGCCGACGACGAGGTCCTCCTCGACGCGCCCGACGACCGGCTCGGTCCCGCACTCGTCGCGGCCGCGCGGGGTGAGTACGAGCCCGCCGCCCACCTGCTCACCGCCACCCGCATCGGCGCCGACTGGGAGAACCGCGATCGCTACGCGCGAAGACTCGCCGCCTTCGCCGGCTCCCGCGGCGAGTGGTACGAGGACTGGCGCACAGCCGCGCCCACCGATCCCGACGCACTGCTGATCGGCGCCCAACTCGTGCTGGATCGCGCCTGGCAGTCACCGGCGCGGGCCGAACTCCTGCGCCAGGCCACCCCCCTGATCACGGCCGCCGCGCACGGCGACGACCGGGACCCGGTGCCGTGGCGGATCGCGCTGGACCACGCGCGCGGCGCGAACGCCGGGCACAAGTACTTCGAGCAGCTGTGGGAGGCGGCGGTCCGCCGTGCCCCGCACCACTACGGCTGCCATGTGGCCGCCCTGCGCTACCTCGCCGCCTCCTGGCACGGCTCCCACCACGCGTGCTTCGACTTCGCCGACCTGGCCGCGCAGGACGCTCCGGCCGACTTCCTCGTCCAGGCGCTGCCGGCCCGGGCGGCCTTCTCCTACCTGACCGACGGCTGCGGCCCCGAGGTCCCGGTCGAGCGGCTGGACGCGGCGGTGGACCGGGCGATCGCGCTCTCGGCCCGGTTCCCGGCGGCCGACCCCTGGCCGGCCGAGGTACGGAACAAGCTGATGTACCTGCTGGTACGGCTGGAGCGCTGGACGGACGCCGAGGAGCAACTGCGCCTGATCGGCCCGTACGTCACCTCCTTCCCCTGGGACCGGTTCTCGGACGATCCGCTCGTCCGGTTCCTGGAGATCCGCGAGGAGGTCCGCCGGAACACGGCTGCCCGCCATCCACGGAGTGAGCACGGCGGACGCGTCCGCTCGGGCGACCATTAGGCTTTTGCGTCGTGACCACCGTCCGGCTTCCGCTCTTCCCGCTGAACTCCGTACTGTTCCCGGGGCTCGTGCTTCCACTGAACATTTTCGAGGAGCGCTATCGCGCCATGATGCGCGAGTTGGTGAAGACGCCCGAGGACGAACCGCGCCGGTTCGCCGTGGTGGCGATCCGCGACGGCCACGAGGTGGCGACGACCGCACCCGGCATGCCGGACCAGACGGCCGTGGCCGAGCACGGTGCCGCGGCCGGCTTCGGCGACGACCCGGTCAAGGCGTTCCACGGGTTCGGCTGCATCGCGGACGCCGCGACCATCCGGGAGGGGGCCGACGGCACCTTCGAGGTACTGGCTACGGGCACGACCCGGGTACGGCTGCTGTCGGTCGACGCCTCGGGTCCGTTCCTCACGGCGGAGCTGGAGGAGCTGCCCGAGGACCCGGGCGAGGAGGCGGGGGCGCTGGCGGAGGGCGTGCTGCGGGCCTTCCGCCAGTACCAGAAGCGCCTCGCCGGCGCCCGCGAGCGATCCCTGTCCACCGGCGCGGACCTGCCGGACGAACCGTCGGTGGTCTCCTACCTCGTGGCCGCCGCGATGATGCTGGACGTCCCGACCAAGCAGCGCCTGCTCCAGGCCCCGGACACCGCGTCCCGGCTGCGCGACGAACTGAAACTCCTGCGCGCGGAGACGGCGATCATCCGTAATCTGCCGTCCTTGCCCGCGGCGGAACTGACCCGCGGCCCGACGAGTCTCAACTGACGTACGACCTCTGGGGAACAGGCGGAATCAGGCCGCATGGCGAAGAAGGCGAAGAAGCAGCAGCAGGCGGGCGGCACGCCGGCGACGGTGGCCCTGACGGCCGCGGGAGTGCCGTACACGGTCCACTCCTACGACCACGACCCCGCCCACCCGTCGTACGGCGAGGAGGCGGCCGAGGCGATGGGTGTCTCACCGGAGCGGGTCTTCAAGACGCTGGTCGCGGACGTCGACGGCACCCTGACCGTCGCCGTCGTTCCGGTGGCCGGCCAGCTGGACCTCAAGGCACTGGCGGCGGCGGTCGGCGGCAAGCGCGCCGCGATGGCCGACCCCGCACTCGCGGAACGCACCACGGGCTATGTCCGCGGCGGCATCTCCCCGCTCGGTCAGCGCAAGAAGCTCGCCACGGTCCTGGACGAGTCGGCCTCCGCCCACCCGACGATCTGCGTCTCGGCGGGCCGCCGCGGCCTGGAGGTCGAACTTTCCCCCGACGACCTGGCCCAGCTCACCGCAGCGGTGGTGGCTTCCATCGGGCGTGCGTGACCCCTCGACGCGGGCCGGTTCCCCGGTCACGCACGAGGGACGTGTCGAAGCGAACGCGCAACGCGGGTGGCGCACCCCGAAGGGCCGCTCGGATCACGGCCAGGCTGTCCGCCCGGCCGCTCGTCACGCCTGCGGGGTCCCGTAGCCGTCCTTGGGAACCGGGCCCTGCTGGTGGACGTACGGGTCCGGGTCCCGGGGTCCGAACAGCGCCGTCAGCCCCAGATGCACCACGAGCGCGGCCAGCGACCAGGCCATCAGGGCCCCCTTCGCGCCCAGCCTCAGCGGCGCCGAGAACGTGACCCCCTTGCCCACGTCCTTGGCATGCGCGATGACGTCATGGGTGGGCCCCAGCCACACCCCGAGCCGCCACGCCAGCAGTGACCCGAGCAGCCCGCCGACGGTGAGCGCCACGACCAGCGGCACTCCGCCGCGCCTGCGCACCAGGAACACGGCGAACGCGCTCACCGCGCCGAAGGCCAACGCCAGCAGAGTGAACGTTCCATCGACACCGACGGCCTGCTCGCCCTCGGTGTCCTGGAGGAAGACGACCCAGTTCCCCTGCTCGTCCAGCCCGCCGACCAGCGGCACGTGCGGCGCCAGCCACCACCACAGCACCCCGAGCAGCACCCCGCCGAGCGCCACCGCCACCGTGACGACGCCGGCCTCCCGCACTTCGGTCTTCATCCCGGGACCGTCCTGTCCGTACGAACCGTGCGCGCCGTACGGGGCGTCCGGCGCGGGGGCCGCGTACCCGGGAGGCACGGACTGCCACGCGCTGTGCGAGGAGTGTTCGTGGGGCGGCGGAGGAGGAGTCAACGGTGCGGTCACCCTGACATCGTGCCAGGCCCGCCTGTGCGGCGCGTCATCGGACGGCCGCCCGGCGGTAGGCCCAGGTGGCGACGGCCAGCGAGACCACGCCGACCCCGGCGCACACGGCGAGATCACCGAGCACGAACGCCCAGTCGGGGTTCGGCTCGAAGGTCCGGGCGAAGGCCTCGACGCCGTACGTCGACGGCAGCAGGTCCCGCGCGAACCGCACGGCCTCCGGCATCCGGTCCGCCGGCAGGACCCCGAGCAGCAGCGCCGCGGACATGCCCAGCTGCCCCAGCAGTGTGGCCAGTTCCGGACGCGGCGCGAGCAGTCCGAGCGCGGCCCCGAGCCCGGCGAGCGCGGCACCCGCGAGCGGGATGACGGCCAGCAGCACCCACAGGTGCGCGAGCGGCAACCCGAACAGCACGCAACCGAAGACCGCGGTGACCACGGTCCCCGGCACGGTGAAGGACGCGTACGCGCCCGCCGCCCCGAGCACCACGGCCGCCGGCGGCACGGGAAGTGTCGCGTAGTGGTCGAGCCCGCCGCTGGCGCGCAGCTGGCCGAAGTACTGGGCCAGCAGGTTCAGTGCGACGAAGGCGACGACGAGCACTGACGACCCGGCGACCACGGCCTGCGCCTCGCCCCCGCCGTCCACGACCCCCCGCATCAGGACCATGATCCCGACAGACTGGAAGGTCGCGACGAACAGCAGCGGGATCCGCGCCACCCGCGCGCGGGACAGCTGTGCCCGGTACACGGCCGCGAGCGCCGGCCACAGCCGTGCGCGCGGTCCTAGCTCGGCCGCTTCCCGGACCGTCTCCTCCACGGCCAGGACGCTGCCCGGCAGAACCTCGGCGGGTACGACACTCACGTCGCGCGGCTCCCCTCTCTCGGTTTCACTCCGGCAGTCGTCGTGTTCCGTACGGATGCGGCGGTCACGGTACTCACGCCCGTGGTCGGTCGGCTCACGCCTTCACCAGCCCCTGTCGTGCGGCGCCGCCGAGCGCCAGGTACACGTCCTCCAGGCTCGGCGTGGTCAGTGTGAAGTCGTCCAGCGCGGCGAACGCGGCCCCGCCGGTGACCGTGGCGACCACCGTACGGGCCTCCTCCGGGGCGAGCCGCAGCGTCCAGCGGCGTCCGGACTCCTCGGCCCGGTCCCGCAGCGCGGCCACCTCGGGGACGTGCAGCGGGGCGGACTCGCGCCACACCAGGTCGACCCGCACCTCGCCGGCGACCTGCTCCTTGAGACCGGTGGGGGTGTCGCAGGCGATCACCCGTCCCCGGTCGAGTACGGCGACCCGGTCGAGGACCGTCTCCGCCTCGATGACGTTGTGCGTGACGAGCAGGACGGTCGTGCCGTGCTCGGCCCGGCGCCGGTCAACGGCGGACCACACCGCGCGCCGCGCCACGGGGTCCATGCCGCTGGTGGGCTCGTCGAGGACGAGCAACGGCCGCGCCCCGACCAGCGCGGCGGCGAAGCAGGCGAGCCGGCGCTGTCCGCCGGAGAGTTTCCTGAGCGGCCGCCCGGCGAGCGGGGTGAGCCCCAGCTCGTCGAGTACGGCGTCCCGCTCGGCCCGTGCCTGGGCCGCCTCCAGCCCGCGCAGCCGTCCGGTGGTCTCGGCGGCGAGCGACACGGTCAGGTCGTCCAGGGCGGTGGACTCCTGCCCGAGGTAGGCGAGGATCCGCGACGCCCGCTCGGGATGGCGCACGATGTCGTGGCCGAGGATCTCGACGCTGCCGCGGTCGGGCCGCATCAGCCCGGTCAGCTGCCGTACGAGGGTGGTCTTCCCGGCACCGTTCGGCCCGAGGAGCCCGAAGATCTCGCCGCGCCTGATCTCCAGCCGTACGTCGTCGGTGGCCTTCACCTCGGGCGTCGCGGGAACGCCGCGCCGGCCCCGGGCCGCCGGATAGGTCTTCGTCAGCCCGCGCACCGCGCACACGACATCGTCACCGTGCCGAAGTGCCTGTGCCGCGCGCGTACTCACAAGGGACGAGACTACGGGGTCCGCGAGCCCGCTTTGCTCCCGGGTCGGCCCGTTACGGCACTTGGTGCGGAAAAGATCTCACTCCCCGACGGGCGCGTGCTCGGCGGCCGTCCGCACATCGATCTCCCGCCAGAACCCGGCCCGGATCGCATACCGGTCGTGCTCGTCGATCTGGTCGTCCTTGTGCGCGAGCAGCCCGAACCGCGCGGCGTACCGCAGCAGCTCCCCGTCGATCCGGTGCGGGATCCGCGGGTACATCCCGGACAGTTTCTGCAGGTGGACCTGGTCACCGAGCCGCTCCATCCAGCGCCGCGCGAACACCTGCCCGACCTCGAACGGATCGCCGCCGACGGTCGTGATGTCCTCCTCCCGGTCGGCCCACCGCTGCTCCGCCGTGGTCACCTGGGCGAGCGTCGGCATCGAGGCGACCTCGGGAGGCTCGGCCGCGCCGCCGGGCCGGTCGACCCACCCTTTGTCGGAGGACCAGCGCAGGGTCGCGGTCTGCGGGGGCTGGGCGGGCTGCGGGCCGGGCGCGCGCAGCGCGGCCAGGTCCTTCGGCGTGGGCACTCCCTTGGCCGCGGGCGCCCGCTCCTGCGTGCCGTTCTCCGAGACGGCGGCCGCCGGGGCGTGCTCCTCCTCGACCGACCGCTCGGCTGCCCCGGCGTGCGCGGACTCGGGCAGCGGCGCGGAGAGGATCGCGGCGATCTCGGGACGCGGCACGGGCGGCGGCGCGCAGATACCGCCGAAATCCTTGGCGCGTACGGCCTTGGTGATCCACGTACGGTCCAGCACCCGCCGCTCGTCGGCCTCGGCGACCAGGTCCTCGGACTGGTTGTAGTCCCCGTCGGCGGCCTGCACGGCCCACAGGTGTACGGCGACCCCGTGTTCCTTGGCCGCCATCATGCCCGGCAGCAGATCCCCGTCGCCGGTCACCAGGACCACGTCGGAGCAGGCGCGGTTGCGGGCCAGCTCGGTCAGCTCGGCGTGCATCGCGGCGTCCACGCCCTTCTGGGCCCAGCGTCCGTCGCTGCGGGTCAGGGCGCCGAGCCGGACGGTGACCCGGGGCATCACGCGCAGCCTGCGGTGCTCGGGCTGCGGGACGCGGTCGGGGGCGCCGTCGAACCAGTAGATGCGCAGCAGGGGCCGCTCCGTGTCGGACTCGGCGCGTTCACGCAGGCCCTGGATGAGGGCGGTGTGGTCGACGGTGATGCGGGACCGCGAGGGCTCCCCGGCGAGGAGACTGGCGGCGGCCCCCAGCAGATACCCGGCGTCCACCAGGACGATGCAGCGGTCCACGCGATCCACCCTCTTTCCGGGAGGTTTGCTTCGGGCTTCCTTCGAGTCTGCCCGACCGTGAGGGGGTTAACGGCCCGAACTCGATCTTCGGCGTGGCGTTTCGAGGTATCGCTCCCCGACAAGCCCTGTCACAGACGGTAATTATCCGACATGCGCTCCTTGTCAGCCTATGTGAATCTGGTCCCGGCCCTGGCCCCTAGATCCCCCACAGGAGGCAGATCACCATGGCCAAGAACAAGAACCGTGAACGTAAGCAGTCGCAGTCCGCGCGAGGTGAGCAGACGGTCCAGGAGTCCACAGTGGACACGCAGGCCCCGTCACATGCCACGCAGGTGACTCCCGACGCCATGGCCCGCAAGAGCCGCGGGAAGCGCTTCGGTCACAACTGACCTCCGCGTCACGGGCCGTTGAAGCCCGGGCACACACCGAGGGGCGCACCCGATCGTGGGCGCGCCCCTCGCGTACGTCAGTTGCTCGGCCGGACAGCCGCTCAACCGGCCAGGCAGGACGGGCCCAGCAGCACCTTCAAGTCACCGAAGAGCGCCGGATCCGGCTTCACCCGGTGCCGGTCCAGACGCAGCACGGTCGTCTTGCGGGGGCCCTGGAGCTTGATCCGCACCTCGCTGTCGCCCTTGTGGTGGCTGAGGATCTCGCCGAGCCGGCTGACCATCGGCGGGGTGACCCGGGTGGCCGGGATGGTGAGAATGACGGGGGCGTTGGTGCCCGCGTTCGACAGGTCCGGCACCTGGAGCTCCATGGCGACGAGGCGGGGCACGTCCTCGCGCTTGTCGAGGCGTCCCTTGACGAACACCACGGCGTCCTCGACGAGTTGGGTCGACACGAGCTGGTAGGTGGCGGGGAAGAACATGCACTCGATGGAGCCGGCCAGGTCCTCGACCGTGGCGATGGCCCAGGCGTTGCCCTGCTTGGTCATCTTGCGCTGGAGGCCGGAGATGATGCCGCCGATGGTGACGACCGCGCCGTCGGAGTGCTCGCCTCCGGTGAGCTGGGCGATGCCCGCGTCGGCCTTGTCGGACAGCACGTGCTCCAGGCCGAAGAGCGGGTGGTCGGAGACGTACAGACCGAGCATCTCCCGCTCCTGGGCGAGCAGATAGGCCTTGTCCCACTCGTCGGTCGTGAACTCCACGTCGAGTCCGAAGCCGGGCTCGCTCGTCTCCTCCTCGCCCATGCCGCCGAAGAGGTCGAACTGGCCCTCGGCCTCCTTGCGCTTGACCGCCACCACGTTGTCGATCATCGGCTCGAAGTGCGCGGTGAGGCCCTTGCGGGTGTGCCCCATGCTGTCGAAGGCGCCCGCCTTGATCAGCGATTCGGTGGTGCGCTTGTTGCAGACGACCGCCTCGACCTTGTCGAGGTAGTCGGGGAAGGACGCGTACTTTCCCTTGGAATTGCGGCTCTTGATGATCGACTCGACCACGTTCGTACCGACGTTGCGCACCGCGGAGAGGCCGAAGAGGATCACGTCGTCGCCCTGCGCGGCGAAGTTGGACATCGACTCGTTGACGTTCGGCGGGAGCACCTTGATGCCCATGCGCCGGCACTCGTTGAGGTAGACGGCCGACTTGTCCTTGTCGTCCTTGACCGAGGTGAGCAGCGCGGCCATGTATTCGGCGGGGTAGTTCGCCTTCAGGTACGCCGTCCAGTACGAGACCAGTCCGTACGCGGCCGAGTGGGCCTTGTTGAACGCGTATCCGGCGAAGGGGACCAGCACGTCCCACAGGGCCTGGATGGCCTCGTCGCTGTACCCCTTCTTCTTGGCGCCCTCCTGGAAGAGGACGAAGTTCTTCGCCAGCTCGTCGGGCTTCTTCTTGCCCATCACGCGGCGCAGGATGTCGGCCTCGCCGAGCGAGTACCCGGCGATGATCTGGGCGGCCTTCTGGACCTGCTCCTGGTAGACGATCAGGCCGTAGGTGACGGCCAGGACCTCTTCGAGGGGCTCCTCCAGCTCCTTGTGGATCGGCGTGATCTCCTGGCGGCCGTTCTTGCGCTCCGCGTAGTTGATGTGCGAGTTCATGCCCATCGGGCCCGGCCGGTAGAGGGCCGAGACGGCGGAGATGTCCTCGAAGTTGTCGGGCTGCATCTGGCGCAGCAGCGAGCGCATCGGGCCGCCGTCGAACTGGAAGACGCCGAGGGTGTCACCGCGGCACAGCAGTTCGAAGGTCGTGGGGTCGTCCAGCGGGAGGGCGAGCATCTCCAGATCGATGCCCTTGTTGGCCTTCACCATCTTGATGGCGTCGTCCATGATCGTGAGGTTGCGCAGGCCCAGGAAGTCCATCTTCAGCAGGCCCAGCGACTCGCACTGGGGGTAGTCCCACTGTGTGATGGTCACGCCGTCGGTGTGCCGCACCCAGATGGGGGCGTGGTCGACGATGGGTTCGCTGGACATGATCACGCCCGCCGCGTGCACACCCATCTGCCGGACCAGGCCCTCGACGCCCTTGGCGGTGTCGATGACCTTCTTCACGTCCGGCTCGTTCTCGTACATCGCGCGGATCTCGCCCGCCTCGCTGTAACGGGGGTGCGAGGGGTCGGTGATGCCGTTGAGGTCGATGCCCTTGCCCAGGACGTCGGCGGGCATCGCCTTGGTGAGGCGGTCGCCCATCGCGTACGGGTAGCCCAGCACGCGCGCGGAGTCCTTGATGGCGTTCTTCGCCTTGATCTTGCCGTAGGTGCCGATCATGGCGACCTTGTCGGCGCCGTACTTCTCCGTCACGTACCTGATCACCTCGACGCGCCTGCGCTCGTCGAAGTCGATGTCGACGTCGGGCATGGAGACGCGCTCGGGGTTGAGGAACCGCTCGAAGATCAGGCCGTGCGGGATCGGGTCGAGGTCGGTGATGCCCATGGCGTACGCGACGATCGAGCCGGCCGCGGAGCCTCGGCCGGGGCCGACCGCGATGCCGTTGTTCTTGGCCCACATGATGAAGTCGGCGACGACGAGGAAGTACCCCGGGAACCCCATCTGGATGATGACGTCCATCTCGTACTCGACCTGCTTCTGGCGGTCTTCCGGAATGCCGCCGGGGAAGCGGCGCTCCATGCCGCGGCGGACCTCCTCCTTGAACCAGCTGACCTCGGTGTAGCCCTCGGGGATGTCGAACTTCGGCATGAGGTTCTTCGCCTCGAACATGCCGGCCGTGTCGATCTGCTCGGCCACCAGGAGGGTGTTGGCGCAGCCCTCCTGCCAGGCGTCCGAGGAGTCGATGGCGTACATCTCGTCGGTGGACTTCAGGTAGTAACCGGTGCCGTCGAAGCGGAAGCGGTCCGGGTCGGAGAGGTTCTTGCCGGTCTGGATGCACAGCAGCGCGTCGTGAGCGGTCGCCTCGTGCGCGTACGTGTAGTGCGAGTCGTTGGTGACCAGCGGCGGGATGCCGAGCTTCTTGCCGATCTCCAGGAGGCCGTCGCGGACCCGGTGCTCGATGTCGATGCCGTGGTCCATCAGCTCAAGGAAGTAGCGGTCCTTGCCGAAGATGTCCTGGTACTCGGCCGCCGACTTCAGGGCCTCGTCGAACTGGCCGAGCCGCAGCCGGGTCTGGAGCTCGCCGGAGGGGCAGCCGGTGGAGGCGATGAGTCCCTCGGACCACTGGGAGATGGTCTCCTTGTCCATCCGGGGCCACTTCTGCAGCCAGCCCTCCGCATACGCGTCCGAGGACAGCTTGAAGAGGTTGTGCAGGCCCTTCGCGTTGGCCGCCCAGATCGTCTTGTGGGTGTAACCACCCGAACCGGAGACGTCGTCCCGCTTCTGGTGCGGCTGGCCCCACTGGATCTTGCGCTTGTTGCGCCGGGACTCGGGCGCGACATACGCCTCGATACCGATGATCGGCGTGACCCCCGCCTTCTTCGCGGTGTGGAAGAAGTCGTAGGCCCCGTGCAGGTTGCCGTGGTCGGACATCGCGATGTGGGTCATGCCCATCTCGTTGCACGCGTCGAACATGTCCTTGAGCCGCGCGGCACCGTCCAGCAGCGAGTACTGGGTGTGGACGTGCAGGTGCGTGAACGGCGGCTTTGACACGGCGTGGCCTCCATGGAAAACGCTCGGCGACAGGCTGCGGACAGTCTGGGGGGACAGCGTCGAAGTCTATGCCTCGGCACTGACACCGGGAGGCGTCTCCCCCGTACCTTCAAGCAGGAGTCGCGGGCACTCCCGCGTACCGTCGGACGTTGCAAGAGGACGGGCGATCCGGCCCCCCATGTCACGCACCACCTGCACCAGGAGGCACCCAGCGATGTCGGTCCCGCAGCTCAACGACGAGCACCGCGGCGAGGAGATCCTCGCCGTCTTCGACACCGCCTTCGGCCAGCTCCTGGCCGCCGACCCGGCAGCGTTCCGCGTGAAGTTCCGGAAGATGGCGGCCTCGGCGTTCGCGTTCTACCGGGGCACGGCGTGCCTCTTCTACCACGATCTCGACGCCGAGGACGCCGGGCGGGGTGCCGGGAGGATATTCAGCGGGCCCTACCTGGACGAGCGCACCTCCCGCGTGTGGATCCACGGCGACCTGCACGCGGAGAACTTCGGCACGTACATGGACGCCAACGGCCGGCTGATCTTCAACGTCAACGACTTCGACGAGGCGTACGTCGGCCCCTTCACCTGGGACCTCAAGCGCTTCTCCGCCTCCATCGCCCTGATCGGCTACGCGAAGGCGCTCGGTGACGACCAGATCACCGAGCTGGTGCAGGTGTACGCGGGCGCGTACCGCGAGCGGATCCACGCCCTGGCCACCGGCGCCAAGAGCGACGAGGTGCCGCCCTTCACCCTGGACACCGCCCAGGGCCCGCTGCTCGACGCGCTGCGCGACGCCCGCTCGCTGACCCGCTTCGGCCTGCTCGACTCCATGACGGAGATCCGTGACTTCGAACGCCGCTTCGCCCCGGGCAGCGGCTCCATCGAGCTGGACGCGGCCACCCGCTACAAGGTCCTCGCCGCCTTCGACGGCTACCTGGAGACGCTCCCTGACTCGTCCCTGGCCCGCCCGGACTCGTACCGCGTGAAGGACGTCGTCGGCCGCCGCGGCATCGGCATCGGCTCGGCCGGGCTGCCGTCGTACAACATCCTCCTGGAGGGCCACAGCGACGCCCTGGAGAACGACGTCGTGATCTACATCAAGCAGGCCCAGACCCCGGCCGTCTCCCGCCACATCACGGACCCGGCGATCCGGGACTACTTCCAGCACGAGGGCCACCGCACGGTGATCTCGCAGCGTGCCCTCCAGGCACACGCCGACCCGTG
This sequence comes from Streptomyces sp. NPDC058678, assembly GCF_042714835.1. NCBI lineage: Bacteria > Bacillati > Actinomycetota > Actinomycetes > Kitasatosporales > Streptomycetaceae > Streptomyces > Streptomyces sp. NPDC058678. The sequence goes on along the minus strand of NZ_JBHXSG010000019.1, from coordinate 31,150 downwards.
GCTCGGCTGGACCGAGCTGGGCGGCACGGGGCAGCTGGTCGCCGAGATCTCGCCGTACGCCGTGGACCTCGACTGGGGCGACATCGACGACCCGGAGGAGATCGCCGCGGTCGTCGCCGACCTGGGCCGGGCCACCGCCACCATGCACGGGGCGGCGGACGACCAGTCCGGCGAGTCCCTGGTGCCCTTCTCCACCGAGCGGGCCATCGACGCGGCCCTCGCGGCCGACGAGGACGGCCTGGCGGACCTCCTGGTCGACTTCGCGCACGGCTACGGCGCACGCGCGCGTGCCGACCACCAGATCTTCGTGGACCTGTTCCGCAACGGCCGGATTCCAGGTCTGTGACGGAACGGCCGCGCACAGGAACCCTTTAGGGGTCCCTTACAGGCCCGCGTGACAGACTCTCCTCCGCTATGGACATATCCGGGACTCAGCTCAGAGCCGTACGCGCGGCGCTGTTCACGGCACTCGTCGTGACGCTCAGCACCGCGTCGCACGTCCTGCTGTCCCGGGCCCCGCTGCCGCTGAACACGGTGGCGGTGGTCGCCGCCGCCGTGTTCGCCCTCGCCTACGCGCTGGCCGGCCGCGAACGCGGCTACGGCCGGATCGCCGCCCTGCTGATCCCGCTGGAACTGGCCGCCGACACCGTGTTCACCACCGGCCAGCACGTCTGCTACGGCGCCGCGGGCGGCCCGGTCACCGGTCCGCTGCGCTCCGTCGGCCTCGACCTGCTGTGCGGCGACGGCACCGGTGTCGGCGCCCCGCTGGCCCGGGTGACTGGCGCCGACCCCGACCGCCTCGGCGGTCTGCTCGCCCACGCCGACCCGGCGACCGCCTGGCTGCTGCTCGGCGCGCACCTCGGCGTCGGCCTCCTGGCCGCCGCCTGGCTGCGACGCGGCGAGCGCGCGCTGGCCCAGCTGCTGCGGGCGATGACCGCGACCACCTTCCGGCCGCTCCTGCTGGCGGTCGCGGCGGTGGCCGTGACCGCGGATCCGACACCCTCCGTGTGCCGCCCGCAGCGCCCCGGCCGCCGTACCGCCACGGCGCGCGAGCGGATCCTCGTGCACTCCCTGGGACGGCGTGGACCGCCGTGCTCGGTCGCTTTCGCCTGAGCACCACCAGTCCCCCATACGTATTCCGCACACGACGTGTGCGCGTCCCCTTACGGAGATCACCCATGGCAAAGCGGAACAGTCAGGCCGCGAAGACCGCCGCCCGCGAGCGCCTGCGCCAGGAGCGCGAGCGCCAGGCCAAGCGCGACAAGGTCAAGCGGCAGGTCATCGTGGCCGGCTCCATAGTCGCCGTCCTGGCGATAGCCGGCGGCATCAGCTACGCGGTCGTCCAGGGCAACAAGCCCGGTTACTGGGATGCCGCGAAGGACGACAAGCTCGTCAAGCCGGCCAACACCACGGGCACGAACGGCACGACCGTCGTCATCGGCAAGAGCAGCGCCAAGAAGACCCTGGTCATGTACGAGGACCCGCGCTGCCCGGTCTGCGCCCAGTTCGAGCAGACCGTCGGCGCGACGGTGGACAAGGGCGTCGAGGACGGCACGTACAAGGTGCAGTACGTCGGTGCCAGCTTCCTCGACAACGGCCTGGGCGGCGAGGGCTCCAAGAACACGCTCAGCGCCATGGGCGCCGCGCTCAACGTCAGCCCCGAGGCCTTCCTCGAGTACAAGACCGCGCTGTACTCGGCGAAGTGGCACCCGGAGGAGAACGACGACAAGTTCAAGGACGACGCCTACCTGATCAAGGTGGCCGACACGGTCTCCGCGCTCAAGGGCAACACGAAGTTCCAGAGCGCCGTGAAGAACGGCACCTACGACAAGTGGGCGCTGGAGATGTCGGCGAAGTTCGACGACAGCGGCGTGACCGGCACCCCGACCCTGAAGATGGACGGCAAGACGCTGACCGCCCCGAACAGCAAGAACGCGCCGATGACGGTCGCCGACTTCAACACCGCGATCGAGGCGGCCCTCAAGGCCTGATCTCGATCGCCGCTCGAAGAGCGATCGTCGGTCAAAGAGCGGGCGAACTTTTGCGAGTTCGCCCGCTCTCGTTCATACCGATCAGTAACCTGATCGGCCGTGACCAGACGACACAGAGCATCCGAGCAACTCAACTCCCTTTCCCCGCGCCGCCGTACGGTCGTCAAGGCCGCGGCCGCCACCGCCGTCCTGGCCGGCCCGCTGGCCGCCGCCCTGCCCGCCCGGGCGGCCACGGACTCCCCCGCCTTCCTGCACGGCGTCGCCTCCGGCGACCCGCTGCCCGACGGCGTCCTGCTGTGGACCCGGGTGACGCCCACCGCCGAGGCGGCACCCGGCTCCGGGCTCGGCCCGGACACCTCGGTCGACTGGGTCGTCGCCCGGGACAAGGCGCTGACGAACATCGTCGCCAAGGGCACCGTCACCGCGACCGCCGCCTCCGACCACACCGTCAAGGCGGACGTACGCGGCCTGGAACCGGCCACCGACTACTGGTTCCGCTTCTCCGCCGGGGGCACCGACTCCCCCGTCGCCCGCACCCGCACCGCCCCCGCCGCCGACGCGGCCGTGCCGAACCTCCGCTTCGGCGTGGCCTCCTGCGCCAACTGGGAGGCCGGCTACTTCTCGTCGTACCGCCATCTCGCGGCCCGCGGCGACCTGGACGCCTGGCTGCACCTGGGCGACTACATCTACGAGTACGGCACCGGCGAGTACGGGACGCGCGACACCGTCATACGGCCGCACGCGCCCACGCACGAGATCCTCACCCTGGCCGACTACCGCATCCGGCACGGCCGTTACAAGACCGACGCCGACCTCCAGGCCCTGCACGCCGTCGCTCCGGTCATCGCCATCTGGGACGACCACGAGTTCGCCAACGACGCCTGGTCGGGCGGGGCCGAGAACCACACCGAGGGGGCCGAGGGCGCCTGGTCCGCGCGTCAGGCCGCCGCCAAACAGGCCTACTTCGAGTGGATGCCGGTGCGCACGGCGATCGCGGGCACCACCTACCGGCGGCTGCGCTTCGGCAAGCTGGTCGACCTCTCGCTCCTGGACCTGCGCTCCTTCCGCTCGCAGCAGGTGTCCGTCGGCAACGGCTCGGTCGACGACCCGGACCGCACGCTCACCGGCCGCGCCCAGCTCGACTGGCTGAAGGCAGGGCTCAAGGCGTCCGACACCACCTGGCGGCTGATCGGCAACTCCGTGATGATCTCGCCGTTCGCGATCGGCTCCCTCGCCGCCGACCTGCTCAAACCGCTCGCCGAGCTGCTCGGCCTGCCGAAGGAGGGCCTCGCCCTCAACACCGACCAGTGGGACGGCTACACCGACGACCGCCGCGAACTGCTGGCCCACCTGCGCTCCCACGCGATCCGCAACACCGTCTTCCTGACCGGCGACATCCACATGGCGTGGGCCAACGACGTGCCGGTGGACGCCGGCACCTACCCGCTGTCCGCCTCGGCGGCCACGGAGTTCGTCGTCACCTCGGTCACCTCCGACAACCTCGACGACATCGTGAAGGCCCCCGAGGGCACGATCTCCGCGGTCGCCGCGCCGATCATCAAAGCCGCCAACCGGCATGTCCACTGGGTCGACACCGACCGCCACGGCTACGGCGTCCTGGACATCACGGCCGCCCGTGCGCAGATGGACTACTACGTCCTGTCCGACCGCACCAGACCTGACGCGACCTCGTCGTGGGCCCGCTCGTACCGCACGCGCAGCGGCACGCAGAAGGTGGAGCGGACGTACGACCCCGTGTGAGCCCCCTGATCCACCCGTGCAAGGCCGTGATCTACAGGGATTCGAGGAAGCCGAGTGCCACCCGCCAGGTGGCCTCGGCTGCCTCCTCGTCGTAGTCGGGCAGGTCGGGGTCGGTGTACAGGTGGCCGGCCCCCGCGTACCGGTACACCTCCACGTCCGCGCCCGCCCTGCCCATCTGGAGATACCAGGCGCTCAGCCAGTCGTCGGTCTCGAAGGGGTCCGGCTCGGCGACGTGCAGCTGCACGGGCAGCTCGTCCACGCTCGCGTTCGCCGCGATGTCCGACGTGCCGTGCAGGAGCAGCAGGCCGCGCGCCTTTTCGTCACCGAGCGCGAGGGTCTGTGCGACGGACGCGCCGAGCGAGAACCCGGCATAGACCAGCCCGCGTTCCGAGTAGGGCGCGGCGGCCAGGACGGCCCGCTTGAGCAACTCGTCCTTGCCGATCTCGTCGTTGAAGGCCATGCCCTCCTCGACCGTCTCGAACGTACGCCCCTCGAAGAGGTCCGGCGTCCACACCTCGTGTCCGGCCGCGCGCAGCCGGTCCGCCGCGGCGCGCACCGCGGGCCTGAGACCGAAGGTCGAGTGAAAGAGCACGATGTTCATGAGGCCATGGTGCCAGCCGGGTACGACAACGCAGGTCACGGCCGTGCCCTTCGCCCGGTGCCGCGGCCGTACCCACCTTGAGCGCGAAGTCACATGTTCATGAACGCCCGGGGCCGGTTACGTTCGTGGGCATGGAGAATCTACTCCGCCCACTGATCGTGGTCGGCGGGTCGGTCGCGCTCACGCTGGTCATCGGCTGGGCGACCGACCTGTTGCTGCGCAAGGCCGACGCACGGCATCACGAGACCCCCCTGTGGGGTCTGTTGCGCCGTGGCCGCATCCCCTACCAACTCGTGCTCTGCGCGGCCATGCTGAGAGGGGCGTACGACGAGGCGCAGCTCCTGGAGCAGCACAGGGTCGGCATCGGCCGCACCCTCACCCTGGTCCTGATCGGGGCGACCGCGTGGCTGGTGATCCGGATCGCCGCCGCGATAGTGGAGACGACGTACACCCGCTACGCGCGCGCCCACCGCGATGCGGCCCGGGTCCGGCGCGTCCGTACCCAGGTGTCGCTGATCATGCGTGTCGTCTCCGCGACCGTCGGCGTGGTGGCCGTGGCCACGATGTTGCTGACGTTCCCGGCGTTCCGCGCGGCGGGCGCCTCGTTGCTGGCCTCGGCCGGAATCCTCGGCATCGTCGCCGGTGTCGCCGCCCAGTCGACGCTCAGCAACATGTTCGCGGGGTTTCAGATCGCCTTCGGCGACATGGTGCGCATCGGCGACACGGTCGTGGTGGACGGCGAGTGGGGCACGGTCGAGGAGATCACGCTGACCTTCCTGACCGTACGCACCTGGGACGAGCGGCGGATCACCATGCCCGTCTCGTACTTCACGTCCAAGCCGTTCGAGAACTGGTCGCGCGGCACCCCCCAGATGACCGGCATCGTCTTCTGGCACGTCGACCACGCCGCGCCGGTGGACGCGATGCGGGACAAGCTCCGCGACCTCCTGCGCGAGTGCCCGGCCTGGGACGGCCGCGCCTTCGGCCTGGACGTCACCGACACCACTCCGAACACCATGCAAATACGGGCCCTGATGACGGCGAAGGACGCCGACGACATCTGGACGGTACGCGTCACGGTCCGCGAGGGCATGATCCGCTGGCTGGCCGCGGAACACCCGTACGCCCTCCCCCGGGTCAACACGGCGGACGCTGTCCAGCCCCCGAACCGCAGGAACGGGCACCGCCCCGCCCGGGACGACGTCGCACGCGACGGGGTGGCCGCGAGCCGCGGCCACGAGCCTCCGCGCGCGGGTGCCTGACACAGCGCAGCACGTACGGGCAGCCCGCACGGACGAGCAACCCCCACAGGACGGACCACCTCACGACCAACTGGAAACGGCTGGTGCGCGCGGGTGGGAGACCACATCGGCAACCCCCACCCGCACGCACCCGGCAACTCACCGCAAACTCCGCACATCAAGATGCCGCAGCACCCGATCCACCACCTCCGGATCGGCCCCCGCCTCACTCCGGGCCGCCAGCACCTCATGCCGAGCCGCGCTCAGCATCTCCCCCTGGATCCGCCGCACCCGCTTGAGCCTCCGCACCCGCTGCTCATGCGCCTCCCGGCGCTCGTCCTCCCCCACCTCCGGAGTGATCCGCACCCCGATGTCGTGGGCCCGCCGCAGCATCTGCTCGGACAACTCCTCCGGCAGCTCCTCCTCGGCCTCGATCTCCCTGAGCCTCCGCTTCGCCGCCTTCGCCGCCCGCACGGCCAGCGCCTTCTCGAACTCCTTCTCCCGATCCGTGTCGGCCTGCACCCCCAGCCGCCTCACCAGCCACGGCAGGGTCAGCCCCTGAAGCACCAGGGTGGCCATGATCACCCCGAACGCGATGAACACGATCTCGTCCCGGTCCGGGAAGGGCGAACCGTCATCGGTCTGCAGGGGAATCGCCAACGCCAGCGCCACCGACGCCACCCCCCGCATCCCGGACCACCACATGACGACGGTCTCCCGCAGGCTCATCGGGATGTCCTCGTCGTGGTCCCGCCTCGCATGCAGCCGCTTGGTGAGCCAGGTGGCCGGCAACAGCCACAACAGCCGTACGAGCACGACCACACCCACGATCGCCGCCGCCCACCCGAGCATCTCGCCCCACCGCCCGGACGCCGTCCGGATCGCGTTGTGCAGCTCGAGGCCGATCAGCCCGAAGGCGACCCCGGTGACCAGCGTGTCGACGATGTCCCAGAAGGTGTGCCCGGCGAGCCGTGTCAGCACGTCGTCCGGATCGGTGGCGTACTCGGCGAGGAACAACGCGGTGGTGAGCACGGCCAGCACCCCGGACCCTCGGAACTCCTCCGCCAGCACGTACGAGGCGAACGGCACCAGCAGCGTCAACCCGATCTGCAGGGTCGGGTCCCCGAGCAGGTCCATCAGCTTGTTGGCGCCCCACCCCAGCACGATCCCGACGGCCACCGCCACCACGGCGGACAGCACCAGGTCCAGCCCCGCCCGCCACGGCGAGAAGCTCCCGCTCACGGCCGCGGTGATCGCCACGTGGTACAGCACGATGGCCGTGACGTCGTTGAAGAGCCCCTCGCCCTCCAGGATGGACACCAGTCGCCGCGGAAGGCCGAGTTGGCCCGCGACGGCGGTCGCCGCGACCGGGTCGGGCGGCGCGACCAGCGCGCCGAGCGCCACGGCGGCGGCGACCGGCAGCCCCGGCACGATCGCGTTGGCGACGGCGGCCACACACACCGTGGTGACGAACACCAGCGCCACGGCCAGCAGGAAGATCGGCCGGATGTTGGCGGTGAACTGCCGCCAGGACGTGCGCCGTACGGCCGCGTACAGCAACGGCGGCAACAGCAGGGGCAGGATGAGTTCCGGCGGGATGCTGACGTTCGGCACGAAGTCGAGCAGCGCGAGGACGATCCCGAGGAGCGTCATCAGCACCGGCGCCGGCAGTTTCAGCCGGTCCCCGACCGGGACGCTCACCACGGCCCCGAGCAACAGCACGAAAAGCAGGGCCAACTGATCCACGATCAGGCTCCGGGGTCGTCTCGGCGTTCACACAACAGACTTCAAGCCTGCCACGCCACGGTGTTCACCGGCCGTTCGACGCCCCCCGCCACAGCGGACACGGCCTGGGCCGGCAGGCACGGCCGGCTACAGCACGCGCCGCATCGCCCGGTGCGCAATCCCGGCGTCCGGGAACTCGGGGCCGTACGCCACGTACCCCAGCCGCTCGTAGAACCCGAGCGCGTGCGTCTGGGAGTGCAGGTCCACCGCCGCGAGCCCACGCGTGCGTGCCGCGTCCTCGACGGCCCGTACGAGAGCGGCCCCGACGCCGAGGCCCCGCGCGTCCCGCGTCACGGCGAGCCGTCCCAGCGAGCCCACCGACAGGTCGCCGTCGGTCTTGGCCGCGGCCTCTTCGCCGTACAGCAGTCGTGCGGTCCCGAGCGGCGTGCCGTCCTCCCGGACCGCCAGCACATGCACGGCCCCGGCGTCGTACGCGTCGTACTCAAGGTCCGCGGGGACCCCCTGCTCGCCGACGAAGACCTCCTTGCGGACCGCGAAGCACGCCTCACGGTCGGCGGGGTCCTCGGCGACCCGCACGACGTACGCGGAGCTCACGCGTAGGTCTCCTCGCGGACCTGGTCCAGGGCCTGCTGCAGGTCGTCCGGGTAACCGCACTCGAACTCCACCCACTGACCGTCTCCGGGGTGTTCGAAGCCCAGCCGTACGGCGTGCAGCCACTGGCGGGTCAGGCCGAGCCGCTTGGCGAGCGTGGGGTCGGCGCCGTACGTCAGGTCGCCGACGCACGGGTGCCGGTGGGCGGCCATGTGGACGCGGATCTGGTGGGTGCGGCCGGTCTCCAGCTTCACGTCGAGCAGGGAGGCCGCGCGGAACGCCTCGATGAGGTCGTAGTGCGTGACGGACGGCTTGCCCTCGGCCGTGACCGCCCACTTGTAGTCGTGGTTCGGGTGCCGGCCGATGGGCGCGTCGATGGTGCCGCTGGTCGGGTCCGGGTGGCCCTGGACAAGCGTGTGGTAGCGCTTGTCGACCGTGCGCTCCTTGAACTGGCGCTTGAGCGAGGTGTAGGCGTACTCGGACTTCGCCACGACCATCAGGCCGGACGTGCCCACGTCCAGGCGGTGCACGATGCCCTGGCGCTCGGCGGCGCCCGAGGTCGAGATCCGGTACCCGGCGGCGGCGAGCCCGCCGATCACGGTCGTCCCCGTCCAGCCGGGGCTGGGGTGCGCGGCCACGCCGACCGGCTTGACGATCACGACCACGTCATCGTCGTCGTGCACGATCTCCATGCCCTCGACCGGTTCGGCGACGATCTGCACCGGCGCGGGCGCCTGCGGCATCTCGACCTCCAGCCAGGCCCCGCCGTGCACCCGCTCGGACTTCCCTACCACCGACCCGTCGACCGTGACCTTCCCCGCGGCGGCAAGCTCCGCCGCCTTGGTACGGGAGAAGCCGAACATGCGGGAGATGGCGGCGTCGACGCGCTCGCCCTCCAGGCCGTCGGGCACGGGCAGGTTGCGGATCTCGGGAATGGTGCTCACCCGTCGAGTATGCCGGACGGGTCCGACACTCTCGTACGAGAGTCCGGGGTCCTCAGTCCTTGTGGACGGTGCCGTCCGGGTCGAGCCCCTTGAACGACAGCAGCACGATCAGGATGCCGCCGCACACGATCGCCGAGTCGGCCAGGTTGAAGACCGCGAAGTGCTTGGGCGCGATGAAGTCGACGACCGCGCCCTCGAACACGCCCGGCGAACGGAAGATCCGGTCGGTGAGGTTGCCGAGCGCACCGCCGAGCAGCAGGCCGAGCGCGATCGCCCAGGGCAGGCTGTAGAGCTTGCGGGCGAGACGGGCGATGACCACGATCACGGCCGCCGCGATCACCGTGAAGATCACGGTGAAGGCCTCGCCGAAGCCGAAGGCCGCACCCGCGTTGCGGATGGCCTCGAACTTCAGCCAGTCCCCGATGATCTCGATCGGCGCGTGGTGCTCCAGCTTGGCGACCACGATCATCTTGCTGATCAGGTCGAGGGCGTACGCGAAGGCCGCGACGGTGAACAGCACGGCGATCCGCCGCCTGCCCCGAGGCCGCTCGGCCCCGGCGGCGGCCTCCGACGCGTCCGCAGCGTGCTCCTCGGACTGCTCCGGCCCGCCTCCCGCCGCCTCTGGGGTGTCCGGCGTACCGATGATGCGCTCCGCCTCTGCCACGTGAGTCCCTCAACCTAGATACCTGACTGAGGACGAGGGTACGACACGCCCCCAGGCAGCGACGTGATCAGTACCGGCGTTCCTGCTTCTGCTTGCACTCCACGCACAGGGTGGCCCGCGGGAAGGCCTGCATGCGGGCCTTGCCGATGGGGTTGCCGCAGTTCTCGCACAGGCCGTAGGTGCCCGCGTCGAGCCGCTGCAGGGCCCGCTCGGTCTGGATGAGCATCTCGCGCGCGTTGGCCGCGAGGGCCATCTCGTGCTCGCGCGTGATGTTCTTGGTACCGGTGTCCGCCTGATCGTCGCCGGCGCCGTCGCCGGAGTCCCGCATCAGACCCACCAGGGACTGTTCGGACGAGGTGATCTCGTCGCGCAGTCGCGTCGCCTCGGACGACAGCTCGGCGCGCGCCTCCGCGACCTCTTCCGGCGTCCAGGGGTCCTCGCCGGGGCGCACCGCGAGCTCACCGGGCTCCGCCGCGGCGAGCCGTGCCTGGGGTAGGGCGGTCTTCGCCGCCGTGGCCGTGCCAGGAGTCTTCTTCGCAACCACCGTCGTGGCTCCCGTCTGCTCCGCGGCCTGCGCCGCGCCCGCCTTCTTGACCGTGCTCTTCTTGGCCGCAGTCGTCTCGGCTGCGCTCTTCGTGGAGGTGCTCTTCCCGGCGCCGCTCCTCGCGGTACCACTCTTCTGGTCAGCGGTCTTCTTCCCGCCGGTCTCCTTCACAGGCGCTACGTCCGTGACCGCCACCTTCCCGCCCGCGCCCTGACCGGCCGCCACCTTCCCGCCCGTGTCCTTCACGGCGGCCGCCTTCCCGCGGGCCCCTTTCCCGGCCTCGGCCTTGGCGGCCGCCGCCCCGCCCGTCTCCTTCACGGCGGCCGCCTTCCCGCCCGCCGGCTTCGTGGCTTCAGCCTTCGTGGCCGCCACCGTCTTCCCGCCGGTCTTCCGCCCGTCGGCCACCTTCCTGGCTTCAGCCTTCGTGGCCGCCACCGTCTTCCCGCCGGTCTTCCGCCCGTCGGCCACCTTCCTGGCCGCCGCCTTCGTGGCCGCCTTCGTAGCCACCGCCTTCTTTCCCGCGGCCTTCTTCGCCGCCGCCCCCCTCTTGCCGGCCTTCGTCTCCTCTGCCGCCGGTCTCTCCAGCCCTTTCTCCCCGGCCGCGGCCTTGGGGGGAACCGCCTTGGACGCCGCCGCCTTCTTGGCAGCGGCCTTCTTCACTGGTTGCGTTTTCCTTGCCGCCGCCTTCTTCGCCTCGGCCTTTTTGACCCCCGCACCCGCGCCCGCCGCGGTGCTCTTCCCGGCGGTCTTCCTCGCCGCCGTACCCACCGTCTTCACGGCCTTGGCCTCCCGCTCGGCCGCGCCCCCCTGCGTGCTCTTCTTCCCGCCGACGTCCTTGGCCGCACCGCCGGAGGCACCCGTGGATCCGGACGCCGACTGCTGTACGGCGGTCTTCTTCGCCACCATGGCCGCGGCCCCTTCACATATTGTGATCTTGCACGCGAATCGTGCTGGGACGATAAATCGACTTGAGTCCCACGGCAACGGGGCACACCGCCCGATTCGCCCGCCCCGCGAACGCCGCGCGGCAAACCTGCATGCGTTGTGCCCAGCTCCCCGCCGGGTAATCCGCCGAGCCGGGCATCCCGGTATGCGAACACCCGCCCCTCGCCATTCGGGTCATCCCGGCCCGCGCCCAGCCCGCGCCGACGGCCGCCGGTAAAGCGGTCGGCCGCTGTCCTCGCGGCGCCGTACACTGGGCGGAGCGAAAAGCGTGGATGGGGACGAGTAGCGACGTACGCAGCCCAGAGCGACCCGGGGACGGTGGAAGCCCGGGGGCGAGCGCGACGTGAAGATCACCCCGGAGCCGCCGGAAGAAAGCCGCAGCCGAAAGAATGCGGCCAGTAGACCCGGCATCGCGACCCCAATGAGGGGGCTCACCGGCGCGTACGGCGCACCGGAGAGCCAAGGAGGGTGGTACCGCGGGAGCGCGCCGAAGGCGGCGCAGGGAATGACACAGCTCTCGTCCCTCCGGACGGAAGGCAGCAAGTCCGCCGGAGGAAGCTCGCTGATGACAACGCCGACGTACCGCCAGGTGCCCGCCCAGGTCGACCTGCCCGCGCTCGAGCACGCCGTGCTCGACTTCTGGCGCGAGCAGAAGATCTTCGCCAAGACCCTGGAACAGTCCGAGGGCCGCCCCGAGTGGGTGTTCTACGAGGGCCCGCCCACGGCCAACGGCATGCCGGGGGCCCACCACATCGAGGCGCGCGTCTTCAAGGACGTCTTCCCCCGCTTCCGCACCATGCGCGGCTACCACGTGGCCCGCAAGGCCGGCTGGGACTGCCACGGCCTCCCGGTCGAGATCGCCGTGGAGAAGGAACTCGGCTTCAACGGCAAGAAGGACATCGAGGCGTACGGCATCGCCGCGTTCAACGCCAAGTGCCGCGAGTCCGTGACCCGCCACACCGACGCCTTCACCGAGCTCACGAACCGCATGGGCTACTGGGTCGACCTGGACGACGCGTACCGCACGATGGACCCCGAGTACGTGGACTCCGTCTGGTGGTCGCTGAAGGAGATCTTCAACAAGGGCCTGCTGGTCCAGGACTACCGGGTCGCCCCCTGGTGCCCGCGCGACGAGACAGGTCTGTCGGACCACGAGCTGGCGCAGGGCTACGAGACGATCGTCGACCCGTCGGTGTACGTCCGTTTCCCGCTCACCTCCGGCCCGCTCGCCGGCCGGGCAGCGCTCCTGGTGTGGACGACGACGCCCTGGACGCTGGTCTCCAACACCGCCGTCGCCGCGCACCCCTCCGTCACCTACGTCGTCGCGACGAACGGCGAGGAGAAGCTCGTCGTCGCCGAGCCGCTCGTCGAAAAGGCCCTCGGCGAGGGCTGGGAGGTCACGGGCGAGACCTTCACCGGCGCCGAGATGGAGCGCTGGACTTATCAACGCCCCTTCGAGCTCGTCGAGTTCCCGGAACCGGCCCACTACGTGGTCAACGCCGAGTACGTGACGACCGAGGACGGTACGGGTCTGGTCCACCAGTCCCCCGCTTTCGGTGAGGACGACCTCAAGGTCTGCCGCGCGTACGGCCTTCCCGTCGTGAACCCCGTCCGCCGGGACGGCACCTTCGAGGAGGACGTCCCCCTCGTGGGCGGCGTCTTCTTCAAGAAGGCGGACGAAAAGCTCACCGAGGATCTCCAGCACCGCGGTCTCCTCTTCAAGCACATCCCGTACGAGCACAGCTACCCGCACTGCTGGCGCTGCCACACCGCGCTCCTCTACTACGCGCAGCCGTCCTGGTACATCCGCACGACGGCCGTCAAGGACCGCCTCCTCCAGGAGAACGAGAAGACCAACTGGTTCCCGGACTCCGTCAAGCACGGCCGTTTCGGCGACTGGCTGAACAACAACATCGACTGGGCGCTCTCCCGCAGCCGCTACTGGGGCACGCCGCTGCCCATCTGGCACTGCGAGGACGGCCACCTCACCTGCGTCGGCTCCCGCGCCGAACTGACCGAGCTGACCGGCACCGACCAGTCGGAGCTCGACCCGCACCGTCCGTTCATCGACGACGTCACCTTCGCCTGCCCGACGTGCCAGAAGACGGCCACGCGCGTGCCGGAGGTCATCGACGCCTGGTACGACTCGGGTTCGATGCCGTTCGCGCAGTGGGGCTACCCGCACAAGAACAAGGAGCTCTTCGAGAGCCGCTACCCGGCCCAGTTCATCTCGGAGGCCATCGACCAGACACGCGGGTGGTTCTACACCCTCATGGCCGTCGGCACGCTCGTCTTCGACAAGTCGTCGTACGAGAACGTCGTCTGCCTCGGTCACATCCTCGCCGAGGACGGCCGCAAGATGTCCAAGCACCTGGGCAACATCCTGCAGCCGATCCCGCTGATGGAACAGCACGGCGCGGACGCGGTCCGCTGGTTCATGGCGGCCGGCGGCTCCCCGTGGTCGGCCCGCCGCGTCGGCCACGGCACCATCCAGGAGGTCGTCCGCAAGACGCTCCTCACCTACTGGAACACGGTCGCCTTCCAGGCCCTGTACGCCCGCACGTCGAACTGGGCACCCAGCGAGGCCGACCCGGCCCCGGCGGACCGGCCGGTCCTCGACCGCTGGCTCCTGTCCGAACTGCACGCGCTCACCGACCAGGTGACGCAGGCGCTGGAGTCGTACGACACCCAGCGCGCCGGAAAGCTGCTGTCGGCGTTCGTCGACGACCTGTCCAACTGGTACGTACGCCGTTCACGCCGCCGCTTCTGGCAGGGCGACAAGGCCGCGCTGCGCACCCTGCACGAGGTCGTCGAGACGGTCACCAGGCTGCTGGCCCCGCTGACCCCGTTCCTCACCGAACGGGTCTGGCAGGACCTGGTGGTGCCCGTCAGCCCTGACGCCCCCGAGTCGGTGCACCTGGCGTCCTGGCCCGAGGCGGACCTGTCCGCCATCGACCCGGAACTGTCGAAGCAGATGGTCCTGGTTCGGCGGCTGGTGGAGCTGGGCCGTGCCACGCGCGCGGAGTCGGGCGTGAAGACGCGCCAGCCGCTGCGGCGCGCGCTGATCGCCGCGACGGGCTTCGACTCGCTCAACGCAGAACTGCACGCGCAGATCACGGAGGAGCTGAACGTCGAGGCGCTGGCGTCGCTGTCCGAGGTGGGCGGTTCGCTGGTCGACACGACGGCGAAGGCCAACTTCCGTGCACTCGGCAAGCGGTTCGGCAAGAGGGTCCAGGACGTGGCGAAGACCATCGCGAACGCGGACGCCGCCGCGCTGTCCCTGGCCCTGCGCGAGGGCACGGCATCCGTGGAGGTCGACGGCGAGACGGTCACGCTCGCCCCGGACGAGGTCATCATCACGGAGACCCCGCGTGAGGGTTGGTCGGTGGCGTCCGACTCGGGCGCGACGGTCGCCCTCGACCTGGAGATCACGGAGCAGCTGCGTCAGGCGGGCCTGGCCCGTGACGCGATCCGTCTGATCCAGGAGGCCCGCAAGAACAGCGGCCTCGACGTGGCCGACCGCATCGCGCTGCGCTGGACGTCCACGGACCCGGCCGTCGTCGCGGCCCTGTCCGAGCACGCCGGCCTCATCGCCGACGAGGTCCTCGCGAGTGACTTCGCCCAGGGCGAGGCGGACGACACCTACGGATCCCCGTTCACGGACGAGGGCCTGTCCCTGACCTTCCGCCTGCGCAAGGCGTAGCCAAGGGCACGAAGGCCCGGGCGCACCAAGAAGATCTTGGCGCACCCGGGCCTTCGGCGTTGCGTACGCAGGACAACTGCACCGGCACCCGAACACGCACGGCAAAACCCCGGACGCACACGGCAAAAGGGCGGGGCCCCGGATCAAAATCCGGGGCCCCGCCCTGAACGCTGCCGACGCCTACGGCGTACTCATAACCGTCAGTTGTCGTCCTCGTCGATGAGGAAGCCGCGCATCGGCGAGGGAGCCTGGCCCATCGGCGACGGGCCCTGCGGCCGTACCGGCGCCATCGGCTGGGTCATCGCCGGGGACATCTGCTGCTGGCCGCCGTAGGACGGACCGGCAGGAGACGGACCGCCGCCCATGCCCTGGTTGCCGCCGCCGTACGACGGGGCGCTGGCGCCGGCCGGAGCCATGGAGGGCGCCGGGGACGGCGGCAGCGACGCGGCCGCCGGGGTGCGCGGCGGGGCCAGCGAGTCGTCCGCCTGGGTCTCCAACTGACGCAGCTGCGACTCCAGGTAGGACTTCAGACGCGTGCGGTACTCGCGCTCGAAGCCACGCAGGTCCTCGACCTTGCGCTCCAGCGTGGCGCGGGCGGACTCCAGGGAGCCCATCGCGACACGGTGCTTCTCCTGCGCGTCCCGCTCCAGGGCGTCGGCCTTGGCGCGGGCGTCACGCTCAAGACCCTCGGCACGCGAACGCGCCTCACCGACGATCTTGTTGGCCTCGGAACGCGCCTCGGCGATCGCCTGGTCGGCGGTCTGCTGGGCCAGCGAGAGGACACGGGCGGCGCTGTCGCCACCGGGGCCCTGACCGGGGCCGCCCATCGGACCGCCCATGGGGCCACCCATCGGGCCGCCCATCTGCTGCTGCATCTGGGGCTGGCCACCCATCGGGCCCTGACCCATCGGACCCTGGCCCATCGGACCGGGACCCTGCGGGCCGCCCTGGCCACCACCGGGACCGGCAGGCAGCTGCGGTGCACCGCTCGGCAGCTGGGGCGGGCCACCCATGGGGCCACCCATCTGCTGCTGCGGCGGGCCAGATATGCCGGCCGGCACCGGAGAGCCGGGACCGCGCATGCCTTGCTGCGGCATCCCTTGCTGCGGCATCCCCTGCTGAGGCATGCCTTGCTGCGGCATCCCCTGCTGAGGCATACCCTGCTGCTGCATGCCGCCCTGCTGCTGGTCCTGTTGCTGCTCCGGGGGCTTGCGCATGTTCTGCTGATTCTGGGCAGCAGCGCGCGTGGCCGCCGCCAGCTTGGCGCGCAGGTCCTCGTTCTCGCGGAGCAGGCGAGTCAGTTCGGCTTCGACCTCATCGAGGAAGGCATCGACCTCGTCCTCGTCATAGCCTTCTCGGAGGCGGACGGTCGTGAACTGCTTGTTCCGCACGTCCTCGGGGGTCAACGGCATCTCTTCACCTCAACGTAGTCGTCGGCATTCGGCAAGACCGTATCGTTCACAGCCGGCTCACGACGGAGATCAGGATGTAGACGATGATCATCAGTACGAAGAAGGACAGGTCGAGCGCCACGCCCCCGAGACGCAGCGGCGGAATGAACCGCCGCAGAAGCTTGAGCGGTGGATCAGTGACAGTGTAGGTGGCCTCCAGAACGACCACCATCGCCTTGCCGGGTTGCCACGAGCGGGCGAACTGGAAGACGTAGTCCATGACCAACCGGAAGATCAGCACGATGAGGAAGCACATCAGCGCGATGTAGACGACATCCAGAACCACGCTCATTGCCTGCGCTTCCCTCTCCCCTGATCCGTACTGCTGGGTCCTACTTGTACTGCCGTTTCCGGTCCTGCGTCTCAGCTCTGGTTGAAGAACCCGCCCTCTGCGATGCGGGCCTTGTCCTCCGCCGTGACATCGACGTTAGCAGGCGACAACAGGAACACCTTCTGCGTCACCCGCTCGATGCTGCCGTGAAGACCAAACACCAAACCGGCCGCAAAGTCGACAAGTCGCTTCGCGTCCGTGTCATCCATCTCAGTCAGATTCATGATCACCGGGGTGCCCTCACGGAAGTGTTCCCCGATGGTACGGGCCTCGTTGTAGGTCCGGGGGTGAAGTGTGGTGATCCGGTAAGGCTCTCGTTCCGACACGACCTTGGGCATGATCACCGGTGCGTTCTTCTCCAGGCTTGCGCGTTCTTGTGTGATGGATGCCACGGGCGCGATACGCGCCGGACGCCCGGATTCCGCGCCTAGCGAAGCGGATCGGGGCAGCGGGTCGCGTGACACCGGAGGCTGCACCATTCGCACCGGTTCGTCCCTTTCAGGCTGATGTGCCTGGTGGGACTGGTGCGAGCCGTGCGACTGGTGCGACAGCTCATGCCGTCGCCGGTCCCGCTCGGGCTCCGGATCCAGCTCGGGTTCGAAGTCGTCGTCGGGATCAAAACCGCGGCCGTCGTACCCATCGTCCTCCACGAGGCCGAGGTAGACCGCCATCTTGCGCATCGCGCCGGCCATTCTCTGAGTCCTCCGCTCTGTGGTGGATCGGCTGACGACTGCCAAGTGCCCGCGATCCACGAGGTCGTTATGCCCGCTATGCTGCGGTAATGACCATATTTTCTGCTGTGGTCCGACTTCCTGGCGACGTTACCCGAGCCTGGGGCGTACTCCGAGTACCGCGGTACCGACGCGTACATGTGTCGCCCCGGCCGCCACGGCCTGTTCGAGGTCCGCACTCATCCCTGCGGAGACCATGTTCGCAGCCGGATGCGCCCGGCGCAGGTCGGTCGACAAATCCATCAACCGCTCGAACGCCGCCTGTTCGCGCCCCGCGTACTCCCCGGTGAGCGGAGCGACGGTCATCAGCCCGTCGAGCCGCAGCCCCGAAGCGTCGGCGACGAGGTCGGCCAACTCCTGGATCCCGCCAGGTCCTACGCCACCCCGCTCCCCTCTCCCGCTCGCTCCCGCGTCGAGCGCCACCTGGATCAGGCAGCCCACTTCGCGCCCGACCCGCACGGCCTCCTTCGACAGGGCCGTCACCAGCTTGGAACGATCGACGGACTGCACGATATCCGCGTAACCGACCACAGATCGCACCTTGTTGGTCTGCAACTGACCGACGAAATGCCATTCAAGGGGCAAGTCCGCGCATTCCGCAGCCTTGGGTGCCGCGTCCTGGTCGCGGTTCTCGGCGACATGACGCACACCGAGTTCCGAAAGCATCCGCACATCACTCGCGGGATAGGTCTTGGTGACCACGATCAGCGTGACTTCCTCACGCCCCCGCCCGGCGGCCGCACACGCGGCGCCGATGCGCTCCTCCACCTTCGCCAGGTTTCCGGCGAGTTCGTCCTGACGGTTCGTCATGCCCCTCAGTCCAACCACACATATCCCGCGAGTCGCCCCGTGGTGCGATCGCGGCGGTACGAGAAGTGGTCCCCCGACTCCAGCGTGCACACCGGCGACTGCTCCCGGTCGTGCACCCCGAGCCGCTCGAGCTGCGCGTGCACTCCGGCGGTCACGTCGACCGCGGGCGTACCCCAGCTCGTCTCGGCGTGCGCCGCCGGTTCGACGGCGGCCACCTCGGCACGCATGGCGTCCGGCACTTCGTAGCACCGGCCGCAGACCGCGGGTCCGGTGCGGGCGACGATCCGGGACGGTTCGGCACCGAGTTCGGTCATGGCCCGTACGGCGGCGGGGACGACCCCGGCGATCATGCCGGGCCGGCCCGCGTGGGCCGCGGCGGCGACCTTGGCGACCGGGTCGGCGAGCAGAACGGGAGTGCAGTCGGCGGTGAGGACGGCGAGGGCGAGTCCGCGCCGGGCGGTGACGACCGCGTCCACCGAGGGGATCCGCGAAGCGGAACCCCAGGGTCGGTCCACCACGACCACGTCGGCCCCGTGCACCTGGTTCATCCAGACCACCTGAGCCGCGTCCAGCCCCAGGGACTTGGCGGCCAGTTCACGGTTGGTCCGTACGGCCTCGGGATCGTCGCCGACCGCTCCGCCGAGGTTGAGCTCCTCGTACGGAACGGCGCTCACCCCGCCCCACCTGTCGGTGAAGGCGAAGTGCGCGCCGTTCACAGTGCTCGTTCCGGAGCGCTGGTCTATCACTTCAGGAAGTCCGGCACGTCCAGTTCCTCGGCCGCGCTGTCCGAGTAGGACCGCGACGGCGGGACCGGCGGGGAGACCGGAAGGTCGGCCACCGGCTCGGGCGCCTGCTCCGACTCCTCCTTCGGCGTGACACTGCCGAGCGAGCCGAAGGACGGGCGGCTCTCGGTCTGCCGTACCGGAGTGGGCTCCTCACGGCGGCCCGAGGTCGACGACGAGGCCGAACCGAGGACGTTGTCCCGGCGGGCCGGCGGCTGGCCGCCGTCGAAGCCGGCCGCGATCACGGTGACCCGGACCTCGTCGCCGAGGGCGTCGTCGATGACCGCGCCGAAGATGATGTTGGCCTCGGGGTGGGCGGCCTCGCTCACCAGCTGGGCGGCCTCGTTGATCTCGAACAGGCCGAGGTCGGAACCGCCGGAGATGGAGAGGAGCACACCGCGGGCGCCGTCGATGGACGCCTCCAGCAGCGGCGAGGAGATCGCCATCTCGGCCGCGGCCACCGCACGGTCGTCGCCACGGGCCGAGCCGATGCCCATGAGGGCCGAGCCGGCCTCGGACATGACCGACTTGACGTCGGCGAAGTCGAGGTTGATCAGGCCGGGCGTGGTGATGAGGTCGGTGATGCCCTGGACACCGGAGAGCAGGACCTGGTCCGCCGACTTGAAGGCGTCGAGGACCGAGACCTGGCGGTCCGAGATGGACAGCAGCCGGTCGTTCGGGATGACGATGAGGGTGTCGACCTCTTCGCGGAGTTCGGCGATGCCGTCCTCGGCCTGGTTGGCGCGGCGCCGTCCCTCGAAGGTGAACGGACGCGTGACCACGCCGATGGTGAGGGCGCCCAGGGTGCGTGCGATGTTGGCCACGACGGGTGCGCCGCCGGTGCCTGTGCCGCCACCTTCACCGGCCGTCACGAAGACCATGTCGGCCCCCTTGAGGACCTCCTCGATCTCCTCTCGGTGGTCCTCGGCGGCCTTGCGGCCCACGGCCGGGTTGGCTCCGGCGCCGAGTCCGCGGGTGAGTTCGCGGCCGACGTCGAGTTTGACGTCGGCGTCGCTCATCAACAGCGCCTGTGCGTCGGTGTTGATGGCGATGAACTCGACGCCCTTGAGACCGACCTCGATCATCCGGTTGATGGCATTGACACCACCGCCGCCGACACCGATGACTTTGATGACTGCGAGGTAGTTCTGCGGTGCTGCCACGTCGAAGGCCTCTCGCCTCGAGTTACGTGTCGCCGCCTCACGGGCCTTGCCGCGGTCCGACGACTGATGCCGATTTGGGACGGTCCGTATCGCCGACCCGAACCCTAACGTTGAAGTTTAGGGTTACCAGTGTGTCTGTTCCCTGGAGTCTTCTGAACAGGACACTAAGTCGACAAGTGGCGCACGTTCAACGAACACGCCGAACCTCCCGTTTTTCTTTTCACCCTATGTGATCAGCCATAGCGCTGCCCAACCAGGGTGCTGGCCTGCGCGGATGTGCGTCAACTCCCCGATGACGCGGGCGCCGTGGGAACGCTGACGTCGAAGAACCGCGCCTCAGGAGAGGCTTTCATGAGAGCCGTGAGCGTACGGGCCTTCGCGGCCCCCTTCTCGCTGCTCCCCCAGGCGACGGTCCGCCCGTCGCTCAACTCCAGTGAGATGTCGTCGTACGAACGCACCTTGAGGGTCTCAGTCCGATGCGCGACGGCGGCCGGAATGGCACGGGCGACGCTGACCGCCTCCCGCAGCAATCGGCCCTCGCCGAATCGGCGCAGGCTCGCGGCGCGCGAGCCCGGCTGAGACAGCGTCAATTCCAGTGCGGGCACGCCTTTCGGGGCCTCGGAAACCGTGGCGAATCGGACACCTTCCTCGTCCACTTCGACAAAGTTTCCGCCCTTTTGGACAAGCAGAACCGGAGTACGCTCAGTCACTTTCAGCCCGATTTCGTGGGGCCAGGAACGCACTACGTCAACCACGTCAATTCGGGGCAATTTCCGGCGCAGTCGTGCCTCGATCGCATCGGTGTCGACGGAAATCAGGGGCGATCCGACCGGCACATCGGCGGCCTCTCGGACCTGCGCGGGCGTCAGAACCCTTGTCCCGGCGACCGATACCTGCTCCACGCGCAGCCAGTTCGAGCCGTACAGGACCCAGACGGATCCGGCACCGGCGAGCACCAGCGCGACGGCGAGAATGATGATCGTACGAAGGCGGGGGGTGGCGATCCTCCGGACAGGCGGCGGGCCGGACGACTCCTGCTGGCGTTCACCGCGCTCGGCGGTCGTCGATCCGGCCACGCTCCCTGCCTTCCGGTCATACGGGCCTCGGTACAGTCCTATCGGCGTGCACGGTTGGCGGCGATCGCCTCGTACACCATGCCGACGAGCAGGTCGTCGGCGTCCCGGCGGCCGAACTCACCGGCGGAACGGGACATCTGGTACAGCCGGTGCGGGTCGGCGAGCACGGGCAGCACGTTCTGCTGCACCCACTCGGGCGTCAGGTCCGCGTCGTCCACCAGGAGTCCGCCGCCGGCCTTGACCACCGGCTGGGCGTTCAGCCGCTGTTCACCGTTGCCGATGGGCAGCGGGACATAGGCGGCCGGGAGTCCGACGGCGGAGAGTTCGGCGACGGTCATCGCGCCCGCGCGGCAGAGCATCATGTCGGCCGCGGCGTACGCGAGGTCCATCCGGTCCACGTACGGTACCGGGATGTACGGGGGCATCCCCGGCATCTGGTGCACCTGCGGCAGTTCGTTCTTCGGGCCGACCGCGTGAAGGATCTGAATCCCGGCCTGCTGGAGGTACGGCGCGACCTGCTGGACCACCTCGTTGAGCCGACGCGCACCCTGCGAGCCGCCGGAGACCAGCAGCGTCGGCAGGTTCGGGTCGAGCCCGAAGGCGGCGCGGGCCTCGGGGCGCATGGCCGCCCGGTCGAGGGTGGCGATGGAGCGGCGCAGCGGGATGCCGATGTAGCGGGCGTCGCGCAGCTTGCTGTCCGGGGTGGAGACGGCCACCTTGGCCGCGTACCGGGAGCCGATCTTGTTGGCGAGGCCGGGTCGGGCGTTGGCCTCGTGGATGATGATCGGCACGCCGAGGCGCTTGGCGGCGAGGTAGCCGGGCAGGGCCACGTACCCGCCGAAGCCGACGACGGCGTCCGCCTTGGTGCGCTCCAGGATCTGCTCGGCGGCCTTGATCGTGCCGCGCAGCCGGCCCGGGACGGTGATCAGCTCGGGGGTCGGCTTGCGTGGCAGCGGTACCGCGGGGATCAGCGCGAGGTCATAGCCCCGCTCCGGTACGAGCCGGGTCTCCAGACCGCGCTCCGTGCCCAGGGCCGTGATTCCCACGGTCGGGTCCTGCCTGCGCAGGGCGTCCGCGAGGGCGAGCGCGGGCTCGATGTGGCCGGCGGTCCCCCCACCGGCGAGTACGACATGCACCGAAATTCACCGCTCTCCGGACGAACGCGCCGCCGAGGCACGCCGTCTCATCGTGTTCCATCTCCGAGGCCCCCGCACAGGGCCTCCCGCCCGCTTTCTACCAAAGCGGGGTTGCCGCATCGAAAGCGCCATCCGCGCAGCGGGATCCTCTCGCGCGAAGGCGATCAGCAACCCGATGGCGAACATGGTCGGCAGCAGGGCGGACCCTCCGTAGGAGAACAGCGGGAGGGGGACACCGGCGATCGGCAGCAGGCCGAGCACCGCACCCATGTTGATCACCGCCTGTGCGGTGATCCAGGTGGTCACACCTCCCGCGGCATACCTCACGAAGGGGTCCTCCGTGCGTCCGGCCACGCGGATACCCGCATAGCCTAGGGCCGCGAAGAGGGCGAGCACGGACAGCGTCCCCGCCAGGCCCAGTTCCTCACCGGTGACGGCGAAGATGAAGTCCGTGTGCGCTTCCGGGAGTTGGCCCCATTTTTCCACACTCGCACCGAGCCCGGAACCGAAGAGTCCACCGGAGGCCAGGGCGTAGATGCCGTGCACGGCCTGCCAGCAGTCGGCCACTCCGGACTTCGGCTCGGTGGCACCGATGCACTGCAGCCGGGCCATGCGGTTGGGGCTGGTCCTGATGAGGATCACACCCAGCGTGGCGGCGATCGACAGCACCCCGACGAACAGCCGGGTCGGCGCGCCCGCCAGCCACAGCAGCCCGAACAGGATCGCGGTGAGGATGATCGCCGTACCCATGTCACCGCCGAGCATGATCAGCCCGAGCAGCATGAAGGCGACCGGCACGAGCGGCACGAGCATGTGCTTCCACTGGGTCAACAGCTTCTTGTCCTGCTTGCGGGCGAGCAGGTCGGCACCCCACAGCACGAGGGCGAGCTTGCCGAACTCGCTGGGCTGGATCTGGAAGGAGCCGCCGAGGGAGATCCAGTTCTGGTTGCCGTTGACCGACATCCCTATCCCCGGGATCTGCACCAGGGCCATCAGGAAGACCGCGCCCGCGAGGATCGGGTAGGCGAGCGCCCGGTGCAGCTTCACCGGCATGCGGGAGGCGGCCAGCAGCAGTACCCCGCCGATGACGGCCGCGAGGAGCTGCTTGCGGAAGAAGTACGAGCCCGGCAGGGACATCTGCAGGGCGGTGATCTGGGAGGCCGAGTAGACCATCACCAGCCCGAGCACGGTGATCAGCAGACTGCCGCCGAGGATCAGGTAGTACGCGGTCAGCGGCCGGTCCCAGGCGCGGCGGGCGCGCAGGTACAGGCTGAGGATCGGGTTCTCGCGCGGTGCCCGGGGGGTGGCGGGACGTCTCACGGCCCGCCGCACGGGCGGCCGCCCGGTACGGCTACCGGGCATCGCAGACCTCACTGTACGTCGACGGTCCCACGCGTCCCTCCCAAGGTCCGCCCGGCAGGCGGCCGGGTCAGGCGCCGAGTTCGCGAACCGCCTCCGCGAACGCGTCACCGCGCTGGTTGTAGTTGGTGAACATGTCCATGGAGGCACAGGCCGGGGCCAGCAGGACCGTGTCGCCCGCGGCGGCGAGCCGCTTCGCTTCCTGGACTGCCTGGAGCATCGCCCCAGTGTCGGTCCGCTCGAGGTCGACGACGGGTACTTCCGGGGCGTGTCGCGCCAGGGCTTCGCGGATCAGCGCGCGGTCCGCGCCGATGAGGACGACCCCGCGCAGCCGCTTCGCCGCCCCCGTCACCAGCTCGTCGAAGGTCGCGCCCTTCGCGAGACCCCCAGCGATCCACACGATCGACTCGTAGGCCGCCAACGAGGCTTCTGCGGCGTGGGTGTTGGTGGCCTTGGAGTCGTCGACGTAGGCGACCTGGCCGATGTCGGCCACGTGCGCGATGCGGTGGGCGTCCGGTGTGAAGGCCCTCAGGCCGTCCCGTACGGCCGTCGCGGGCACCCCGAAGGCACGCGCGAGGGCGGCCGCCGCAAGGGCGTTGGCGATGTTGTGGGGGGCGGGCGGGTTGACGTCGGAGACCTCCGCCAGCTCCTGGGCGTTCTTGTGCCGGTCCTCCACGAAGGCGCGGTCGACCAGGATGCCGTCCACCACGCCGAGTTGGGAGGGCGCGGGCGCGCCGAGGGTGAAACCGATGGCCCGGCAGCCCTCCTCGACGTCCGCCTCGCGCACCAGGTCCTCGGTGGCCCGGTCGGCGAGGTTGTAGACGCACGCGACGCGATTGCCCTCGTAGATACGGCCCTTGTCGGCGGCGTACGCCGCCATGGAGCCGTGCCAGTCGAGGTGGTCGGGCGCCAGGTTCAGTACGGCGGCGGAGTGGGCGCGCAGCGAGGGCGCCCAGTGGAGCTGGTAGCTCGACAGCTCCACCGCGAGGACGTCGTACTGCTCCTCGCCGAGGACCGCGTCGAGGAGCGAGACGCCGATGTTGCCGACCGCCGCCGTGCGCAGGCCCGCCGCCTTCAGGATGGAGGCGAGCATCTGGACGGTCGTGGTCTTGCCGTTGGTGCCGGTGACGGCGAGCCAGGGCGCGGCGTCGGGTCCGCGCAGCCGCCAGGCGAGTTCGACGTCGCCCCAGACCGGCACGCCGGCGGCGCGTGCCGCCGCGAACAGGGGCTTGTCCGGCTTCCAGCCGGGGGCCGTGACGATGAGCTCGGTGCCCTCCGGCAGGGTCGCGCCGTCACCGAGGCGCACGGTGATGCCGAGGTCCTCCAGTTCGGCCGCCTGGGCACGGGCCCGCTCGTCGTCGCCGTCGTTGACGACCGTGACGAGAGCGCCGCGTTCGTGCAGCACCTTGGCGGCCGGGATGCCGGAGACGCCGAGCCCGGCGACGGTGACGCGCTTGCCCTGCCAGTCGGTCACTTGTCCGCCGCCCATCCCGCGTAGAACAGGCCCAGGCCGACGATCACACAGATGCCCTGGATGATCCAGAAGCGGACCACCACAAGGACTTCGGACCACCCCTTGAGTTCGAAGTGGTGCTGGAGTGGCGCCATCCGGAAGACGCGCTTGCCGGTCATGCGGAAGGAGCCGACCTGGATGACGACCGACATGGTGATGAGGACGAACAGGCCGCCGAGGAGGGCGATCAGCAGCTCGGTGCGGGAGCAGATCGCGAGACCGGCGAGCACACCGCCGAGGGCCAGCGAACCGGTGTCACCCATGAAGATCTTGGCGGGCGAGGTGTTCCACCACAGGAAGCCGAGGCATGCACC
This sequence comes from Streptomyces sp. NPDC058678, assembly GCF_042714835.1. NCBI lineage: Bacteria > Bacillati > Actinomycetota > Actinomycetes > Kitasatosporales > Streptomycetaceae > Streptomyces > Streptomyces sp. NPDC058678. Next base: position 5,753 of record NZ_JBHXSG010000019.1, on the reverse strand, counting down.
CATCAGCGCGGAGGCGATGACCGCGAGGTCGAGCGGATCGCGTACCTCGTAACAGGCGCCCGGGTTGGTCAGGCTCTCGCCGTTGGCGCAGGACTCCTGGAACTGCCAGACACCGATGAAGGTGTAGGCACCGAAGACGAGGACGGAGGCGCCTGTGGCCAGGCCGTCCAGACCGTCCGTCAGGTTCACGCCGTTCGACATCGCGAGGATCATGAACAGCGCCCAGACGACGAACAGCACCGGGCCGATCGTCCAGCCGAAGTCCGTGATGAACGACAGCTTCGTGGAGGCCGGGGTGTTGCCGCGGACGTCCGCGAACTGCAGCGAGAGCACGGCGAAGCTGATGCCCACGATCAGCTGGCCGGCCATCTTCGCCTTGGCCCTGAGGCCCAGCGAACGCCGCTTGACGATCTTGATGTAGTCGTCGAGGAAGCCGACCAGGCCCATGCCGACCATCAGGCCGAGGACGAGCAGACCGGAGTAGGTCGGGGTGTAGCCGGTGATGACCTTCGACAGGAAGTACGCGGCGACCGTCGCGAAGATGAAGGCGATACCGCCCATGGTCGGCGTACCGCGCTTGCTGCCGTGCGTGCGCGGGCCGTCGTCGCGGATGTACTGGCCGTAGCCCTTGCGGGCCAGCAGCTTGATCAGCAGCGGGGTGCCGACCAGGGTGAGGAAGAGGCCAATGACTCCTGCGAACAGGATCTGCTTCATCATCGGGCTGCGACCTCACCCTCGGCACCGGTTGCCAGCAGCGCCTCGGCGATGCTCTCCAGGCCGACCGAACGGGACGCCTTCACGAGTACGACGTCTCCCGGGCGCAACTCGCTGCGCAACAGGTCGATCGCCGCCTGTGCGTCGGACACGTGCACCGACTCCTCACCCCACGAACCCTCGTTATATGCGCCCAGTTGGAGCCAGGACGCTTCCCTGCCCCCGACCGCGACGAGCTTGCCGACATTGAGCCGGACGGCGAGCCGTCCGACCGCGTCGTGCTCGGCGAGCGCCTCGTCCCCGAGCTCGGCCATCTTGCCGAGCACCGCCCAGGTCCGCCGCCCCTTGCCCATGGCCGCGAGCGCGCGCAAAGCGGCTCGCATGGACTCGGGGTTCGCGTTGTAGGCGTCGTTGACGACCGTCACGCCGTCCGGGCGCTCGGTGACCTCCATACGCCAGCGGGAGAGGGAGCCCGCCTCGGAGAGCGCGGTGGCGATCTCTTCCGCGGACATGCCCAGCTCGTGGGCGACGGCGGCCGCGGCGAGCGCGTTCGACACGTGGTGCTCACCGTACAGGCGCATGGTCACTTCGCTTGCACCGGAGGGTGTACGAAGCAGGAAGGCGGGCTGTCCGCTGTCCGTGAGTCTCACGTTCTCGGCACGTACGTCCGCTTCGCCGGACTCTCCGAAAAGGATCACCTTCGCCTTCGTACGGGACGCCATGGCCCGTACGAGCGGATCGTCCGCGTTGAGGATCGCGGCACCGCCCTCGTCCGCTGAGGGAAGGGCCTCCACCAGCTCGCCCTTGGCCTGCGCGATCTGCTCGCGGCCGCCGAACTCGCCGATGTGGGCGGTCCCGACGTTGAGGACGAGGCCGATCTTCGGCGGCGTCAGATCGGCGAGGTAGCGGATGTGGCCGATGCCGCGGGCGCCCATCTCCAGGACGAGGAACCGCGTCTCCTCGGTGGCGCTGAGCGCGGTCAGCGGCAGCCCGATCTCGTTGTTGAGCGAGCCGGGTGTGAACACCGTCGGCGCCTTGTGCTGGAGCACCTGGGCGATCAGGTCCTTGGTGCTGGTCTTGCCGGCGGAGCCGGTGAGGGCTACGAGGGTCGCGCCGAGCCGTCGTACGACATGACGCGCGAGGGCGCCGAGAGCCGTCTGGACGTCCTCGACGACGATCGCGGGCACGCCTACGGGGCGCGACGCCAGTACGGCGACCGCGCCCGCTTCGACGACGGCCTGTGCGAAGTCGTGGCCGTCCACGCGCTCGCCGACGAAGGCGACGAAGAGGGTGCCGGGCCCGGCCTCGCGGGAGTCCCGGACGACCGGTCCGGTGACCTGCACGGACGGATCCGGTATGTCGTGCGTCTGCCCGCCGACGACTGAGGCGATCTCGGCGAGAGAGAGGGCGATCACAAGTTCATCCCTGGGTCTTCTGGATAGCTTCGCGAAGCACCTGGCGGTCGTCGAAGGGACGGACCACCCCGGCGATGTCCTGGCCCTGCTCGTGGCCCTTGCCCGCGACCAGCACGGTGTCGCCGGGCTCGGCTCGGGCGACGGCGGCGGCGATAGCGGCGGCCCGGTCCTCGAAGACCTGGACCTCGCCGCGCTCGTGCGCGGGCACGGAGGCCGCGCCCTGGAGCATCGTGGCGAGGATCGCGAGGGGGTCCTCGCCACGGGGGTTGTCGGAGGTCAGTACGGCGGTGTCGGCGAGCCGGGCCGCGGCGGCGCCCATCGGCATCCGCTTGGTCTTGTCCCGGTCGCCGCCGCAGCCGAGCACGATGTGCAGCCGGCCCTCGGTGACCTTGCGCAGGGCGCGCAGCACCGATTCGACGGCGTCCGTCTTGTGGGCGTAGTCGACGACCGCGAGGTACGGCTGTCCGGCGTCCACGTGCTCCAGTCGGCCCGGCACACCGGGCACGGCGGCGATGCCGTCGGCCGCGGCCTGCGGGTCGAGGCCGGCGGCGGCGAGGGCGACGATCGCGGCGAGGGTGTTCGCCACGTTGAAGGGGCCGGCGAGCGGCGACCTGGCCGTGATCCGCTCCCGCTCGGGGCCGATCACGGTGAACGTCGAGTCCATGGGCCCGACTTGGACGTCCTCGGCGCGCCAGTCGGCGTCCGGGTGGCCCTCGGCGGAGAAGGTGACGACCGGGACGGTGGCCTCCTTGGCCAGCCTGCGCCCGTACTCGTCGTCGAAGTTGACGACGCCGAGCCTGCTGCGTTTCGGCGTGAACAGCTGCGCCTTGGCCCGGAAGTAGTCCTCCATGTCGGAGTGGAACTCCATGTGTTCCGGGCTCAGGTTGGTGAAGACGCCGATGTCGAAGACGCAGCCGTCGACCCGGCCGAGGACCAGGGCGTGGCTGGAGACCTCCATGGCGACCGCCTCGACCCCGCGCTCGCGCATGACGGCGAACAGGGCCTGGAGGTCGGTGGCTTCGGGGGTGGTGCGCTCGGACTTGATGCGCTCGTCGCCGATGCGCATCTCCACCGTGCCGATCAGTCCGGTGGACTTGGCCGTCTTCAGACCGCCCTCGACCAGGTAGGCGGTGGTGGTCTTGCCGGAGGTGCCGGTGATGCCGATCTGGAGCAGATCAGGGCCCGGGTGGCCGTAGATCGTGGCCGCCAGTTCGCCCATCTCCGCGCGCGGGTCGTCGACGACCAGCACCGGGAGCCCGGTGGCGGCGGCCCGCTCGGCGCCCGTCGGGTCGGTCAGCACGGCGACCGCGCCGAGGCCCGCGGCCTGGGTGACGAAGTCGGCGCCGTGCAGGCGGGCCCCCGGGAGGGCGGCGTACAGGTCGCCGGGACGGACGGCACGGGAGTCGTGGGTGATGCCCGAGACTCCGGCCGCGCTCTCCGGGGCTTCCGGCTGCACGACACCCAGCTGATCGGCGAGCTCCGCGAGGGGTGTGGCGGAGATCCGGACCGGCCTGGGCGGTCCCGGATATGTCACGGGTGCGCCCTTCTGGGTGGTTTGGGACTGATCGGCGTGTGGCACGGCGGTGAGCGTACCGGGCGCACCCGCTTCGGAGCGAAGTGAGGGCACGGGCGTGCCCTGGTTGCCGGAATCGGGGGTGATCGTTGTCACGAGCTGGTTCCTGGGGGTTCCGTGCTGAACAGAGACGGTCAGGGTGTGAAGGCGACCGGAAGTTTCGCGGCCTTGGCCCCGGTGGGCGGTACCTGGAGGGTCTTCAGGGCGAACTCCATCACCTGCTTGTAGACGGGACCGCAGATCTGGCCACCGAAGTAGCTGCCCTCGGTGGCGTTCTGGATCGCGCAGTAGACGGTGACGCGAGGCTTGTCGGCGGGGGCGAATCCGGCGAAGGACGAGGTGTAGCCCTTGTACTTGCCGGTGGCCGGATCCACGCGGTTGGCCGTGCCCGTCTTGCCCGCGACCCGGTAGCCGGGGATCCGCGCCTTCGTACCGGTGCCCTCCACGTCGTCCACGACGGACTCCAGCATCCGGGCGAGGGTCTTGGCCGTCTTGGCGCTGACGACCCTTGTCTTCTTCGGCTGAGCGGCAGGGGCGAAGCGTCCGTCGGGTCCCTTCGTGCCGCGGACGAGCGTGGGTTCGACGCGGACACCGCCGTTGGCGATGGTCGAGTAGACCGACGCCGCCTGCATCGCGTTGAGGGACACGCCCTGGCCGAAAGGAATCGTGTACTGCTGCGAGGTCGACCACTTGTCGGGCCCGGCGAGGATGCCCGGCGTCTCGCCGGGGAAGCCGAGCCCGGTGTAGCTGCCCAGGCCGAACTTGCGCAGGTACGAGTAGAGGACCTGGTTGGCCTCCGCCTGCGTCTTGCCGAGCTGCCCGGTGGCCAGGATCGTGCCGATGTTGCTGGACTTGGCGAGCACGCCGTTGAGCGTGAGGTACCACGTCGGGTGGTCGATGTCGTCCTTGAAGAGCCGGTCGCCGCGGTGCAGCCGGTTGGGCACGACGACATGCGTGTCGGGCGTGGCGACGTTCTCCTCCAGTACGGCGGCCATCGACATGACCTTCGCGGTGGAGCCGGGCTCGTACGCGTCCTGGAGCGCCGCGTTGCCCATGTTGAGCCCGCTCGCCTTGGACAGGTCGTTCGGGTCGAAGCCGGGCGAGTTGGCCATGGCGAGGACCTCGCCGGTCCGGGTGTCCTGCACGATCACATAGCCGCGGTCCGCCTTGGACTTCTCGACCTGCTCGGTGATGGCGTTCTGCGCGGCCCACTGGATGTCGCGGTCGATGGTGAGCTCGACGTCGCTGCCGGGCACGGCGGGCGTCTCGGTGGAGCCCACGGTCGGCACCTGGCGGCCTCCGGACTGGGCGTAGCGGATCTTGCCGTCCTTGCCGGCCAGCAGGCCGTTCAGCTGCTGCTCGACACCGCCGCCGCCCTTGCCCTCGGCGTTGACCCAGCCCAGTATCCCGGCGGCGAGATCCCCGTTCGGGTACACGCGCTTGCTGGTGGGCACGGCCAGGACGCCCGCGAGGACGTTGACCGTGCCCGGGTCGGTCTCGGCCTTGGTGGACAGCGCGGTCTTGAGGTCCTTGATCTGCTTCCAGACCTGCGGGGTCTGCCGGTTGGCGAGCACGACGTAGCGGAGTTTCTTGTCCGCCGGCCTGAGCTTCTTGACGATCGCGTCCTGCTCCTGGCCGAGGATCGGGGCGAGCAGGGCGGCCGCCTGCTCGGGCCCGTCGTCGATCTTCAGCTGCTTACGGTTGAACAGCGTGGGGTCCGCGGTGATGTTGTACGCGTCCTCGCTGGTCGCCAGGGCCACGCCCGCGCGGTCGGTGATCCCGCCGCGCTCGGCGGCCAGGGTGTAGCCGACGTACCGGTTCTGCTCGGCCTTGGCGGCGTACGTGCTCGCGTCGACGGCCTGCACCTGGAGCAGTCGTACGACGAAGGCGATCAGTACGAGGGTCAGCGCCAGGCCGACCATGCGCAACCGGGGCCGGGGGCTGCCCAGCCGGATGACACGAGGGGCCGCGGGGCGGGGCGCCGCCGGGCGGCGGGGCGGGCGGGCGCCCGGGCCCGGGCGCCGCCGGCCGGAGGGGCGGGCAGGGCGCTC